>JBPCLN010000100.1:0-34574 GCA_051003235.1 Chloroflexota bacterium | reverse complement strand
CTCTCCGACGTTCTGATGCACGACGATTTGGACGACGGGGGAGATGATGTTGTTGAGGACTGATGGCAGGGGGCGTCCGCTGCGGCGGACGGGGCCCTCTCTCCTGCCCTCTCCCCCACGCTTGGGGGAGAGGAACGCGCCGCTGAGCATTGGCGGTTTCCTTGACCATTGTTCTACGATCATGATCGGGAGGGGCGACCAACCGTTTGACTCTGGCTCTCCCCCACGCTTGGGGGGGAGATGGCGAAGCCAGAGAGAGGGCTCCGCCGCCGCAGCCCCTGCCGCATGACCGACAGGTACAAGCGTCGCGAGATGAACGCGGGCGAGTGGGTGCGCCAATGCGCGGCGCGGAACAGGTGGGAGACCATGGCAGGCTCGTGGCGGCGGCGTCAACCGAGGGCTGGATCGACCATTCGGGGAACAACGCAGGAGCTCATCGCTGCGGCGCGGCAGTTGCGTCGGACGATGACGCCGGCGGAACAATTGCTCTGGGAACAGCTCCGTGCCAGGCGCTTGCAGGGTTTGTTTTTCCGACGCCAACATCCTTTCGGTCCATTCATCCTGGATTTCTGTTGTCCGAGAGGCAAATTGGTCGTTGAAGTTGACGGCTCGGTTCACGATGATGAAGCGCAGGCGCAGTACGATCTTCTGCGAACCGAACGGTTGCGCGACTTTGGCTATACGGTCCTCCGCTTTCGCAACGAGGAAGTAGAGGCGAATCTGACAAGCGTGCTGCACCGCATCGCGCAAGCCGTCTCTCAGTGCCAACCGTGACCTGCACTGCCATGTCGCCACCGCCCTTCCCGGCGTCCGATCACTTTCCGCGCGTGGAGGAGCCGCAAGGCAGCAGTGGCAGCCGACCAGCCGTTCAGTTCCTCTCCCCCACGCTTGGGGGAGAGGTCAGGAGAGAGGGCCCCGTCCGCCGCAGCGGACGCCCGCCGTTCGGTACCATGCTTCCTGGGAGACATATATGAGCCAGCTACCCCGCGTCACCGCAGTACTCGAGTTCATGTCCCGTCGGCCCGATGCCGCCGACTGATGCCAGCGAGCGCGGCCTGGAATCGCTGATTGTCGCTGCGCTGACGGGACGGCCAGAATCGGTCGCGCTAGGGTCGAGCACGCTGCGCGAAGGCATTGCCGCCTATGGGAGCAACTACCGCCAGGGCAACGCCACCGACTACGATCGCGATCACGCCGTTGATGTGACCAAGCTCATTGAGTTCTTGCAGGCGACGCAGCCGAAGGTGATTGAGGCGCTGGCGCTTGCGGCGGCTGGCCCGAAGCGGCGGCAGTTCCTCGACCGGCTCCAGGGCGAAGTCGCCAAGCGCGGTGTCATTGACGTGCTGCGCAAGGGGATCAAGCACGGGCCGGCAGCGCTGGACCTATTCTACGGCACGCCGACACCCGGCAACACACTGGCCGTCGAGCGCTTCCGCGCCAACGTCTTCAGCGTCACCCGGCAACTGCGCTACAGCAAGGATGAGACGCAGCTCGCCCTTGACCTTTGCCTATTCATCAACGGCCTGCCCATCGCCACGTTTGAATTGAAGAACAGCCTGACCAAGCAGACCGTCCAGGATGCTGTGGAGCAGTACCGGCGCGACCGCCACCCGCGTGAGTTGCTCTTCCAGCTTGGGCGCTGCGTGGTGCATTTCGCGGTAGACGACAGCGAGGTGCGCATGTGTACCCACCTGACCGGCAAGGAATCCTGGTTCCTGCCCTTCAACCAGGGCTGGAATGATGGCGCCGGCAACCCGCCCAATCCCCTCGGCATCAAGACAGCCTACCTCTGGCAGCACATCCTGACCCCGGAGGGGCTGACGGACATCCTGGAGAACTATGCGCAGGTGGTGGAGGAACGCGACGATCGGGGACACAAGCGCTCGCGCCAGCTCTTCCCGCGCTACCACCAGCTCGACGTAGTCCGCGCACTGCTGGCCGATGCACGGGCGCGCGGCATCGGCCGGTGCTACCTGATCCAGCACTCCGCCGGCAGCGGCAAGAGCAACTCGATCGCCTGGCTGGCGCACCAACTGGTGGGACTGGAAAGCGACGGACAGACAATCTTCGATACGGTGATCGTCGTCACCGACCGGCGCGTGCTGGACAAGCAGATTCGGGACACGATCAAGCAGTTCGCCCAGGTGTCGGCCACCGTCGGCCACGCCGAGCACGCTGACGACCTGCGCGCCTTCCTCCAGGCCGGCAAGAAAATCGTCATCACGACGGTCCAGAAGTTCCCCTTTATCCTGGACACCATCGGCAATGAGCACCGCGGCCGGCGCTTCGCCATCATTATCGACGAGGCGCACTCCAGTCAGGGCGGCCGCACCTCAGCCCAGATGAGCGTGGCGCTGGCCGAGCAGGGCAGCGAAGAGGACGCGGAGACGGTGGAGGACCGCATCAACCGCCTCATGGAAGCGCGGAAGATGCTCACCAACGCCAGCTACTTCGCCTTCACTGCGACGCCGAAGAACAAAACGCTGGAGATCTTCGGCGAAGCGTATCCCGAGGAAGACGTCGTCAAGCACCGACCGTTCCACACCTACTCGATGAAACAGGCGATTCAGTAGGGCTTCATCCTGGACGTGCTCGCCAACTACACGCCGGTGCAGAGCTACTACCGCCTGTTGAAGACGGCGCCGGACGACCCCGAGGTCGACGTGAAGAAGGCGCGCAAGAAGCTGCGCCGCTACGTGGAGTCGCACGACCATGCCATCCGTCAGAAGGCCGAGATCATCGTCGACCACTTCTCGGAGCAGGTGCTGGCCCGGCGCAAGCTCGGCGGCGAAGCGCGGGCAATGGTGGTGACGAGCGGCATTGCCCGCGCGATCCAGTATTACCACGCCGCCACGGCCTACCTGCGAGAGCAGAACAGCCCCTACCAGGCGATCGTCGCCTTCTCCGGTGAGTACGACGACGGCGGACGGATGGTCACGGAGGCGGCGCTGAACGGCTTTCCGAGCAATCTGATCCCGGAGAAGATCGTCGAAGACCCCTATCGCTTCTTGATCGTGGCGGACAAGTTCCAGACCGGCTACGACGAGCCGCTGCTGCACGCGATGTACGTGGACAAGCCGCTTTCCGGCGTGAAGGCGGTGCAGACGCTCTCCCGCCTGAATCGGGCCCACCCCAAAAAGCACGACACCTTCGTGCTCGACTTCGTGAACGACGCCGAGACGATCGAAACCGCCTTTGCGGACTACTACCGCACGACGATCCTCAGTCAGGAGACCGACCCGAACAAGCTGCACGACCTGAAGGCCGACCTCGACGGCGCCGAGGTGTACGATGACGCCCAGATTACCGGCCTCGTCGAACACTACCTTGGCGGCGCTGATCGCGACCGGCTCGACCCGATCCTCGACGCTTGCGTCGCCACCTATAAGGACGATCTAGACGAAGACGAGCAGATCGACTTCAAGGGCAAGGCCAAAGCCTTTGTCCGCACCTACGACTTCCTGGCGTCGATCCTGCCCTACACCAACGCCGAATGGGAGAAGCTCTCCATCTTCCTGAACTTCTTGATTCCCAAACTGCCCGCCCCGAAGGAAGGTGACCTCGGGCAGGGCATCCTGGAGGCGATCGATATGGACAGCTACCGGGTGGAAGTCAAGGCCGCGCTGGAAATCACCCTACCCGACCAGGACGCCGAGGTCGAGCCCGTACCCACCAGTGGCAGCACGTTCATGGCGGAACCAGAGTTAGACCACCTGAGCAACATCATCAAAGCCTTCAACGACCAGTTCGGCGCTATCGACTGGAAGGACGCCGACAAGATTCGCCAGGTAATCGGCGAGGAGATTCCGGCCAAAGTCGCCGCCGACCGCGCCTACCAGAACGCCCGCAAGAACTCCGATAAGCAGAACGCTCGCATCGAGCACGACAAGGCGCTCGGTCGGGTCGTAACCGAACTGCTGGCCGACCACACCGAGCTGTTCAAGCAGTTCAGCGACAACCCCTCCTTCCGCAAATGGCTGGCCGACACGTTTTTTCAGCGACGTACGAGTGAGCACCGGACAGGGACACTTTTCAATTTTCACGTTACTATCGGTGGGGAGCGACCATCTCTATGTCCCACGGTTCCGGAAACCATCCCGCGGCATCCAGTCCCTTTGGCAGGATTCCCTCCTCCGTCACCGCGACGCCCTCGCCACGGAGCAGGACCACCTGGGCGGCAAGGCTTCCCGCATCGCCTCGGAGGGAGACGCGACCCTGCGCATTGACGACGCGGTGCCAGGGGACGAGGTGGTGTCTAGCTTGAGTATCTCCGCTGTTGGCGCCGGTGGCGAGCGCCGGCTTGGGCGCCCCCCAAGCGAGGTCGCGGGGCAACTCGCGCAGCGCTCGGCCAACCTGCCGGGCGCACCGCGGCGCGTCGACGAGCAGGGCGACGTGCCCGTACGTCGTGACGCTCCCTGTCGGGATTTGCCGTACCACGTCGTACACGCGCGCAGCGAAGGTCCTACCGTCAAGCATGCCGACCAAGGAGGAATACCTGCACCATCTTCCGCTGCCAATCCAGGCATAGCACTTTTGCGGTACGCTGGAAAGACACATCGACGACTGATGGAGAGGATAGCGTGCCCATGCCGGAAGATCGCGCCACGGCGCTCGCCGCCTTCAGGGAAGCCGCAGCAGAGACCGACCGCGCATTTGCTGACTTGACCGAAGCTGATTTGCGCGTTGCACCAGCAGGCGAGGACTGGAACGTTGCCCAGATCGTCAATCACGTCGGGACAGCGCACTCCTCAGCCTGCGCTACATGACAGACCACCAGCGCGTGCACATGCAGCAAGTGAGCGATTGGCTGGCCAGGCAAGGTAACAAGTAATCCGTTACACATCATTCGATTGGTATGGGGTAGGTGCGGTGCAGACCACGAGGCAACGGCGGATGCCGGCGATAAGTGAAAAGAAAGGCGCCCCGCGTGTCCGCTGAGGCCCGACCGGACGGGCGGCTAAACCCGCTCTACCGTCTACTGCACCCGGCGATCGTTGCCGATGTCGCCGAAATCCGGCACGCCATCGCCGGTCGCCTCCGCCTGGGCCTGCGGCGACCGGATGTCCTATGTTTCGAGGCAG
This sequence comes from Chloroflexota bacterium, assembly GCA_051003235.1. Classification (GTDB taxonomy): domain Bacteria; phylum Chloroflexota; class UBA4733; order UBA4733; family UBA4733; genus UBA4733. Next base: position 29,493 of record JBPCLN010000100.1, on the reverse strand, counting down.
TTGTTGCCGCCCTCAGTCGGGCGGGCGGGACGATGGAACGGGCCTCGGGCGGACCCACCGCCTCGCTGGTCGTGCGCTTCAATCCGGCGATCATTTCCCAAGAGCAGCTTCTCGGCGCTCCCCTCCCCCCGTTGCCCCTGCCACCGTCTCGCCTGGGAGCGGCTGCCGACGTGGCTGCCCCGGCCGCTGCCGTCTGGGCGGCGCTGACCGCTGAGGAGGGGCCACCCTGGTGTCCGCCTGCCATGCTCCAGGTCGTACCCCTTGCAGGGACGCCGCCGGGCTGGGATATTGCCGTCAAGGTTGGACCCTGGACGTTGCCGCACTTCATGGTGATGACCGCCGAGGAACCACCGACCCTCTTGGAGCTCAGCATCACCGGCAAGCTCAACGGCATGATCCGCTACGAGGTGGCGGAAACCACACCTGGCCACTCGCGACTGACGCAGGCGCTCTGGTTCGCCATCGACGGCAGCGCGGCGGAAGTGACCATGGGTGAAGGCATCGTTTCCCAGTTCGCGCGCCGCTTCGCCGACGAGCAGGTCCGCGACATCGCGCAGAGGGTCGAGGAGAAGTAGGGAGCAAAGCCGCCTCAACCCAGCGACGTATACCCCGCACAGCGCTGCGATGCTCCCGCTGCCTGATTGGCCGCCTGCAACCCGGCGGCGATATCACCCCAGGCCGACCAGACGGCGGCTTCGTCTGGCGTGCCAGTGATGCCGCGGCTGCCGTCTTCGTCAAAGCCGGCATTGACGCCAGGCGCCGGTGAGGCCCAGGGGGAGATACCAGCGAGGCCGGTTTGGGCCATCAGTTGGGCAACGCTCCACTGACGGGGTTCGAAGGCGCCGTCGAGCGTTTGCCAGGGTGATGCCAGGCCGTGGCGGAGGGCGGCGGCCCGGTCGCCGCCGAACTGCGTCTGCATGGCGGCGGGAAGGCCCAGCGTGAAGCCGTATTCCGTCGCCACGACCGCGATGCCTTGCCGACCGAACGTTTGGGCGTCATCAACCGGATAGGGATTGAAGTCATAGGCGGTGAGGCTCCAGACATTCCAGCAGGCCGTGCCGCAGTCGTTCAACATGCGCTGCACCAACTGGCGGTACTGTGGCACCCGGTCCGGTTGCAGCGTATTCTTCGGCCGGTACTCCCAGTCCGTCAGCTCCGCCATGTACTGCGCCCCCATAAAGATCAAGTGGTTCGGGTCGAGGCCGCGGACCGTGTCGACCATGTCGCGGCTGAAGTCCAGGTACCAGCCAAAGGCCTGGTCAGAACTGATGCTGTTGAGCGGACTGCCGCGCGCCTTCAATTCATTGCCCAACTGCCAGCCCATCAAGGCCGGATCGTGCGCCAGCGCCGGCACGATCTGCTCAACCCAGGGCTTGTAGTTCACTTCATAGTTGGGCAGATGATACACCCAGCCGAAGCCGTGCGTCTGGAGGAAATTGAAGGCCCCCACTCCAGCGCGATACCAGGGCGCCGGCAGCACCGGGCTGGCGGCGAAGACGGGATGATCGTAGGCATGGCCATCGCCGGGGACACCCGGTGGATAGTAATCCGTCAGACTCACCAGGACGTAGATCGCCTCGGCGTGTTCATGGACCGCGTTATAGGCGTCTACCTGTTGGAGCCAGGAACGCAGCGCCTGGATGGCGCCGGCCGCATCGGTCGGAGCGCGATCACCGGGCGAGCCGTGTCCGGTAGCGAAGACGCGCATCCAGCGCAGATGGTGCTGCCGCATCCATTCCAGGTTGGCCGCCACCCCGTCGTAGTAGGGCAGATTCGGCACGTTGGAGCCGGCGGCCCGCAGCGGAACGCAGAACGGGTCAAACAACTGGCCGCCGACGTCGCTGACGAAGCCGGGCGTTCGCCAATCATGGGCGGGGGAGGACGGAGTGGCGCTCGCCGGCTCAGGCGTCACCGCCTCGCCGGAGAACATTCCCGCCTCTTTGGCCAGGTCGCCGGCGTTGGCGATCGTCACGTCGCCCGCTTTGGCCCAAGGTACCTTCACTTTCCAATACTGAAATACGGCGCGCTGCGCGCGGACGACGAAGCTGTTTCCCATGTCCGCCGCCGCCATCGGCAACCCGAAGTGGTCGAGCGGATCGCTGTCCGCCCAATAGCGCGCGTTGATGGCGGCGTTGGCGTCCAGCAGGCTCCAGTGGCGCTGGGTAACCTGCGGCCAACTCAGGCCGGCATCCGGCGCCGTGTCGGCGGGACGGGGCGTCTGCCGCTGGACGAGCAGCCAGTCATCCTTGCCCAGGTCATGCAGGCGGTCCAGCACCTTGACGAACGCCAGCTGCCCGCTGCCCGGATGCCACTGAAACACAACTTTCTGCATCACCTGGACCGTAAAGCCATCCCAGGTGAACCGCCGACTGGCGGGGTAGCCCAGAGCTTCGGGGCCACCTAATCGCTGATAGTCACTCCAGAAGGGAATGCCACCGGCATCGGTAATCGAGTAGCCGCCGGCGCCCTGTCCGCCCTGGCCGTTCGCCTGTTGGTAGAAGTGGCCACCGCCGGGCAGGGCGTAGTCGAGGGTGGTGGTTTGGGCGTGCGCCGGAGCTGCAACGACCAATGGCGACACGATCAGAAAAACACACAACATCTGGGCCCGAGCATAGCGCCACATACCAACTCTTTTCGTGCTTGCGTTCTGTCTGCCTTCGAGAACGGTTAGCTCCCAAAAATGTTACGACAAGCGCACATTGGCAAGTTCACTCTTTAGGGGCTTGCGGGTGACTACTTAGAAGCTTATGGGCGACTGCGTACACGTCACGTTGGTCACCGGCACGTCGCAGTCCGATCAGGACGACGACCACCGTGACTCTGGATGCTTCGACCCGGTAGATGATGCGATAGCGTTGGCCAACGGCGCGCAAGCTCCGATACCCGGCGAGTTCTTGGATAAGCGGTTTGCCCTGTTTACCCGGTTCCTGGCTCAGGCGATCGAAGCATGTGCCGATAATGCGCTGAACACGTCGATCTTTGATCGCTGCGAGCTGCTGCTCAGCCCGCGACGTGAGTTCAACACGAAAGTTCGGAGTCACCAGCCAAACTCGGCCTTAATCTCCTCCCAAGGCCGTATGTCGCCACTGTCGGCTTCTCCAATACTTTGCCGCAGCGCAGCCATCTGGCTGTCATCTCCCATTATTTCGACGGTCTCCATCAGGGACTCGTAAAACTCCCAAGACATTACTGCCAGTACGGGTTTACCTTGGCGCGTAATCGTTAGCGTGTGCTCCTCCGCGGTCTCGGCAAGCTGCTCGGGAAGCTGGCTCAGTTGTTCCTGGGCCTTCTCCATGCTCAGTATCGCCATGTCAATCACCTTCTCCCGCACTCTATGATTGTCCCTGGACGAATTGTACACATCCGGCGTGCCGCCATGTTCAGTGATACGCCGGCAGCCATTCCTCGTGGGCGGCGATCAGGTCATCGACCAGCGACCAGATCTGGTCGAGGTCCAGTTCGGCGGCGGTGTGGGGGTCCAGCATCGCCGCCTGGTAGATATAGTCGCGTTGCTGGGTCAGCGCCGCTTCCACGGTGAGCGCCTGCACGTTGACGTTCGTCTGCATCAGGGCGGCCAACTGCACCGGCAACGCGCCGATTCTGGTGGGCTGCACGCCATTCTTGTCGACCAGGCAGGGCACCTCCACGCAACAGCCCGGCGGCAAGTTTTCGATCAGGCCGTTGTTCGCCACGTTGCCGTAGACCACGCGCGACGTGCCGGTCTCGATGCTGTGGATGATCGGCGCGCCATATTCGTGGCTCCGGCGAACGGTCAGCGTGCCCTCACCTTCCAACTCCGTGCGCTGCGTTTGCCAGTGGTCGATCTGCCGCTCGCAGCGGCGTGGGTACTCGTCCAACGGAACGTTGAAACGCTCGGTCAGGTCGGGCCGGTCCCGCTTGATGAACCAGGGAGTGTATTCGGCGAAGTGCTCGCTGGATTCCGTGACGAAGTAGCCCAGCCGCTTCAGCATCTCGTAGCGCACGCGGTTGCCGTCCGGCACCCGCCCCTCGCTCACGACACGCCGGATGGCTGGAAAGAGGTCTTCGCCATTCCGTTCAAAGCGCAGGTAGAAGGCCATATGGTTGATGCCGGCACAGAGATAGTTGATCTCGTCCGCCGGCACGTTGATATCGCGCGCCAGTTGCCGCGCCGTCCCCTGCACACTGTGGCAGAGACCGACCGTCTTGATCGTGCTGCCCCGGCTGATCGCCCAGCAGTTCATCGCCATCGGGTTGACATAGTTCAGGAAATTAACGTCGGGGCAGACCTTCTCCATGTCGTGGCACATGGAGAGAAGCACGGGGATGGTGCGCAGCCCGCGCATGATGCCGCCGATGCCGAGGGTATCGGCGATCGTTTGCTGGAGGCCGTACCGCTTCGGAATCTCGAAATCCACCATCGTGGCCGGCTTATAGCCACCCACCTGGATCATGCAGAGGGCGTAGTCGGCGCCGTCCAGCGCCCGCCGCCGGTCTGTGGTGTGCTCCACCTGCGGATGCGCGCCAACCGCTTCCGCCACTTTGCGCGCCACTACGGCCGACGTGCTCAAGCGTTCGTCGTCAACATCGAACAGGCAGATCTGGGACTCCGCCAGTTCCGGAAAGCTGAGAATGTCACCCAACAGATTCTTCGCGAAGACGGTACTCCCGGCACCCAGAAACGTGATCTTCGGCATGTTGTCGTTCTCCTTTACTGTCTCCGACATCGTCAGACCCTGGCAGAGGCGTTCCAGTCTTTTTCAAATGTCTGCTCCACGCGCTGAATCGCGTCTGGATTGCTCATAATCAGGCCAAGCTCCCGCGTGAAATCCAAGGATGAGGTTGACACATTGGCCGAGCCGACGTACAGCGTTTGACCGTCGGCAAGAAACATCTTGGCGTGCGGGTAGGGCTTGGCGAGACGGTGGACGTTGGCGCCGCCAGCACTGATGCGTTGCACGCCTGCGGCATTGTAATCGGCGCCGGTTCCGGGCGTGGGCGCGATCACCCGCACCATCACGCCGCGCTTTGCGGCGGCCACGATGGCATCCTCGATGCCTGGGTCTTCTATCTCCTCTTGCTCCGCCAGCAAGGTCTGCTTTGCACCGGCAATCAGGGCCGTCAGCTTCTGGCGGGCGTTGTTGGGCGCCACCACCAGGTCCGCTCGGGATGGCGACACGGCGGTGCGGTCCCAGTCGGCCTGAAATATCGCCTCGTCCGCCGCCGCATCCGCCGGATCGGTATCCAGCATGCCGTACTCGCGATTACTCGTGACCGAACTGAAGGTCAGGTTGGCGGTGGTGATCAGGGCCGAACTGCCGTCTAGCACGAGACTCTTCTCGTGCGTCAATCGAAAGGCGGGGTTGGACCATTTCACGTCGACTCCGGCCGCGTGCAGATCGTCGTAAATGCCCTGATTGCCGGGACCGTTGCCCACCGGATGCTGCTCCAGCAGCGCCCGCACCCGCACATGCCGGGTCACGCTCCCTTTCAAGGCGGCGATCACCTCACGGTCCGTCAACAGGTACATCGTCATGTCGATGCTCTTCTGGCTGTGATTGATGGCGTCGACGATGATGCCCACGCCATCATCCGGCTCGATGAAGAACGTACCCGGCACCCGCGCCGCCGCGCCGCTTGCCTGGACAGCGGCCGTGGAAGCGCTCGTGGACGTGCTGACCGTTGCCGTCGATTGAGCAGTAGTTGGGCTGGAGATTGCCGTGGTCACCACAGCAGGTGCAGCGCCGGCGCAGGCGGAGAGGGCGACAAGGGCTAGGAGGCAGCACGCACTGATGAAACGGTTGCCATGCTTCCGCCAGCAGAGTCTTGCCCCGTGGCGCCCCCCGTTCTGCATGGTCTTGCCTACCCCTCCCCCAGCTTCAGCACCGCCATGAACGCTTCCTGGGGGATCTCCACGTTACCGACGCGTTTCATGCGCTTTTTACCTTCGGCCTGCTTCTCCAATAGCTTACGCTTGCGGCTGATATCGCCGCCGTAGCACTTGGCGAGCACGTCCTTGCGCAAGGCGCGCACGGTCTCCCGCGCGATGACGCGGCTGCCGACGGCAGCCTGAATCGGCACCTCGAACAGTTGGCGGGGAATCAACTCCTTCAGCTTCACTACCAGCAACTTGCCCTGGGCATAGGCCTTATCGGTGTGCGTGATCATGGATAGGGCATCCACCGGTTGGGCGTTGACGAGGATGTCCAGCTTCACCAGACGCGACGCCTGGAAGCCTCTGAGCTGGTAGTCCAGCGACGCATAGCCCTGGGTGCGCGACTTGAGGACGTCGTAGAACTCGGTGATGATCTCCGACAGTGGGATATCGTAGCGCAGCAGCACACGCTCCGGGTCCAGGTAGGTCATTTCTTTGAAGTCACCACGCCGCCCGGTGACGAGATCCATCAGGGTGCCAATGTAGCGGGTGGGGGTGAGGATGCTCGCCGCCACCCAGGGCTCGGCGATCTCCGCGACGTCGCCGACTGGCGGCAACCGGGCAGGGGAGTCAATCTCCACTTCCGCGCCCGTGTTCATGGTCACCTTGTAACGCACGCTCGGCGCGGTGGCGAGCAGGTCCAGGTGATACTCACGTTCCAACCGCTCCTGCACGATCTCCATATGTAAGAGGCCGAGGAAGCCGCAACGGAAGCCGAAGCCCAAGGCGACGGAACTCTCCGGTTCATAGACGAGCGAGGCGTCGTTGAGCTGCAGCTTGTCCAGCGCGTCGCGCAAGATGGGGTAATCGTCACCCTGCGTCGGGTAGAGGCCGGCGAAGACCATCGGCTTGGCCGGTTCGTAGCCGGGTAACGGCACTGCCGCCGGCCGGATGACGCTGGTGATCGTGTCACCGACCCGGCAGTCCTTCACGGTTTTCAGGCCGGTGGCAACATAGCCGACCTCACCCACCAACAGCGCCTCAATCGGCGTCAACTGCGGGCGAAACACACCGATCTCCAGCAGATCCAGGGCAACCCCACTCTGCATCGCCCGGTAGCGTTCGCCGCGTCGAATCTCCCCTTGCATCACCCGCACGTAGGCAATCACGCCTTTGAAGGCGTCATAGTGCGAATCGAAGATCAGCGCCAGCAAGGGGGCGTCGGCCTCGCCTTTCGGCGACGGCACCACGCGCACAATCGCTTCCAGCACGTCGCGCGTACCGCGCCCTTCTTTGGCGCTCACGAGCACGGCATCATTCGTGTCGACGCCGATACCGTCCCGCAGCTCGGCCAGCACACGCTGCGGCTCGGCGCTCGCCAGGTCAATCTTATTGATGACCGGGATAATCGCCAGGTCGTGTTCCATCGCCAGGTAGAGATTCGCCAGCGTCTGCGCTTCCACACCCTGGGAAGCATCAACCACCAGCAACACGCCCTCACAGGCGGCCAGGCTCCGCGAGACTTCGTAGCCAAAATCCACGTGGCCTGGCGTGTCGATCAAGTTTAGCTCATAGGTCTCACCATCCAGCGCGTCGTAGGACATGCGGACGGCCTGCGCCTTGATCGTGATGCCGCGCTCGCGTTCCAGATCCATGGTGTCCAGCACCTGGGCATCCATCTGGCGGGCGCTGAGGGTGTGCGTTAACTCCAATAGGCGGTCAGCCAGCGTGGACTTGCCATGATCGACGTGGGCGATGATGCAGAAGTTGCGAACATGGTCTTGCGCGGTCGCCATCCTACGGTCCCGCAATCAGCAGGCGCTCCGCACGACCGCTCATCACGCCGCCGCGCCGCGGGCGGCGGGGCGCACGTGCCGGTAGATATAGAAGGCAATCAGTAATACGATGATGACAGCAAAAAGGATGTCGAACTTGCGGAAGATCGGCTTCAGTTGATCCCAATGCGCGCCAAGTTGCAGGCCGATATAGGCAAGGAAGGCGGACCAGATCAGCGATCCAACGAAGGAATAGATCAGAAAGCGAACGAACGGCATGCGGGCGATGCCGGCGGGCAAGGAGATAAAGGTCCGCACCACCGGCATGAGCCGCGTGAAGAAGACGGTGACCTCACCAAAGCGGTCAAACCAGCGGTCGGCGATATCCATATCGTGCTCCGACAGTAAGATGAATTTGCCGTAACGCAACGCCAGCCGTCGACCGCCCAGAGCGCCGACGACATAGGCGACCGTCGAGCCAATCGTGCAGCCAACCGCGCCCGCCAGCGCCACGCCCCAGAGCACAAACTTGCCCTGGGCCACCAGGAAGCCGCTAAAGGGCATGATGATCTCACTTGGCAGCGGAATGCAAGCGCTTTCGATGGCCATCAGCAGGACGATCCCGAAGTAGCCGAGCGCCTTGAGGGTATTGATGACGAAGTCGCCCAGTGCGTTTTCAATGCCCGTCACGCCGGCTACTGCTCCCGCCGCCGGTATGGCAACCGGCACACACAAGATAGCCGCACCGGGGTGGCGCGGGCCACCTGCTTGCGGGGAAACCACCGCAACCGGTACGGCGAACAGATCGTCTGCATCGCCCGCAGTATACCGGATGGCTTCGCCGTGCCATATGCAGTGACGCAAGCCACGTAGACGAAGGAAAAATCTTGCAAACAATAGCGAAAAGTAGGCCGAGCAGCAAGACCCGTTGTATACTAGAGACAGTGATCGCGACCGTCCCGGCACCGGGAAAGAAGGCTCCAATGGCGCTGATCCAACAGACACTCGCTGACCCCACCCTGGCCTACGCTCTCTTTGTGGTGGGCTGCTGCGCTTTGCTCACCGAACTGTTTCATCCGGGGGCGCTCGTCCCCGGCATCAGCGGTGGCGTTTGCCTGCTTCTGGCTTTTATCGGCCTCGTCCTATTACCGGTCAACTGGTTCAGTCTGTTGCTGATTGTCGCCGCCCTTTCCCTCTTTACGCTGGACGTCAAGCTCACCACCCACGGCGGGCTGACGGCGGTAGGTCTGGCTGCCTTCGCCGCCGGCTCACTGACGCTGTATGGCATGCCGGGCAGTCATGCACCGCAAGCGCTGCCGCTGCCCCTCATTGTTGCGCTAACGGCGAGTGGCGCCGGGCTGAGCACGTTTATCGTCCGCGCCGCGCTGCACACCAAGCATATGCCGTTCTTGAACGGACCGCAGCGCCTGCTCGGGCGGACCGGCACCGTCGCCACCGCCCTCGCCCCAGCCGGTACGGTGCGCGTGGCCGGGGAACTGTGGTCGGCGCAGTTGTCCGAGACGCCACCGAGCATGGTCGTTGCCGATCGGCTCCCGGTGGGCGCCGTTTCCCGCCCCAGGCCACACGCGTTCCGTGCTGACCCGGCGACGCTCGCCCTGGCGCCTGGCCAGGCGGTACGCATCATCGGCCGGCGGGGGCTGATCTTGGAAGTGGAACCGGTCGTTTCGACCGGAGGCAGTGCCCAGCGCACCGCCTGACCTCTTCGGCAAAGGAGGTGGCTTGTCATGCTTTTACCACTGCTCTGGCTCATCATCGCGGTAATCATCGTCGCCGGTGTCGTCAGTCAGTCCATTCGCGTCGTGCGCGAGTACCGGCGGCTTGTTATTTTCCGGGTGGGCAAATGTGTCGGCGTCAAAGGGCCCGGACCGGTCTTCCTGCTGCCGTTCATTGACCGGCCGGTGATGGTCGACCTGCGCGAACTGTTTACGGAAATTCCGCACCAGACGTGCATCACGAAGGATAATGTGCCGATTTCGATCGACTTCCTGGTCTACCGCCAGGTGATCGACCCGGTGTCTAGCGTGGTGGCCGTCAACAACTTTGGCGGCGCGTCCCAGGGCATTGCCGCCACAACGCTGCGCGCCATTGTCGGTGACATTCCCCTGGACGACGTACTGGCGCGGCGCGAGCACATCAACGAGATGCTGCGGACCAAGTTGGATGAAGTCACGGAACGTTGGGGCGTCAAGGTGACCGCCGTGGAGATTCGAGAGATTCTGCCGCCGCGCGAAGTGCAGGAAGCCATGAACCGCCAAATGTCCGCCGAACGCACCAAGCGCGCCGCCATCCTGGAATCGGAAGGCAAGCGTCAGTTCACGATAAATGTCGCGGAAGGCGACAAGCAGTCGTCCATCCTGCGCGCTGAGGGTGCCCGCCAGTCGCGCATCCTGGAGGCGGAGGGCTACGGTCAGGCCTTACAGACGATCTACGCCTCCGCCAATACTATTGACTCCAAGACCATGACCTTGCAGGTGATCGAGGGCCTCAAGGCGCTCGGCGCCAGTCCCAGCACGAAACTCGTCATCCCGATGGAGTTCACGCGCCTCTTCGGCCAATTGGGCGACTACCTCGACCAGAGCATGCTCGGCGGCAAAAGCGCGGAAAACGGTGGCGTAGCCGGCCTGCTCAAGCAACTGCAAGCGGCCGCACCGGCAAATGGCTTGCCGCCGAAGGCCCCGCCGGCGGACGGGGAGTGATTATTGCTAACGGTCCGAACCGGCGGTCGTCTTCCACAGGGAGGCGCGGCGCTCGATGCGCCCCGCCAGGTACGTCAACACACCGATGATCGCCATGAGGGTGACCAGCGCCGCCATCATGGACGTGGCGTCGAAGGCGTTCTGGGCGGCGTTCAGCAGGTAGCCCAGGCCCCGACTGGAGAGTAGAAACTCCCCAACGATGGCTGCGCTGAAGCCAAAGCCGATCGCCAATCGCAAGCTACCGAAGATCCAGGTCAGCGCCGCCGGGAAGTAAATGAAGCGGTCCAACTGGCGTTCTGTTGCGCCGAGGATGCGGGCGTTCTGGACGAGGGCCTGGTTGACTTCCCGGATGCCGTTCAGCACGGCAAACACCACCACGAAGAACACCATGAGGAAGGTCAAGGCAACTTTCGACTCCACGCCGATGCCGAACCAGAGGATCAGCAACGGCGCCAGGACAATGCGCGGCACGGCGTTCAAGGCTGCCAGCATCGGCTCAAACACGCCGGCCAGGAAAGCATTGCGTCCCAGGGCGAAGCCGGCCCCGATCGCCGCGACCAGCCCCAATGCGAAGCCGATGGCGACCTCCTCCAGCGTCACCAGTACCTGTGGCCAGAGATAGCCGCTGGCGACCCACATGGCAAGCTTGGCAATTATCAGGCTAGGCGAACTGATGAAGCCGGCATCCCACCAGCCGGCGCGCACCAGTCCTTCCCAGACCACCAGCACCGCGGCGATCAGGCCGAAACGTGTGGCCTCGATAGCCCGTGAGCGGTCTGCGGCGGACCGCCCTCGCCCTATGGCAGAGAGCGCCGGTTCCGCCTCCGGATCGTTAGATTTCGTACTCGTCGGCGCGACCAAAAGACTTATCCACTTCTTCGCTGAGCCCCTGCCAGATAGCCGTAAAGATGGTCCGGAACTGGGGGTTCTGCCGGCTCGCCATGACGTCGCGCGGCCGGGCCAACGGCACCTCGTAACTGGCCTTCACCGTCGCCGCCGGCCCCGCCGTCATGAGCACGGTGCGATCGCTCAACGCCACCGCCTCTTCCAGGTCGTGCGTGACGAAGAGTACGGTCTTCTGTCCCGATTGCTCGACGATGCGCAGCAAGTCGTTCTCCATTAGATTGCGAGTCTGGGCATCGAGCGCCGCGAACGGCTCGTCCATCAAGATCAGGTCCGGCTCGAAGGCCAGCATTTGGGCCAGCGCCACACGCTTCCGCATGCCGCCCGACAATTGGGCCGGGTAATGCTGCTCGAATCCGGTCAGGCCGACCCGACCAATCCACTCCGCCACGCGGGCCTTGATCGCCACCGCTGGGAAGCGCTGCAAGCGCAAGCCGAAGCCGACGTTGTCGCGCACACTCCACCAGGGCAGCAACGTGTCGTGCTGGAAGAGGAAGCCGATGCCACGCTGGACGCCGCGCACCGCCTGCCCGTCAATCCGCACGTCGCCGCCGCTCGGCTCGACCAGACCGGCGATAATCGATAGCAAGGTGGATTTGCCACAGCCGCTTGGCCCGACGATGGAAGTGAACGAACCAGCCGCCACCGCCAGATTGACGCCGGCCAGGGCCACCTGCTCATTGCCGTCCGGCCGCCGGAAGGAGCGGCGCAGATCTCGGATCTCTACCTTTGCCAGAGACATGCCGGACATATCTGCCGCTGCCCGTGCCTGGCTTCGCGCGCCAATCACTTCGGCGCGGCGTTCACAAACGTATTCGTGAAAAACTGCGTCATATCCGGTTTCGGGCCGGTCAGGGCCCCCGAGGCAGCCTGCACTTTGGCGACGGTATCCACCTCGTCGGCGTGAATCTGCCCATCCGCCGAGTAAATCGCCTGCTTGTACTGGTCCAGAATCTTGGCGAAAGCCGCGCGGTCGCCGCCGACAATCGCCTGATCCGGCAACTTGGCGGCAATGTCGAGGCCGCTATTGGCGGCGATGAAGCGATCGGCCTGCACCACGGCGTTCACCATCCGCTGCACAAGATCGACTTTGGCGCTGATCGCCGCTGGTGTTGTTACCAGGCCGGTGAACTGATAGCCGCCGCCAAAGGCCGCCTGTGCCTGCTTCCGTTCATACAGGTTCGCCAGTTCTTTGCCGCCCTGTTTCAAGACGATGCTCAGGGCCGGCTCCTGTAAAATCGCTGCGTCCACCTGGCCGGCCTTCAGGGCATTGATCTTCGCCTCGTCGGGCCCGATCGCCGCATACTGCACGCTCTGCGGGTCCACACCCTGCTGCTTGAGCAGGAACTGCAAAACCAACTCGTCTCCGGCGCCGACGTTGCTGATCCCGACCTTCTTACCGGCGAGGTCTTTCAGGCCCGTCACGGCGGCGTTGGTGCTGACTACGGCGAACGCCGGCACGCGCGTGAGCGAGGTGACCATCGTGATTGTCTTATGCTGCTTGTAGCTATTCAGCGCCAGATCGATCGTGGTGCCAACAAAGTCGGTGCTGCCGGCCAGCAGCGCCGTCACCGCCGGCGGCCCGCCCTTGGAATACGTGAAGGTGGCGTTGAGACCCTGTCCGCCAAAGAAGCCTTGAGCGAGGGCGACTTCGAACGGCAGGAAGATCAGCGTGCCCGGTCCTGGAAAGACCAGCGCCACATTCTGCTTGGCGCCTGATGCCGCGACAGCAGCGCTGGAACCAGCGCTTGCGGTGAGCGAACCGCCGGTGCTTGTGCTCGCCAGGGCGACGCTGTTCGTTCCCGTCGCGGAAGGACTCGCCACTCCGGCGCCGGCCGACCCAGCGCAGGCAGCGAGCAATGGTGTGACCAGCCCGAGCAAGACAACGCGCCGCCGACTGGGAAAACGTACGTCAGACATTGGAGGATTGACTACTTTCGCACGCAACTTTGACGACAATATCGGCTTTGATGCTACCACGATTGCAGGAGAGGTCCCTAAAACTCCCGCCGTCCGACCAGTTCCCACAGCTCGTCCAACTGCCGGAACTGCTCAGGGCTGAGCGCGATATCAATTGCTGGTAGCGTTTCGTCCAGTTGCTCCACGCAGCTGGCGCCGAGGATGGCAGAGGTCACGACCGGATTGGCGAGCGACCACGCCAGCGCCACCTGGGCCATGCTGTGGCCGGCGCCGGCGGCAATATCCCGGAAGCGGTCAACGGCGTCGAAGACGCGCTCCTGCCAGTAGCGGTTGTGATACATCGGATTAATGGCGAAGCGGGTACCGGCCGCCGCCGGCGCCTGGCGTTGGTGTTTGCCGGTGAGCATGCCGCCGGCGAGCGGGTTATAGACAATCACGCCCACTCCTTGCGCCTGGCACAACGGCAGCAATTCCTGTTCAATGGCGCGGGAGATCAGATTGTGGCGCGGCTGCACGCAGTCATATCGGGCGAGGCCCAGCTTGTCGCTCGTCCACAATGCCGTGCAGAGCTGCCAGGCCGCATAGTTAGAGGCGCCGATATAGCGGACCTTGCCGGAATGCACCAGATCGTCCAACGCCCGCAATGTCTCGTCGAGCGGGCACGTCGGGTCGAAGCGATGGACCTGATAGAGATCAATATAGTCCGTGGTCAGGCGGCGCAGACTCTGCTCGATGGCGTCCATAATGTGTTTGCGGGACTGCCCCTGATCGTTGGGGCCCGGCCCCATCTTGCCATGCAGCTTGGTCGCCAGCACAATGTCCCGGCGCACCTCCTTCAACGCTCGTCCCGTGAACTCTTCCGACACGCCGGCGTTATACACATTGGCCGTATCGAAGAAGTTGACGCCGGCGTCAAGGGCGCGCTTGACGATGGCTTTGCTCGCTTGCTCGTCCGCCTGACTGCCGAAAGTCATCGTCCCCAGGCAGATCTCCGAGACCTTCAGCCCCGTACGCCCCAGTCGCTTGTATTTCATCGTCCGCCACCATTCCTATCCGCGCCCGCCGTCTTCGGCGGTTCCTGCTGTAAGATAGCTGATTGGGGCGGCGTTTGACGGGGCGAGGGCGTAACGGAATGACGGACACCGGCACGGAATCTTCCACTCGTCAGCCCGTCCCGTCATCCCCTCAACCGGCTACGCTCACCCTCCAACACTTATCGGCGGCCGATTCTGTCCTGAAAGGGCTCATTGAGCAGTTTGATCTGCCGGCGCTGGAGCGCGACCCGCGCCTGTTCCGCACGTTGGTGCGTTCGATCGTGTCGCAGCAGCTCTCCGGCGCCGGCGCCGCGGCGATCCTGCGACGTGTTGAAGCGCTCTTCCCCAAGGAAGCGCCGTTGAATGCCATCGGATTAGCGGCCCTGGACGGTGAGACACTGCGAGCCACCGGCCTCTCCCGCGCCAAAGTAGCAGCGCTGCAGGACCTCGCCGCGCACGTCCTGGATGGGCGGCTGGACCTGGAACGCATGGACGCGCTCAGCGACGAGGAGATCATTCAGGAACTCGTCGCCGTCCGCGGCATCGGGCGTTGGACTGCCGAAATGTTCTTGATTTTCTCTCTGGGTCGCCCCGACGTCTTACCGGTCGATGACTACGGTGTCCGCAACGCCGTCAAGCGCGCCTACGGCCTGGAGGCCCTGCCCAACAAGCGCGAACTGACGGCCATCGCTGCGCCCTGGCATCCGCACTGCAGCGCCGCCAGCCTGCTGCTCTGGCGGTCACTGGACAACCGACCGGCGCGCTAATTTCCGCCGCCGCATCTATGACACATTAGTCAACCAGCACAATCCGAATCGGAAGGCCTCGTCTTTGGGGATATCGGCGCCCGAATTATGTACCTTGTGGACGTAGTGTCGCCTCCTTGTTATACTTCGACGATGGAAAGGAAGAGAAGAATGACGACCAGAGTAGGGGCCAAACAGGCTCGGGACAATTTTTCTCAACTGCTGGGTACCGTCCACTACGGCAAAGAGACAGTCATTGTCGAGAAGGCAGGCAAACCGTTCGTGGTGGTGATCAGTCCCGAGGAGTACGACCGCTATAGGCAACTAGTACGCCAACGCGCCGTCCAACTGATTGAGCACGTCCATCAGCGCAACGAAGACGTTGATCCCGCGGAGCTAGAGCGTGACATCGTAGCCACCGTCGAGCAGGTCCGCCACGAGCGCTATGCGCAGCAAGGGCAGTAAGCGGGCTACGGTCGACACTACCATCATCGTCAGCGCCTTCATCCGACGCGGACTCCCGCACGAAGTGGTGCGTCTCTGGCAGGAGGAGGCGTTCGCCCTCGTCGTCTCGACTGATATTATGGGCGAATACCAGGAGGTTCTCAACCGACCGAATATTCTCACGAAGTACCAGCTTGATCCGGCGGAGGTCCAGGCGTTCCTGGAAGACATCAACACCAACGCGGAGTTCGTCGTGCCTTTGGCAGCAGAGCATTTCGCGCTGCACTCACGGGATCCCAAAGACGATATCTTTTTGGCGTGCGCTCTGGCCGGCCAGTGCGACTACCTCGTCACCGGCGATCGGGACCTGCTTGATCTGCAAGGGCACCTAGGCCTGGGCCAGCTTCGCATCGTCACACCGCGTGAATTCCTCGAAGCGGTGAAAGAAAGCGAGCTGGGATGATGGGCGGACCTCTTCGCCAATCTGCGCGGTAGGTAGCCATCGCGCCGAAATCAGCCGACTAATCCCCCGGAGCGCAGGACCTGCATCGCGTGGTTGGTATCGCTCATGGCGATGGCGAGTAAGCCGGCGAGCAGGACGTAGCCGCCGGCGACTGCCCAGCGCGCCGCGGGAGACACCGACGTGTAATACATTGCATTGACCGCTCCACCCCGAAAACGCTGGAAGGCGTCCAGGACACCCAGGGCCAGGATGACCAGCAAGAAGGGGTTGAAATGCCAGATGGCGATCACCGCCAGGATCGGCAGGCCGGCAACATAGGCCCAACGGGAGGCGGCGCCAAGGATACGGCCGCCATCGAGCGGCGACATTGGAATCAGGTTGAACAGGTTAAGGAAGAAGCCGACATAGGCCAGGGCCAGCAGTAACGGTTGGTGCGTCACTCCGTACAGCCCGAGGCAACCCAACGCAGCGATGCTGCCCACCACCGGACCACCTGCGGCAATCGCCGCTTCGCCCAGGCTATCTTCCGGCATGCCCCGCATGGCGATAAAAGCTCCCAGGAAAGGGACGAACATTGGGGCACTGACATTGACCCCCTGCCAGCGCGCTACTATGACATGCCCCATCTCGTGGCAGAAGAGCAACGCGACGAATCCGACCGCGTACGGCCAGCCGAAGAGCAAGGCGTACGCCCCCACACTCACCAGCATCGTGATCAGGGTGCCGCCGACCTTGCCGAACTTCAGCAGGACGAACAGGTACTTGAGCTTGGATGCCAGGATCGCCAGGATACCGGCGCCGGTGGTGAGGGTCCCACGCTTATTGCGCCAGCGCCGTACCGGGGCCCGCTGCACCTGCACCGGTGGGGTGGGGTCAAACATATACGACATAGCAGTATTGAGCTTTCTACGGGCGGATTTTGCATATTCCCCCGTACCCTATTGTCGCTCGTTTCGCCGCCGTCGTCCATAGGAAGCGCATTAACTGTTGACTCGC
This sequence comes from Chloroflexota bacterium, assembly GCA_051003235.1. GTDB lineage: Bacteria > Chloroflexota > UBA4733 > UBA4733 > UBA4733 > UBA4733. The sequence goes on along the minus strand of JBPCLN010000100.1, from coordinate 12,641 downwards.
AACGACGGCGCTGCAATGACGGGCGTTGCCGGCACTTGCGACAGCGGTATGTCAGGCAGGCGAGAGGCCCGCCAGCGCCTTCCGCAAGCGCTCCGTGTGTTCCGGCTTACCAACACTCACCCGCACGGCATTGCGGAGCAGCGGCGTATCGAAGAAGCGGATCAAGATGCCCTGGCGGCGCAGTTCGTCACGCAGACTGCGGGCGCTGCGCCCTTCGACCGGGCAGAAGATGAAATTGGCGCTACTGGGTAACGGTCGCAGATAAGGCACGCTCTGCAAGAGGTCCATCAGGCGCCGGCGCTCTGCCAGGAGGGCGTTAATCGTGCGCTGGATGTGCGGCAGGTCATCCACGGCGGCGCGGGCCGCCACCTGGGCGGCAACGCTGACGTTATAGGGCTGCTTCATCTTCCAGAGGTGCTGCAAGAGGGACGGTGCGGCGATAATATAGCCGACGCGCAACCCGGCCAGCCCCGCCCACTTACTGAAGGTGCGCATCACGACAAGATTCTCAAATTCCGTAACCAGGTCCGCCAGCGTCTCCCCGCTGAATTCGTAGTAGGCCTCGTCGACCACCACCAGCAAGCCGGTTTCCAATAATCGTACAATGTCGGCGCGAGCCGCCAGATTCGCCGTCGGGTTGTTGGGCGAGGCAACAAAGAGCAGGCGCGTGCGGTCGTCAATAGCCGCGAGCAACGCCGGCAGGTCCAGGCTGAAGTCGGAACGGCGCGGCACCGGCACGACCACGCCGCCCTGGACCGGCGCCAGGAAACTGTACATGCCGAAGGTGGGCACGGCGTCCAGCACGCGGTCGCCGGGCTCGACCACCAGCCGGATCAGCAGGTCGATCAGTTCATCGCTGCCGGCGCCGGCCAGGAGCCAATCCGCCGGCTGGCCGCAGTAGCGGGAGAGGGCCGCGCGCAATTCCACCTGTTCCGGGTCGGGGTAGATATGGTAATGGTCGCAGGCGGCGATCGCCGCGCGAACATGGGGAGAACAGCCGTAGGGATTCTCGTTGGCGTCCAGCTTCACGAGATTGGCGACAGGGATACCGAGATCCCGACTCAACTCCTCCAGGGGCCGCACCGGCACATACTCGCCCATCTCCACGATGGCCCGCCGTATGGGCACCGCTGTGCGTTGCCTCAGCCCCGCCATGGCCCCGCCTCCCCCGCCAGGATCTTCGCGACGGCCAGCTCGGGCGCTCCCCCTTCGCGGGTCAACCCGTCAATCGCCCCGATGCGGTCCCCCTCCGGTCGGTTTTGCCCCATCTTCCACTTGCCCTCCAGCCGGACGATGGTTAGATCGAAACCGACGATCCCTTTCAGTAACCCATTGATGAAATCGGCCGGTGCATCGCTCACCGCCCACTGTGCCGGCCGGCCATCTTCGTTCTCCTCGGTCAGCCGCGTGACCTGATCCAGCAACCGTTCGGGATCATGAAAGAACCGCACCGGCCCGGAAGCGTGAATCGCGACGTAATTCCAGGTGGGCACGACCTTGCCCGTCTGCCGTTTGGTCTCGTACCAGGCCGGGGAGATGTAGGCGTCCGGCCCTGTGAAGATCGCCAAGGCTTGGACATCCGGCCTACTCTGCCGCCACTGCACATTCGCTTTGGAGATATGCCCGTGCAGCGTGCCGAACGGCGCCGGCTCGGAGTCGAGGAGCATCGGCACATGGCTCGCTTCCGGGCCATCCACGCCAAATGTCACGAGGGTGGCGAGTCCCGCCTGGCGCATTGCGGCGTGCAGAGCAGGGATACGATCTTCCTTGAACTGTGGAGGAATATACATCGTCAATCTCCATAAGGCCGGTAGGGCGATGAACCACTGTGGCAGGCACTGAGTCTAGTGGATGCTAAGGAATGACCGGCCCCTCAATACGGACGCTCATGCTGAGACATAGTCGTCCAGCACGATCACCTGCAATTCCTTGACGCGGCGCAAGTCACGATCGTTGGTCAGGAAGGCGGTAGCGCCATGCCGAAGGCTCGTCCCAACTTGTACAGCGTCGGCAGGGCGGAGACGATAGGCCGCCCGGAGTTCACTGGCGCGCCGTGAGGTCAGCCGGTCCACATTGGCGATGGACAAGTTTGGGAAACCGCCAAGGAGCAGCTCATACTCGTCGGCTACTTCCGGTCGCCCTAACTGCAACGGTTTGACTGCCAACTCCATAAGGGTCAACACTGACGTAATGCCCGCGTACCTGCCGTCAGCCAGTGCAGTAAGCGCCGCGCCGGCAACGACAGCGTAACGTGGAAACGCTTCGATATGGTAGATGAAGATCGATGTGTCAATCCCCACCCGCACATGACGCTCAAATGTGGTAGCTAGGTCGTCCACGCGTCCCGTTCTCCACGTACATACTCTTGCGCATCGATATCCTGCCAAACCTCCTGGTGCAGGCCGCGCAGACGCGCCACGTAGTCGGCTGGCTCGGGTACGAGGACGGCCACGCCGTCCCGAACCTCCATCAATAAATGGTCGCCGCTCTCGATATGGAGCTGCCGACGAACCTCGGCGGGTACGGCAATTTGGTGTTTGCTACTGACCTTCACGCGCGTCGCCACGATAATCTCCATCCAATCCTCTTGATTAGCAGAATAGCACATCTGCTTACCACCCCCGCTGTACGCAGACCAACATGAGCCGGCCTGGACTCTTCTAGGGGCCGGCGACGGCGTCAGACCGCCGCTCCTCGCTGGGAGCAGGCGCAGCATTGCCGCCCCCGATAGCACCCGCCCAAAGCCGTTGCATCTCCGCGCAGCTCAGCAGCAATTCGGGTAGTGTTCCCTCCGCTTCGACCTGGCCGTCTTTCAGGACTACGATGTGATCGGCCCGGCGCAGCACGGCCTTGCGGTGGGACACTGCCAGGAGCGTGCATTCCGGGCCTGCAACCTGGTAGGGCCCATCCGGTCGCCGGACCAGCCGCTCGAAGAGGAGTTGCTCCGTCGGCCCGTCCAGCGCACTGGAAAGGTCGTCCAGGACCAGGAGCTCGGCGTCGCGGACGAACATGCGGGCCGCCGCCGCGCGCTGGACCTGCCCGCCGGAGAGCCGGACCCCGCGCGGCCCAACGAGCGTCTCCAGGCCCTGCTCCAGCGTGGCCACGTCCTCCTCCAATACCGCGGCGCGCAAGGCAGCAGCGAGATCGACCGATCCCTCCGGCAACCCAAGCAGGATATTGTCTCGCAACGTCTCGCTGAAGAGGCGCGGCACTTGCGGCGTGTAGGCGCTGCGCGGCGGCACAAAGAAGCACCCAGATGGTCCACGCTGATCATCCACCACCTCGCCGTTCCAGCGCATCTCACCGCCGTCCCTGGGCAACAATCCGAGGAGGACGCGCAGCAACGTCGTCTTCCCAGCGCCGATCCGGCCGGTAATCACGGTGAAGGAGCCCCGCTGCAGCCGCAGGTCGACGTTGCTGATGCCGCGACCGCTCTCCGGGTAATGGTAGGAGAGACCCGTCGCCTCCAGCGTCACCAGCCGGTCGCCCGCTGTCTTGGGGCGATGGGCGACGGCAGTCATTGAGCGCGGATCAACTGACCCGTACGCTACCAGCGCTGTCGGGGGTATCCGTGCCGCCTCGTCCCCTTGCAACAGGGCGAGGAGCCGGCCGAGCGAGACGCCGAGCTGCTTGTAGTTCCGGAGGTAGCCGCTGCTGGAGACGGTGACATTGGTTAGCCAGTCGATGTAGGAGACGAAGAGGGTGAAATCGCCAACGGTGAACGTCCCCGCCCGCATAGACTGCGCGGCCAGGAGGAGCATCACCCCGACCCCCAGGTTGGCGGCGTTGTTGGAGAACGCATCCAGGAGCTGGTTGAAGAGAAGGTCGGCGATAGTGGCGCGGCGGCGGGACTCGTTCAGCGCCGCGAAATGGGCCGTCACGGCCGCCTCCGCGCCTGTCACTTTGACCGCCTGCACCGCGCCGAATATTTCGCCCACGAAGCCAGTCACCTCGCCAAGGGCCGCCCGATTGGCCTGGCGGTAGCGCCGGATGCGCCCGGTTGCCGCCTGCGCCAGCGTCAGCGCCAGCACGATCGGGACAACGGCCACCAGCGTGAGGAAGGCGCTGATGCGGATCAAAACCAGGATGGCGGCCACCATTGCCACGACCTGGCCGACCGGCCCGAGCGCGCGGATAGTGAAACCGACGAGGGTATCGGCGTCGTCGCGCAGGCGGCTGATTGCCTCGCCCGGTGAGGTCGGCACCGCCCGCGCGCCGGGATGCTGCATGCAACGCTCGAACAGGTTTTTGCGCAGCAGCGACAACTGCGACTGTGTGAGTGTGGACTGGCCCCAGCCGGTGGCCAGGACCACCGCCATGCGCCCCAGCCAGGCGGCGGCCAGCAACGCGAGCACCGACCAGAGGCCAAAGCCGGCGGGCGCCTCGCCGGTGAGCCAGTTGAAGAACAGCCGGGCGATCAGGGGCGGTATCAGCGGGAACAGGTACCAGAGGAAGTCGATGCTCAGTTGGCTGACCAGGTACAAGACGGGGCGATAGCGCGCCAGTCGCCAGACGTACCACCAGGGGGCCGGAGCAGCAGCGGGCGTCATACCGCCACCTCCGCCCCCGAGCGCAGCAGCACGGCGAAGCGGGAACCGGGATCGCCGGCCAGGCGGGAGCGTGGGCCATACTCCACGACTCGTCCCTGCTCCAGGATGAGTACGTCGTCGGCGCGCTGCACGGTGCTCAGCCGGTGGGCGACGACGATGCCGGTCCGACCCTGGAGCAGCTTGCTCACCGCTCGCTCCAGCAGCGCCTCCGTCGCCGGGTCCAATCGTGACGTCGCCTCGTCCAGGATCACCAGGCCGGGATCCTTCAGGAAGACGCGGACGAAGGCCAGCAATTGCGCCTCACCGGCCGACAGCCCGCCTCCACCGGCGAGCGGCGTGTCCAGCCCCTTCGGCAGCGACCGGTACCACCGCTTCAGGCCCAGGTCCTGCAGTGCGACCAGGATCGCCGCGTCCGGCACGGTCCGGTCGAAGAGCGCCAGATTGTCGCGTACGGTGGCATGGAAAAGCTGCACTTCCTGCGTGATCATCCCAACGCGCCGCGTCAGCTCCGCGCGCGGCACGGCGCCCACGTCGACGCCGCCCAGGCGCAGCGCGCCGGCGTCAGGATCGTAGAGGCGGAAGAGCAGGCGGGCAATGGTCGTCTTGCCGCTGCCCGTCCGCCCCAGCACGCCCAGCACCTTGCTGGCCGGCACAGTTAGTCCGACGTCGTGCAGCACCGGCTCGCCGGCGTGATAGCCGAAGGTGACGTGATCTAATTCCACAGCGAGCGGGCCCGGGGGAAGGACAGCAATCTTCCCGTTTCTCCCTATCCCCCCATCCAGCTCCGGGAGTGCATTGCGCATCTCCAGCAACTGGCGGATGCGCGCGATGCCGGCGGTCGCCCGCTGCAAGTCCAGGACGTGGCGGTTGAGCTGGTCGATTGGCTGGCGGAGGAGTTGGGTGTAGTTGAGGATGAGGTAGACGGTACCGAGGGTGATCGTTCCGGCGTGAAACAAGTAGGCGCCCAGGACGAAGGCCGCCGCCGTCACCAGCATAAAGGTCACATTCAGAGTGTTGCCCAGGACCCCGCCGAGCAACGCGGCCCGCCGCTCTTTTTGCAGCAGGTCGCGCATCAGCCCGAGCAGCCGCCGGACCATAAATGGTGTCGCGCCCGCCGAGCGGACGTCCTCGGTGCCGGAGAGCCGCTCCTCCAGGAAACCGAACAGAGCGGCGCTAGACTGCCGCGAGGCGACCCAGCGCGATGCCGCCAAACCTTGCACCCGGCTCAGCACCGCCAGCGCGAGGACAGCAAAGCCGGTAAAGGTCGCGCCGACCAGCCAGTGGATGCGGAAGAGCAGTACCAGAACGCCAACTATGAGCAGCGCATTGCCAAGCACCTGGACCACAAACCGCGCGAAGAAGTTCGCCAGGAGGCTGACGTCGCCGTCGATCCGTTCGATCAGCTCCCCCGGCGTGTGTTGATTGTGGAAGCCCATGTCCAGCCGCAGGCAGTGCAGCATCAGGTCATTCCGCAGCCGGTTGGTGGCAAGCCATCCGACGTTTTCCGCCATGTACGTCTCGGCCAGCGAGACGATCTGGCCGGCGAGAGCCGTTGCGAGAAAGAGCAGCGCGAGCAGCGTCAGTGACGACGAGGCGTTCGTAATGCCGAGCGCGTGACCACCAGTGGCGGTGTCGACGAACGCGCGGAGGATCTGCGGCCCGATGAGCTGCAACCCGATGGCAGCCAGCAGCAGGACCGCCAGCACGAGCACACGCCGCCACTGTGGCCGCAGATAGCGGCCCAGCAGCGCCAGGTAACTGCGCACCGGGATCGTCATGCCGGCCGTCGCCCTTCCCGCGTTAGTGGATCGTCCGCCAAGTCCGGCGCGTTTCCCCGAACGCGCCCGTCGAATAAATTCGCGGGCTGCGTGAGGCCAAGTCCGCCTTCGCGGACTGAACTGGAGTCCGCGAAGGCGGGCTTGGCTCGTTTGAGCCGCGACTTAAGTCGCCAGGCCGCTCCGCGGAAACATAGCGGGACTTGGCGGATGAACCAGGGTAGACTGCCAACCCGGGCTCCCTTTCCGTAGCTACGCCATACTGCGCTCAGTCCAACTCCTGTTGGCAACGACGCAGGTAGCCGCGCGTTTCGGCGGCGATGCCCATAGCGCGGGAGAGGGGATAGCTCTTGGCGCCGATACACTCCAGGTCCAGGGCGCCGGTGTAGCCGCCTTCGTTCAGCGCGCGCAGAATGCCGGGAATATCCAGCCGGCCGCGGCCGGGCACTTGCTCTTCGGGCGGACCGGGTGGGCCGCCGATCGTGTTCGTCAGGCAGTCGCGGAAATGGGAATGGACCACCGCGCCGTCCGCGGTGAACTGGCGCGCGGCAGCGATGACGTCCTCACCAGCCCGCACCAGATGACTCGGGTCGAAGTTGAGACCGAGGTGAGGCGAGTTAATCTCGCGCCAGGCCTGCAACGCCGTCGGCGTGTTGTACACGGCGGCGCCGACATGCGGTTTCAGCGCCAGCGTGACGCCCGAACGGCCAGCAATTTCCGCGAGCGTCCTGCCGACGTCAACAGCCTGGCGGAACGATGCCTCGTCGCCCGTCTTGCCGCCGGAACCGATGGCGACCACCGGAATGGCGAGATCGGCAGCCATCCGGCAGGTGGCGGCCACTCGCTCCGGCATGTTCGGCGTCACTTCGATGGCATAGAGGTCCAGGCCCAGGTCGGCGGCCATACGCCGGATGCGATCAGCATACTCCCGACCCTGGTCGGGCTGGATGTGCTCGACCATGCCGGGGATATAGGCTAACTCCGCGCCGGCGTAGCCCGCCCAGGCGATGTGTTGGAGCGCGGTCTCCAGGTCCACCATGCTGAAGAGCACGGAGTTACAGCCGATTTTGGCGAGTGCCATCTATCCCCCCTACGCCAGTAACTCGGCCACGTCGACGACCCGCCCGGTCTCATGCGACTGGATGGCCGCTTCCACCACGGCGTGCGCCTTGAGTCCCTCTTCGCCGGAACCCTCAATCGCTGCCGGCGCTGCGCCTTCCGTCAACTGCTCCAGCCAGCGTCCGAGGCGCGGACCGAACGTTTCGTTGAACGACATCATGCCGTCGGCATTGTGGACGTGGACCGATTCCTTGCTGTCGTGCGGATACCAGTGGAAGTCTACGGTGGAGTTGTCGATCACGACCCGCCCTTTATTGCCTCCCACTTCCGTGCGCTCGATGCTGTGGCGATCGGGACCGTGCATATCGTAGCTGCCGGTGAGGTGGCCGAGGGCGCCGGAAGTGAACTGCATATTGATGGAGGCGTTGCTCCAGATCTGGCGACCGGGCCCTTTCAAGAAGAAGGCCTGGACGCGGGCGACATCACCGGCCAGGTGCCGCATGACGTCCACCGAATGGGAGTGCAACGCCCGCAGGTGGAAGTACTGCGGGTCGTCCTTCGGGTTACGAATCCAGAGGTTCATGTTGACAAACAGCACTTCCCCCAGCGCGCCGGACGTTATTTTCTCCTTGGCCAGGCGCGTCGCCGGCGTGAACCGGTGGTTCAGGTCGACCGCCAGGCAGACGTCGCGCCGCCGAGCCTCTGCGACCATCGCTTTCGCTTCCGCCAGATTGTTGGAAATTGGCTTCTCCACCAGCACATGCTTACCGGCGGCGAGCGCCTGCATAGCCGGCCGATAGTGATGGGAGCCATTCTCTACGCCCGCTGTGGCCACGGAAACCATGTCCAGTTGCTCGCTCCGCAGCAGGTCATCCACGTCGTAGTAGGCTTTGACGCCGAACTCCTTCGCCGCCGCATCGGCACGGGCATGATCAATGTCGCAGAACGCCAGCAAGTCTGCCAGCGGATTGGCCTTGTATACCCGTGCGTGCGTCTTGCCGATATTGCCGACGCCGATAATTGCCGTTCGTATTGCCATCCCATCTCCTTGTCGTGGGCATGCTACCGTTGCAAGCCGCGTCCTGCACAACGCTACCGAGCGAATACCGAACATGATAGTGCGGAGGAGCGTTGCTGGAAAGAGGATATGCACCGTGCTGAAAACTGACGTTGCCACAGACCCGAACAAGGGGAGCAGCGAAGACCCGCCGGGCATCGCCCTGCTGAGCTTCGCGCATGGCCACCAGGCGGGGTGGGCCAATGTCTTTCGGGCTGATCGCCGCGTTCGCCTCCTTTGCGCCTGGGATGACGATCCCGCGCGGGGCCGCCCAGCGGCCGAGAAACTCGGCATCCCGTTCGTACCGCGTCTGGATGACGCTCTGACCTTCCCCGGCGTCACCGCCGTCACGATCTGCTCGACCAACGACGCCCACGCCGATCTGGCCGTGGCGGCGGCGCGAGCCGGACGGGACATCATGCTGCAGAAGCCGATGGCGACGACGCTGTCCGATTGCGACAGCATCGTCGCGGCAGTGGAGGCGGCGGGGGTGCGGTTCTACCAATCGCATAACTTGCGCTTCGACCCCGTCCATCAGGAGATCAAACGCCTGGTCGCGGCCGGCGAACTGGGCCGCATCGCCATCGCCCGGCGGCGCCACTCCCATGCATTCGCCCTCACCAACCGCCAGTTGCTCGATGACATGGCACTCACCGATGCAGCCAAGGCGGGCGGCGGGGCGTTCATGGACGAAGGGGCGCACGTCGCCCTCTGGTTTCTCTGGATGTTTGGCGCCCCGGTCTCGGTCACCGGGATCGTCACCACCTCCTTGACGACCCAACAGCCGGGCGTGGAGGATAACGGTGTGCTGCTCTACCGCTATGCCGACGGCATGATCGGCATCCATCAATCCAGTTGGACCGAGTTGGCATCGACCAGCACCATCGAACTCTCCGGCGACCAGGCCGTGCTGGTGGCGACAGGGACGGATATTTCGTCGTCGCGCAGCGCCCTCCCCGATGAACCACCCTTGCGCGTCTGGCGTCACCGCGCCCAGCCCGCGTCCGGCGCCCCGCCGGGCGAATGGCGAACGCCGCCCGTGCAACTGGCCTCCAACCGCATGGCCGGCGCCGCCCAGGCCTTCCTGGATATGCTGGTGGCCGGCACGCCGTCCCCCTGCGATGCCCGCACGGCGCGTACCGCGGTGGCGATGGTCCTGGCGGGCTATGCGTCCTCGCGGGAAGGACGCGAGCAACCGGTAGAGCGCGGCGAATCAGAGGAAAGCTAGGCTCCATGGCCGCGCAGCACCCGAACGTGCTCTTCGTCTTCGCCGATCAGATGCGCGGCACCGACATGGGCTGCGCCAGCAATGGCGAGGTGCAAACGCCCAATATGGATCGCCTGGCAGCGGAAGGGACGCGCTTCAGTCATACCTTTGCCAACTGCCCTGTCTGTACCCCCAGCCGGGCCATGCTGCTCAGCAGTCGCTATCCCCTCTCCAATCGCGTTATCGCCAACGACCTGCCCTTGCCGGAAGACCTGCCAACCATCGGCGCCGCCTTCCGAGACGCCGGATATCGCACCGGCTACATTGGCAAGTGGCACCTGGACGGCGTCCCGCGTGACAAGTGGACGCTACCCGGTCCGCGGCGACACGGCTTCGACGACTGGGCCGCCTTCAACTGCTCCCACAACTACTTCCGGCCCAACAAGTACTACCGTGATGCGCCGGAAGCCGTAATGGCCGAGGGCTACGAGCCGGAAGTGCAGACGGACCTGGCCTTGCAGTTCCTAGCAAAGCCTGAAGTACGCCCTTTTTGCCTCTTCCTCTCCTGGGGACCGCCCCACGACCCCTACCCAATGGTGCCGGAGCGTTACAAGGCGTAGTACGCCCCGCAGCAACTGACGCTGCGCCCGAACGTCCGGCCGTTACAGCCAGCCTCCATCCGCCTGGCCCGCAATCTGGAGCCGCGCCAGACACTAGCCGACTACTACGCAGCGATCACTGCTCTGGACGAGCAACTGGGCCGCCTGCTCGACGCCCTGCAAGCCGGCGGTCTTGCCGACAACACCGTCGTGGTCTTCACCTCCGACCACGGCGACCAACTCTGGTCACACGGCACCATGAAAAAACAGCAACCCTACGAGGAGTCGATCGGCGTCCCCTTGCTGGTGCGCTGGCCCGATCGCATTCCAGCCGGGAGGCTGAGTGACGCCCTGGTCAGCATCATCGACTACACGCCGACCTTGCTGGACCTCGCCGGCCTACCGGCGCTGCCCAGCGCGCAAGGTGAAAGTCGCGCCGAGCTCTTTCTGGGCCGGCAGGCGCAGGGCGCCGATGCCGTCTTCCTGATGGATATCACCCAGATGGACGAGTCCCAGGTGCAGCAACTGCCGGAGTGGCGTGGTCTGCGCACCCAGCGCTACACCTACGTACGCCGCCAGGATGGCGCCGACTGGCTCCTCTTCGACAACGAGCGCGATCCCTACCAGCTAGAGAACCGGATCATCGACTCGTCGTATGCCGTCACCCGCCAGCACCTTGCGACCCAATTGGATGCCTGGTTGAAGCGCACCGGCGACGAGATGCGTACCGGCCGGGAATCCCTACGCGCCCTCGGACTGATCGAGCTCTGGAACGCGCGCGAGCGGGAGTTGCATCCCGCAGCGCCGGAGATACTGGTTGGCGGCTGAGGCTCTGCGAATGAAGGAAGCTTCCAGCATTCGGATCCGGTCGTGATCAACTGGATCTCACCGTTGCTGCCCTAATCGGTAGTGAACAACTCCTCCGCCAGGGCCCAGACGTCGGCGTCGACCTGCCACAGCCAGTCCAGAGGCAACCGGAAGCCTGGCAGGACACTGGAACGATACGTCTGGTCGGCGTCGGGGGGGACGGAACGATAGCGGCCATTGGAGTCGAGCACCCAGAAGTCGGCACGCTCGTGTCCTGATCGGGAATCGATCACCCAGTACTCACGTACGCCGCCGTCCTGGTATTCATCAAACTTGTCAGCCCGGTCGCGCGCCGTACTGTCGGGGGAGACCACCTCGACGACGAGGTCCGCCGGACCCACCAACACATTCTCTGTGAAACGATCCAGATGCTCGGTGGCAACATAGAGGACATCCGGTTCTCGCACCGGGCCATTCGGCGCCGCCCGCATTTTGTATGGAGCGATGATTACCCGACCGACGTGGCGTCGCCCGATGAAGGAAAGCAGTAAAAAGAACAAAATTCCGGAGATATGCTGATGCACTTCCTTCGGCATGTCGTGGACAATTACCCGCCCATCAATCCACTCCATCAAGCCGCCTTCGTCAACGTCCCAGGCGATGAACTCGTCGGCGGTCATCACAAGAGGCGCATCCCGTGCGACAGCGGGCAGCAATGCACTCTCCGACATTCCGGCACTCCGTTCGTCGTCTGTATCGTAACCGACCCGATGGCGGTTGCCACCGTGGCAGGGTGGTACATTGGTTCATTCATCCGCACGTCCGGCGCTTGCCGTTGCCACCTGCCGGGTTGCGGTGCCGATAGGCGAGGAGCGCGTGATGCAGATTGTCCACGCGGCCTGGATCCCTGACGACAGCGCCGGGTTCGTTCGGCCGGGCGCTTGCTATCTGTGGGTAGAAACCGATACGCCTACCCAGGCCGTGCCACGCACCCCTGGTTCACCGCATCCTCGCCACCTGCGCGGCCCGGCGCTGAGCGGCTTCCTCACGGAGAAGCTGGGCCTGAGCCAGACGCCACTCGTCGCCTTGCAACGCGAGTTCGCCGAACGATGCTTCCTGTTGCCGAGTGCCGATGGTAAGCCGCTACCCTCCTCTGAACTGCTACCCTACATGGAAGATCCCACGCCGGAGGAGGCGACATTAGTTCCCTGGCAGGTGTGCGGCTACCGCCTTTCCGCCCCCATCGCCACGCTCAACGACGTGTACTTCCGCGCGCAGGAGATGGCGGAGGACTTCCAATTGGGGAGCGACTTCCTCTTCTGGCGGCAATTCAGTCAGGTACTCAAAGGATTGATCGTCAAGGACCAGTACATTCCCGCCATCACCTACCGCCAACTCGCGCCCGCCGACGCGAGGCGCGGGAAACGTACCGGCGAGGCATTACGGGAGTTGCATTACGTGTGACAGTGGGTGTCGGACGACTGCGAGGCGCCGATCAAGGAGTACGCGGCCAGCATGCCGGCTGCCGGCGCCGCCGGGTCGACCACCGCCGAGCGCCGGCGACTCTACGCATCGGAGCCGCTGCTC
>JBPCLN010000099.1:0-9477 GCA_051003235.1 Chloroflexota bacterium | reverse complement strand
GTTCGTGAAAGCGGTGCGCCACCAGACCCAGACACCGATTGACGTGTACGATGCGGCGACGTGGAGCGTCATCACGGCGCTGACGGAGCAGTCCGTCGCCGCCAAAAGTGCCGCAGTCGATTTCCCGGACTTTACGAGGGGCAAATGGGCAACCGCGCAGCCGGTGGACATCGTGCCATGAGCAAGCACCGGCGAAGTCCGTCCTTTGTCGAACACATAAGTCCGCAGGTCGCTCGCCCCTGGCGCGGGTAAGGAAGAGCGTGGTGTCTGCGTCAAACGATTGCGGGATCCTACGCTCATGACCGGCCGGCCGGAGTACCGTCCCGTCGCCATCCTGGGCGTCCCAACGCGCTTCGGCACCTCCTATCCGGGCAGTGAGCGCACGCCAGGCCTGCTTCGCTGCCTCGGGACATTCCGGCGCCTGGAGCAGTGGGCAGGGACGCTGTCTCCGCCGGTGTTAGTGGAAGACGCCGGGGACGTAGCGGTACCGGATGCCGTCTGGACTCCAGATGGCTACCCCTTACGGGCGGCGGACGCGGTCTGCGCCGTGGCCGAGGCCCAGGCGGCGCGCATCGGCCGGCTCCTGGCAGCAGGAAAGGCGCCGCTCGTCATTGGTGGCGACTGCACGACCATGCTGGGCACCGCGGCCGGTCTCCACCGCGCCGGTCGTCCCTTTGGGCTGGTCTCCTGCGACGCCCACGGCGACTTCAATACGGCGGAGACAACGCCCTCCGGCAACATCCATGGCATGACGGTCGCCGCCCTCGCCGGACGTGGCGCTGCGCCGCTCGTTAATCTGTTCGGCGGTGATGTGACCGTCCTCCCGGCGCGCATGGTTCTGCTCGGCGTCCGTGACCTTGATCCGCCGGAGGCGGTGGCACTGCCGGCGGCGGACGTGACGGTGCTCGCCCCGGGCGAGATCGTGCGGCGCGGGCCACGCTGGTGCGGCGAGCGAGCGCTGGCTATCGCCTGTGGTGGTGGAGACGCCTCTCCGGCGGATGGCTTGCTCCTTCACCTCGATCTCGACGTACTCGACCCGCTGGTCGCCCCAGGTGTCGGGCTGCCCGTTCCCGGCGGACTATCGCTGGAGACGCTGCTGGAGACGTTGGACCCCCTGCTCTCCTCCGGCCGCCTCCTCGCCGCCGAGATCACCGAAGCGGCCCCGGTGCTGGATGGTAGTGGCCGAACCGCTGCGAACCTGGAGTTGCTGCTGCGCCGCCTGGTGGTTGCGCTCAGCCTCGGATCAGGGGCCATTCCGTGACCCGGATGACCTTCCCGCAGGCGTCCGGCCCTCTGCGCCGACACTATGGGTGCTACAGTAGCGCGACGCCCCGCTCGGTAGGGAACAGCCGGCAAGGAGGATAGGATGGCATTGCGCGCGGCGGTGATCGGCGCAGGACGGCGCGGGCTGCGGCACAGCGAGGCGCTCGCAACTCTCCAGGATCAGGTGCACGTTGTAGCGATCGCCGAAGTCGATGTCGCGCGGGCGAAAGCAATCGTGGCAACGCATGCGCCAACGGCGACGGTATATGCGGACGCCACGGAGATGCTGGAGCGGACACAGCCGGACATTGTCTACGTGACGACTCCGCCGCCCCTCCATCGCGAGCAGGCGGTCGCCGCTCTGCGCAGTGGGGCGCACGTCGTCCTGGAGAAGCCGATCGCGCTCACTAATGAAGATGCCGAGGCGATCGGCGCGGCGGCGAGGCAGGCGGGGCGGCTGGTGCACGTCTGTCACCAGCTTCGCTATGTCACCGGCAGCGCGGAACTGCGCCAGGCGCTCGCTAACCGCAAGGTCGCGCTCACCCACATCTGGAACTATCGCCCGACGCCGGATATTCCCGGCAACTGGGACCGCGCCTGGGGTGGCGGACACGTCGTAGAGTGGGGCATCCACTACCTCGACCTATGCCGCTACGTGCTGGATACGGAGCCGGTCGAGGTGTACGCGCAGTACACCGACAACGTTCTCCCCGGCGCGCCGACCTGGAATAACTGGGACGCCTACAGTTTGACGATCCGCTGGGCCAACGGCGCCGTCGGCAGCTATGCCAGTACGTATGCGCTTTCACCCGGTATTGCCGGCGCGAGCGGCCTGGTGATCATTGCCGGCGGCGGCAAGGCGGAGTTCGGCTGGGCTGGCAGTACCTGGACGACACCCGACGGGACCCAGACGTGGAAAGGCGTAAGCGGCGAAGGTGAACGCACCCTGTCTCAGACCTTTCTCGCCGCGATCACGACCGGCAACTCGAGCGCCGTCCGCCAGTCTTTCGACGACGCCCTTCGCACGCACCGCCTCGTGATGGCCGCAAATGCGTCCGCCCTCACCGGCACGCCGGTGCGCCTGTAGGGAGCGCGATCGCCACCTATTGTGAAATGAAGGAAGGGGGAGAAGTGGTACTCGTTGACGCCACAAATCTCGTCGTGAAGCTTTGCGTAGACGGCATGACGGCCGAAGGCGAAGGCCGTTACGATGATGCGCAGCGCCTATTCGCGCGCGCCTGGGCCACAAGCACCGACGATTTCGAGCGCTGCGTCGCTGCCCATTACTTCGCCCGCCATCAGGAAAGCCCTGAGCAGACACTCCAGTGGAATCGGGAGGCGCTGACACGGGCGCAGGCGGTGGGGGACGACCGCGTGCAGGGCTTCTTTCCCTCACTCTACTTGAACCTCGCGCGGTCGTACGAGGACCTCGGTCACCGGGAGGACGCACTTCGCCATTACGATTTAGCCGCCGCGATCACCGGTGGCTTGCCGACCGACGGGTACGGGACCATGGTGCGCCGCGGGGTCAGCGACGGGCAGCGGCGTACCGCTGTCCTAGAGACCTAGAGTCACCTGCCCTACTCTCGCCACGGCCGGCGGCTTGTGCTCGACGTCCGTTGGCTGAGGCAACTCCATCCCAATGAACAGTTGACCCGCGACGACATCCTGCAGTAAGACCTCGAGCTCGGGCCAAATCTTGACGGTCGCCTCCAGGATTCCCAGCACCCGCAAGAGTTCCTCCGTGAAAAACGTGGGCCACGTCGTCGGGCGATTCTTGTCTAACTCCGAGGTCGATCTTTCCGCCCCGTCCTTCATCCGATAGGCAAGCCAGTGTGGGAGTACTTGCAAACCAGAGATACTGAAACCCCACACCGCTGGCGTAACCGGCCTGAACTGACCGGTTACAACCTTCAACGCGGCGGTCTGGATAACCGTGTTTGTTTTGGTACTCCCGCCTGTACAATGTAGTATTCACGCAATCATACTAGACGTACGGAGGCCAGCCGTGGGAAGCTTCGCTGCCGGTGATGCGCTCTGCCAGGTAGACTGTGTCCACCCGGCTGCCGTTGCCCGGGCAAAGGCCTTGCTGCAGGAGCCTGCGGTCTACCAGGACCTCGCCGAGCTCTTCGGAGCGTTGGCGGATCCCACGCGGGCCAGGATCGTCCATGCGCTCCTCCACCAGGAGTTGTGTTCGTGTGATCTGGCGGCGGTGGTCGGCATCACCAAATCCGGCGCCTCCCAACACCTGCGCGTGCTGCGCACCCTGCATCTGGTCAAATCCCACCGTGCCGGCAAGTTTGTCTACTACAGCCTGGACGATGCCCATGTCGCTTTGTTGCTTCAGGTCGGCCTGACCCACCTCGGACACGGCGATGCGGAGCACTGGCCGGCGCAGCCGGCCAGTATGGCCGCGAGAGGAGAGCGCTGATGGCAGGAGGCCACGATCACAGCTACGGCATGACCGGGACCAAGCTGCGTACGGCCTTCCTGCTGACCGTCATCATTCTGCTGGTGGAGGCGAGTGCCGGGTTCCTCTCCCATTCCCTGGCTTTGCTCTCCGACGCCGGCCATGTCCTGACCGATATCTTTGCCCTCGGACTGGCCTGGTTCGCCACCGCCCAGGCGGAACGACCGGCCGACGCCCGCAACACGTACGGCTACCATCGCACCGGCATCCTGGCCGCGCTCGTCAATGCCGTGACGCTGATCGTGATCGTGCTGGTGATTGCCTATGAGGCAGTGCAGCGCTTCCAGCACCCGGAGGCCGTGACGCCCTGGTTGATGTTCGTCTCTGCCAGCGTCGGCATCGCAATCAACCTGTACATCGGCATTGGCCTACGCAAGGAAAGCAGCGCGAACCTCAATGTCCGCGCGGCCATGCTGCACGTCTTCGGCGATGTGGGGGCCTCGGCGGGCGTGATCCTGGCCGGTATCGTGATCCTGCTCACCGGCTGGTATCCCGCCGACCCCATGCTGTCCCTCGCCATCGCCGCGCTGATTGCCTGGGGAGCCTGGGGTATCCTGCGCGAGACCGTCGATATCCTGATGGAGGCGACGCCGAAGGACCTCAACGTGGCGCAGCTCGTGCGCGACCTCGTGCGGGTGCCGGAAGTGGAGGATGTCCACGATTTGCACGTCTGGTCCATCGCCGGCGGGATGCGCGTCCTCTCCGCCCACGTCCAGGTGCGGGAGGACTGTCACCTGAGCGCCTGCGACGCCTTGCAAGGGCGGCTTAACGGGCTGCTCCAGCGCAACTACCAGATTGACCACACCACCCTGCAGTTTGAGTGCGCCGCCTGCGATCCCAACCCGCTGTACTGCGCCCTCAACGGCGCGGGTGAAGGCGGGCACGGCCATCAGGACCATGGCCACACGCGGGGAGATCACACTGACCACTTCCATGCTGGTCATCAGCACGAGTCGGTGGATGACGGACTGGCGGCCGGTCATCTCGAAAGGGACCAGCGGAAAGGCACGAACTGATGGCGATCCCTCTGGCGGCGGCCGAAACGCGGGACGGCCAGGTGCGCGCCGGCCTCCGCGTCGAGGTGATCACGATCGCCTGGATGGTGATCGAGGCGACGGTGGCCATTGGCGCCGGTGTGGTGGCTCGCAGCGTCCTGCTGACAGCGTTCGGTATCGACAGTGTCATTGAACTGGTGAGTGGCGGTGTCCTCCTCTGGCGGCTGATGGTCGAAGCAACCGGGACATCGATGGAACGAGTGGAGCGGGCCGAGAATCGTGCCGCCTGGGTCACGGGAATCTCCCTCGCACTGCTCAGCGTGTATGTCGTGGCCATGGCAGTGCTGGCGGTCGTCACGCGAACCAGGTCGGAGACTTCGTTTGTCGGGATCGGTCTGGCCGTCGTCGCCGTCATCGGTATGCCGGTGCTGGCGCGAGCGAAACGCCAAATCGCCGCGCAGATCGGCAGTGCCGCCCTGCGCGGCGATGCCGCCTGCTCAATCACCTGCGCCTATATGGCGGGCACCCTCCTCGTGGGCTTGCTGCTCAACGCCCTCTTCGGCTGGTGGTGGGCGGACAGCCTGGCGGCGTTCGCCCTCGTGTACTGGCTTGTGAAAGAGGCGCGCGAAGCGCTGGAAGGTGCGCGGGCCGGACGCGGCGGTTGTGGTTGCGGCGACGACCACTGCGCGAGCTAGGGCACGTGGGAGGGGACGCTGTCACGTTATGCAAAGTAGAAATCCCAATAGTTGCTCAACATCCCCGTGACGAGCACCCTCCGCTCCAGGATTCGACGTTCAACCTTGTCCGCCGATGCCCTCGTTCGACAGTATTATGGCCGCCTACTCCGCCACAGCCGGTGGCGAGGCACGGGACCAGCGGTGGACGAGACCCCACTGGAGTTTGCCGAACGGTTTTCCGGCCGCCTGGACGGTGCTGCCTCCGTTGCCGCCCGCCGCCTCACCGGACTCTACGTGCGCCTGGAATATGGTGCGCACACGATCACTGATGCCGAGCGCACCGAGGCGACAGCGGCCTGGCGCGCGGTCCGTCGCGGACTCTGGCGATGGAACCACGCAGACAAGACAACGCTACACCGCACGGTGACGCCCTCGGCCGCGGCACCGCCACCTCCAGTCAGCCGACGACGACGGCCAAGGCGAACGGCGTGAAGCTCACCTACATGTCCCCCGACAGCCAGGGGCGGCACGAGGTGGAGCAGGCAATCTACAACGATTATGCCAAGAACAAACCCGGCATCTTGGTGGAGATCGTCTCCGGCCGGCAGTTTGCCCAGCCGCTCCTGGCGGAAGACGCCGCACTCCACGCAGACCTGGGAGTTGCTGAAGTGGCTCACCGTGCCGGCCAACGCCGCACGCTTCCCCCTGAGCGGACACTATGCCGTGTCCCCTGTCACCGGCGCCTCGGATCTGGCCATAAAAACCTATCAGGAGCAGGTGGGGTCGATCCCAAAGCCTTCCTCCTGATGTCGCAGCACACGCACGTCGTCGCCTGGGGAATGTCCAAGTACACGGGGTGGAGCAAGGTGAACACCTGGCTCGGGAAGAACTTCGCTCCGTTCGATCAAGGCACGCAAACAGCCTCCGACTACGGCAAGGCCGCCACCGCATTTATCGATGCCAACCTCCAGCAGACCGTGTGACCGGGCACTGCCAGCCCTGACCGGTCCTGGCCGGCGGGCAATATGACAAGTGATCAGCCCGGTCCGGGCGTGAAGGAACGTGACGATGATCGATATGCACGAGCACCTGTGGGACTACGGAACGGTCGATCACCTGCTGGCCCACCAGGATATCCATGGCATCCGGCAAACGGTCCTGTTGCCCATCGCTGGCGGGATCGACGCCGCCCGGAGATTACCCGCCAATGTCTTTCCCATGGAGGATTCCTGGGTCGCCTGTCGTGCCCATCCGGATCGCCTGATCCCGTTTGTCCACGTCGATCCGCGGCGGCCGGACGCGTTGGCTACCGTCCGCCGCTACCACGCGGAAGGGGCGCGTGGTTTCGGTGAGCACAAACTGCATCTAACCTGCGATGCCGCAGAGGCGCTGGCGATGTATCGCCTCTGCGGCGAGTTGGGCCTGCCGGTGCTCCTGCACCTGGAGTAACGTAACTACAACTACAATGCACGCGTCGAGACGGTCGCCAGCCGGTGGACCGTCTCGACGAACTTCGAACTCGCCCTGGATCTGCTGGCGTACGGGAAGCTGATGGTTGGCCCCCTGATCAGTCATCGCCTGCCGGCGGCCGATGCCGTTGGCGTGTACGAGTCTGTCGTCACGCACCCTGAGGAGTACCTTGGGGTGCTCTTCGACTGGCGCGCTGTGAACGGGAGATAGATCAGTGAAACTGTTCATGCACTGGGATATGGAGGGCGTGAGCGGGCTGTTCACGCGGGAGCAGGTGTGGTTCTCGGAACCCGGCGTGCGGGAACACGTCGCTGCGGAAGGTCGGCAGCTCCTGATCGCCGACGTCAACTCGGCCTCTGCCGCCGCGCTGGACGCCGGGGTCGACGAGTTGATCGTGTGTGACACGCATCACGGCGGGGGCAACTTCGACCTTGAACAGATGCGGGCCGATCCCCGGATCACCTATCTCGTCCGGAGCACCGGGTACCAGGATGGCAAGCGGCGCTGGATGCCGGGCCTTGACCATCGCGTCGATGCGTTGCTGCTCCCCGGGCATCACGCCAAGGCCGGGACGCCAGACGCTTTCCTGCCGCACGCGTGGTCGCTCGACTGGGCAGACTTTCAGATCAACGGGCAAAGCGTGGGAGAGCTCGGAATGGAGTCCTGCTTCGCCGGCCACTGGGACATCCCGCTCATCTTCGTCCAGGGAGATGAGGCGGGGTGTGCGGAGGCGCAGGAGCAGTTTCCCGGCGTCGTCACCGCCTGTGTTAAGCGTGCAGTATCGCACGACCTTTGCTCGGGGCCGGACGCCGAGGCGGCGCACCGCGCCGGGATTGTGCCGGACGTATTCCACCGCGCCAAGATTGCCTGCATGGCGCCCATATTCCTCCGCGCCATAGGCAACGAAGTCGATACCGAAGCGGTGCCGGTTGGTCGCGGCGAATGCCTCACATAGGGCGAGCACAACTGCGGTACCGGAGGCGTTATCAGTCGCGCCAGGGACGCCGGCCGCCGTGTCGTAATGGGCCGCGCCGGCGATGCGCTCCAGTTTGTCGCCGGGGACCCTGCCCACAACGTTGTGCCCGGTCGAGGCGTAGCGCCGCGCGCGAATACGCAGCCGGATCAGGCGACCATCGCTTTGGCCGAGACGCTCGCCGGCCCGCGTAGAAAGGGATCGCAGATAAGCTTCGTGGACACCTCGGCGACAGGGCTGACTACGATACGTGCCGCCGGTCGGCGCTCTTCGGCACTGAGCAGCGGAAGATCCTCACACAGCGTTCCTCTCTACGGGGCCGCAGTTGCGGCCCTCCGTTACCCAAAGCGTTATCCATCAAGGAGAAGGTCGAGGCCTGCCGAGACCTGGCTGAGCAGTGTCAAGTCGGCCGGGGCGATCTCGACCTTCAGGGCGCCGGCATTCTCCCTGATCTGATCGGCCGTATCGGCACCGGAGATGGCCACCGTCACTTCAGGCTGGGAGAGCACCCACCGCAGCGCGACCTGGGCGATCGTGGCCCTGCAACGTTCAGCCACCAGCTGCAGCGTGGTCGCGACATCGGCTGCCGTGCCGCGCAGGGTCTGCTCGAACTGGGAGCGCCGGCTGCCGCCCCACAATGTGCCGGCCGGCGGCGCTACGCCGGGGTGATAAGTGCCGCTGAGCAGACCGGTCCCCAGCGGCGCATAGGCCATCAGCCCGAGGCTGAAAGCGCGGACGAGGGGGAACATGTCCCGTTCCAGGTCCCGATTGAGCAGGCTATAGGGATTCTGCACGGTGATCAGCGGCGCCGCCTTGAGGCGGTCCTGCACCCACAGGGCCTGGCAGACCTGCCAGGCGGCATAATTGCAGACACCCACGTACCGCACCTTCCCTTGCCACACCAGGTCGTCCATGGCTCGCAGTTGCTCCTCCAACGGTGTAGCAGGGTCAAAGGCGTGAAGGAGGTAGACGTCGATCCGATCGGTGTCGA
Source organism: Chloroflexota bacterium (assembly GCA_051003235.1). GTDB lineage: Bacteria > Chloroflexota > UBA4733 > UBA4733 > UBA4733 > UBA4733. Next base: position 638 of record JBPCLN010000099.1, on the reverse strand, counting down.
GGCGCTGTAAGGATCGCTCGACTTCGCGCATGATGTGGAATCGTGAGCCGCCGCTGTCGTTGGGCCCTTTGCCGACGGCGCTGCAGACCTTCGACGTAATTACGACAGCGTCACGCCGTCCCTTCATGGCGCGGCCCAGAATCACCTCCGACCGTCCGGCGTAGGCACGGTCGTCCATCAGACCGTAGACGTTGGCGCAGTCGATCAGGTTGATGCCGCAGTCCAGCGCGGTATTGATCAGTCGCTCTGCCGCGGCCTCGTCGCTTTGCCCCCGCAAGCCAAGACCCAGTGCCAGGCGAGACACCTTGATTCCAGCGGTACCAAAATTGACGTACTCCACGTCCGGTCCTTTCGCGTCACCTTAGTGCGTGGCCGAATCAGAGCCATGCATTTCCGTATTTGAGAAGCCCGTTAGGTGCGCTGTGATTCCTATGCCCGCAGCCGACGATTGCAACGCCGAGTGTTGTTCCTGGTACGAATGTTCTTCGTCTCCTGCGTCGAGCGGGACCCCGCTCAGGCTTCGAGCAACCGTAGCCTGATGTTGCGGAAAGCGACCGGACCGTGGTCGCCTTGCAGGCGGAGCGGGCCGCGGGCGATATCCTCCGACTGCCATGCCCCTCGGGTTGGGCCGCTGCACT
>JBPCLN010000098.1:0-6987 GCA_051003235.1 Chloroflexota bacterium | reverse complement strand
TCTCCGCCGCCGGCCTGGACCCGGAGAAGCCACCGACGACCATCCAGGAACTCGACGACGCGGCGTCGAAGCTCACGAAGAAGTCGGGCACCCGCTACTCCCAGATCGGCTTCATCCCCTGGCTCGGCCAGGGTTGGCTCTATACCTACGGCTGGCTCTGGGGCGGCAACTTCTACAGCGACCAGTCCGGAAAAGTCACCACCGCCGACCCGAAGAATGTCGAGGCTGCCACCTGGTACGGCAGTTATGGCAAGAAGTACGCCATTAGTGATATCGACGCCTTCCAGGCCAGTTTTGGCAGCAACGCGCAGGATCCCTTCCTGGTCGGCCTAGTCAGTATGCAGGTCAGCACCAACGGCACCGTCAATAGCATCAAGCAGTATAAGCCGGACATGAAGTATGGTCTGGCCGTGCTGCCGACCGCGCCGGGCCAGTCGTCGACCTCCACTTGGTCCGGCGGTTGGAGCAACGTCATTCCCAACGGGGTGAAGAACCTCGACACCGCCTTCAGCTTTGTGCAGTACATGGGCAGCTCGCAGGGCCAGATCACTTGGGCGAAGAATGCCTCCGGCGCCTTCCTCCCCACCAGTACCGTGGCGGCGAAGGATCCCTACTTCCCACAGGCCAACGGGGCGACCTGGGATATGGTCACCAAGCTCCTGGCGATCTCCCACTGGCGGCCCGTGATTCCGGAAGGCAACGAGCTATGGAACGATCTCGCCGACGCCGGCGATCAAATCCGCCACCAGAAGTCCGACCCGAAGACCATCTTCGGCGACATTGATACCAAGGTCAACGGCCTGCTCACCAAAGACAAGTGGCACGGCACCGGTGGCTAGCGGGCGTCAGCGCTGACGCGGAAAGCAGGTGGTCATGGCTGTCACAACCAGGGCTGCGGCGGTTCCGGCGCGCCGTCATGTCCTGGCCTCCCGCCAGAACCGCCGTTCCCTTGCCTTTGGTTTACTGTTCTGTGCGCCCTGGCTGATCAGCTTGCTTGGTCTCCACTTGATACCAGTGGCGCTGTCGCTGTACTACAGCTTCACCGATTACAACGTCCTGCAGCCGGCGAAGTGGGTAGGCTTCGACAACTTTGTCGGCCTCTTTCAAGACGCGGTATTCTGGCAGACCGTCCAGAACACCGTGATCTACGCCATCATGTCGATCCCGGCCGGCGTGTTCTTCGCCCTGGGTCTAGCCCTGCTCCTCAATACCAAGATTAGTGGCCTGGCGATCTGGCGAACCATCTACTTCCTGCCCACCGTGCTGCCCACGGTGGCCGTTTCCATTGTCTGGCTCTGGGTCTTCAATCCGCTTTATGGGCCGGTGAACTGGCTCCTCGACCTGGTGGGGATACCCGGTCCCGGCTGGTTTGCCGACGAACACTGGGGCAAAATCGGTCTCGTGCTGCTCTCACTCTGGAGTGTTGGCCAGATCATGGTGATCTACCTGGCCGGTTTGCAGAACGTGCCGCAAGACCTCTACGACGCCGCGGCCGTGGACGGCGCGAACGTTTGGCAGAAGACGATCAGTGTGACGTTGCCGATGATGACGCCGATCATTTTCTTCAATCTCATCCTGTCCCTGATCGGCATCTTCTCCTACTTTGACGCTCCCTACGTCATCACCGATGGTCTGGGCAATCCCGCCCACACCATGCTGTTCTACGCCATGTACCTCTACCGGAACGCCTTCAGCCTGTTCCACATGGGCATCGCCTCGGCCATGGCCTGGCTCCAATTCATCGTGACGCTGATCGTTGCCCTGATCGTTTTTGGCACTTCTGGCCGCTGGGTGTTCTACGGCGGGGCGGACAACAAGAAGTGAGAATGCCGTGAGCCGCGTTGCCGTAGAACACCCAGCGGCCTCGGCTGCCGTCGATCGGGCCCGTCGCCCCCGCTTCTGGCAGACGGCGGTCTTCCGTAGTCGCGTGGGCGAGCTAATTCTCCAGGTGGTGCTGTTCCTCATTGGCGTGTCGTTCGTCCTCCCTCTGTATTGGATGACCCTCACGTCCATCAAGCCGGATTCGCAAATTTTCGTGTATCCACCGGTATGGTGGCCGGCGCGCTTCGTCTGGAGCAACTATCCGCAAGGGCTGACCTACGTGCCGTTCTTCCTCTATATGCGCAATACCGTGTTCTACGCCGGCTTTGCCGTGGTGGGGGCGTTGTTCTCCAATCCGCTGGCCGCCTATAGCTTCAGCCGCATCAACTGGCCCGGTCGTAATACATTTTTCATCATTACGATTTCCACGCTGATGCTGCCCTACACTGTCACGCTGATCCCCCTCTTTGTCATCTACCGTCATCTCGGCTGGGTCAATACCTACCTACCGCTGATCGTCCCAACGTTCCTGGGCAGCCCCTTCTATATCTTCCTGTTGCGTCAATTTATGCTCACCATTCCGAAGGAATTGAGCGAAGCGGCGCGCATGGACGGCGCCAACGAGTTCGGCATTTACTGGCGGATCATCCTGCCGTTGATCCGACCGGCACTGGCAGCGGTCGCCCTTTTCGAGTTCATCCGTGCCTGGAAGGACTTCCTCGGCCCATTGATCTACTTGAATAGCGACAAGCTCTACGTCATATCGGTCGGCTTGCAGCAGTACAAGCAGGAGTTCAACACGCAGTGGGCCTTCCTCATGGCAGCCTCTACGACCGCCACCGTACCGATCATTGTGCTCTTCTATTTGACCCAGCGGACGTTCATCCAGGGCATCACCCTGACTGGAATTAAAGGGTAAGAAAACGCCCGGCACCATGGGAACAGAGAAAAAGATTGTGAACGCACCAAAGGGAAAGGGCAATAAAGTACTCCCTGTACTTGACAAAGGGTTAAGGTGGGCATACTATAGGAACGTAGCCCGTTGCCTGTCACAGTTGACCGCGGGCGATCCGTCCTTCTAGTGTCCGTCGTAACGTATCCGTCGCGTCATTGTGATCCACGGAGGAGCCATGGCAATCGCGGTCCCGAAGGTACAGCGGAAGACCAATCGCAAAGGCTCGCTCGCGCGGCGCGAGGCCGTCGCCTTCTATCTGTTCATCGCCCCCTGGATTTTTGGCTTCCTGGCGTTCACTGTGCTACCGATTCTGGCCAGCGGCTACTTCAGCTTCACGGAGTACGATATCGCCAACCCGCCGAAATGGGTGGGGTTCGGCAACTACCAACATCTTTTTAGCGATACCATTTTTCGCAAGTCGATCCGTGTCACCTTCACCTACGCTGTCATGGCGCTGCCTCTTGGTCTCTTCTTTTCCATCGCTCTGGCCCTGCTGCTGAATCTCAAGCTGCCGGCACTCTCGCTGTGGCGCACCCTCTATTACCTGCCGGCGGTCATCTCCGGTGTGGCGGTGGCGCTCCTCTGGCAACTGATCTTCCAGCCGACCTTCGGGCTGCTCAATGTCTTCATCTACACCACCTTTCACCTCATTGGCCCACAGTGGCAGTTTGATGAAAACTGGGTTATTCCGATGTTCGTGATCATTAGCCTCTGGGGAGTCGGAGGCGGCATGCTCGTCTACCTCGGCGGTCTGCAGGGCATTCCAAGCCAGTTGTACGAGGCAGCGGAGATCGATGGCGCCGGCTCCTGGCGACGCCTCCGCAATATCACCATTCCCATGCTGACGCCGGTCATCCTCTTTAATCTCATTCTGGGCATTATCGGCGTTCTCGCCTACTTTACCAACGCCTACGTCATCACCTCCGGCGGTCCCGACTACGCTTCGGAGTTCTACCTCCTGCTGCTCTATCAAAACGCCTTTGAATTCCTCCACATGGGGATCGCCTCTGCCATGGCCTGGATCTTCTTCCTCTTTGCGCTCGCGCTTACTATCATCGTGATGCGTACCTCGAACCGTTGGGTTTATTACGAAGGAGAGGTAAAGTGAGTAGCGTCGCTCAGCCGGGCGTCAGCAGCACTTCCGGCAAACTACGTCCCGCGCGATCGCTGGCCTGGTGGCGACGGCGCAGTGTCCGTCAGAACGCCGGGCGCGGCATCGCCACTCTCGTGGTGCTAATTGGTTCGGTCATGGTGCTGTTCCCGATCGCCTGGATGTTATCGACGTCCCTCAAGACGACCGACGAAACAGCCGCCATCCCGATCATTTGGATTCCCGCGGTCGCCCAATGGCACAACTTCCCGGATGCCCTGACGGCGGAGCCGTTCGCGCTCTACTTCCGCAACACCGCCATCATCACCTTCGTCTCGCTGATCGGCACGGTGCTCTCGGCGGCGCTCGTCGGCTTCGGCTTCGCCCGCCTGCGCGCTCCCGGCAAGGGCCTCCTCTTCTTGCTCGTGCTGAGCACGTTGATCCTGCCGGCGCAGGTGACGATCATCCCGAAGTTCATCCTGTTTACTAAGCTGCACTGGGTCAATACCTTCCTTCCCCTGATCGTGCCGACCTTTTTCGGCGCCGCCTTCAATATTTTCCTCCTGCGTCAGTTCTTCATGACGGTGCCGCGCGATATGGATGAAGCCGCTATCATCGATGGCGCCGGCTATCTCCAGATCTGGTGGCGCATCATGCTGCCGCTTTCATTACCCGCTCTCGGCATCATCGCCATCTTTCACTTCCTGTTTGAATGGAACGACTTCTTCGACCCCTTGATCTACCTGAACAACAACAACGTCTGGACCGTCGCACTCGGGCTGTCCAGTTTTACGGCCTCCTACGGGGGCACCGCCTGGAACCTCCTGATGGCGGCCAGCCTCGTTGCCATGCTGCCGTGCATCATTCTGTTTTTCGTTGCGCAACGCTACTTCGTCCAGGGCATCGTCGTCACCGGTGTGAAGGGTTAGGGATCGCATTCTCTCAGTTGGGGCGCATTAAGCTGCGGGCGCTCGTGTCCCGCGGCTCCACGCTACATGACAAGTTCGAAGGAGATCAGATGGCTATTCCAGAGAAGGAACGCCCAATCACACGGCGCGCGATCATGCGCGGCCTGGGCGTTGCCGGCGTCGGTGTGCTGGGCGCGTCCCTGCTCGCCGCCTGCGGCGCCGGCACCACCGCCGCCACGACGGGTACCTCCGCGGCGACCGTCGCAGCCACCACGGCGGCAGCGTCCACGGCTGCTGCCACCTCCGCGGCGACCAAGGCTGCCGCCGCGACCACCGCAGCGGCGACAACTTCCGCCGCCACGACGGCCGCGGCGGTCGCCTCAACCTCTACCGCCACCGTCCAGGGCAAGGCCCCGAGCGGCAAGAAGGGTGAAGTCAACTGGCTGGCCCGCACCGGTGTGATCGAGAACGACTGGGAGAAGAAGATCGCCGTCCCCGATTTCCAGAAGGCGAACCCCGGCATCACCATCAACTTGATCGTCGCCCCGTGGGACCAGTTCGATCCCAAGCTCTTTACCCTCTTCGCCGCCGGCACGCCGGTAGACGTCTGGTCGCACTGGGGCCGCTCCGGCTTCGCCGACTATGTCCACAAGGGCATGGTTGCCGACCTCACACCGCTCATCAACGCCGGCAAGTACGACCTCAGCGGTTTCGGCCCCGGCCTCACCGACATCTACAAGCAGAACGGCAAATATCTCGGCTTGCCGCTGCTCACGACGTTTGGTATGCCGCTTTTCTATGACAAGGACCTCCTGACCAAGGCCGGCGTCGACACTCCGCCGGTGGACTGGGATAAGCCCTGGACCCGGCAGCAGTGGGTGGACGCGGGCAAGAAGCTCACCGCCAATTACGGCGCGCCCGTCGCGACCTACGGCATCACCATGTCGAACGATCCGCAATTGCTGGCCCGCCTGGGCGGCAACGAGTTGTACGACAAGGACGCCGCTAATACCGGCCTCGTGACCAGCACCACCTACGACTCGCCGGAGACCGAGGCCGCCTTCCAGATGGTCTACGATATGATCTACAAGGACAAGGTCAGCCCGACCCCTCAGTTAAGCAGCGCCCTCAGCGCCGGCAATCTTGATCCCTTCCGCTCTCAGAAGGTGGCGATGAACCAGGACGGCGGCTGGCAGTTCTGGAACTACAAGCCCCAGATCCACAACTTCAAGTGGGGCGTCGCCGCCATGCCGACGTTCAAGACCAACACCGTCACGACCTACACTGACCCCTGGATGATGTCCTCCAAGAGTGTTGACCCGGACAATTCCTGGAAGTTCGTCCAGTATCTCGTCAGTACGGAAGGTCAGACGGCCTACATCACAGCGACCGGCACACCGCCGACGCGCACCGCCCTGATCGACAAATGGCTGCAGGACTTCAGCGCCCCCACCGGCATGACGGTCGCCGACCTGACCACGGTCACCAGTGGCGCCCTCAAGCACGGTGTGGAAAGCTGGAACCACCTGCTCGTCGGCTACGACGAAATCAGCAAGGCCCACGACGCCGCCCTGGCCGACGTCTGGACCGGCAAGAAGTCCGTCGGCGACGCCTTGAAGGCAGCCAAGGCCCAGGTTGAGGCCGTCATCAAGACCATCAAGTAGGCGCAGCAGGCGTCAGTTTCTTCCGCAAGGAGGGGGAGTCGGGATGGGCCGCCTCCCTCTCCGGGCGGTGTCGTACATCATGCGGCGCCCGCCCCTAAAGGAGCGGGCTACGTTCACAAAGCCTGCTGAAGCAGGCTGGGTACGACGTGCGCGGCCCGTTGATGCCCGAATCCAGCCCCGTTTACGGGGCTTCGTGATCGTAGCCCGCCCGTAAACGTAGCTGTTGGCGAAATCTGGAAGAGGGCATCCGCCGGCACCGACCGCTACAGCGACAGGCTCCAAGTAATTTAGGATCCTGGAGGGCGCCCCTGGGGACGGAAAGAGCCGGTCGTGGTCGCACGATAGCGGTCAGCCCCGCCCGCGTAGCGCCTTTCAAGGTGCTTTGTTATCGTAGCCCTACGCTTGAGCGTAGGGTGGGCCGGCGGCGCGACGCACCCCGATTTCGCCAACAGCTACGTAAACGGGCGGGCGGGGGGGGGGGGTGGGGGACAGCTCCCCCCCTCTGGCGCCCCCCAACAAACCACCCCCACCCCCAAGAGACCCCAAAGA
>JBPCLN010000097.1:0-19296 GCA_051003235.1 Chloroflexota bacterium | reverse complement strand
CGCGGCAGGTCGTGGAGGCGCTGGCGCACGCCCTCAGGCTCACGCCGTCGGAGTGGGACGGCCTGCTCTTCGCCGCAGGCTATGTGCCGCCCAGCCTGCAGAAGCTCGGGCCGCACGACTCGACCGTAGCGGCAATCACGCGGCTGCTCACCGATGATTGCCTCTCGCCTGCGTCGCGCGCCGACTTTCGCGCCGTCGTGGAGACCGTCGCCGCCCGCTGGCAATGCCTCTCTCACATCATCGCAGCATGCCGTTCGCCGCACGAGAGCGGCACTACACTGTTGTCGGCGGGAGCAACGATGCCCGCCAACTGTCCGACTTGAGATACCGGAAGGCGAGCGCCACATTGTACTCCTGCTCGCGGGCGGTGGGTTAGTCCAAGGTTTTGAACCGGTTGAGGACTAGCGCCATCCCTACCGTCGCCTCCATCCGATATCCAACTTGCGAAACGAGACTGGGCATTGCCAGTAGAAAGCCTTATTTCGTTCTTACGGACCATTCCGTAGAATGACATTCGCAACGACGAACGGAAACAACCGTTCGTGTACCGGGTAGGAGGTGCGATCCCCTACCCGACACGGCATCCACTTGTGGACGCGGTGAGGACCGATCGATCTGGAGAAATGATGATCAGCACGCAATCGGAAGTATCGTCCACTGTAGCAACAGCCATCAGGCGGCAGGCCCATAAACGTGCCGACGGCGACGGCACTATCGGCGCGTATAAAGGGGCATGGCGCGGTCGGCTCATGGTCGGATACAAGCCGGACGGCAAGCCGGACATCCGGGAGGTTTACGGCAAGACCCCGGCCGAGGTCCGCCGCAAGTTGGCCGAACTGCGTCAGAAGGCCGACCAAGGGATGCTCGGGACACGGCTGGCAGACAAGGAGACCGTCGAAGCGTTCCTGACCCGCTGGCTGGACGCTATCCGCGCGACCTTGCGCCCTCGGACGGCGAGCGTCTACGCCGACTATGTGCGCCTGCATATTCATCCGGAATTGGGGCGTCACCGCCTGGTCGCGCTGCGCCCAGAGCATATTCAGGCGCTGTACGCCCATAAGCTGGCTGCTGGCCTGGCCCCGGCCACCGTGCGGAAGATCCATAGCATCCTTCACCGTGCGCTGCATGACGCCGTGCGTTGGAACGCCGTTCCGCGCAACGTGGCCGATGCCGTTGACGCACCTACTGTGAGAAGGAAAGAGTTGCACCCACCAGCCGCCGCTGAACTACGGCATCTGCTGGCCGTCGCTGTGGCCGCCAACGACCCATTCGCGGCGCTGTGGGCGACCGCTATCTACTCGGGCTGTCGCCTGGGTGAGCTGCTGGGCCTGACCTGGCCGGACCTCGATCTTGCCACCGGTTCACTCACGGTACGTCGCACCCTGATCGCATGCAAAGGTACCGAACCGGTCTTTGGAGAGCCGAAGACCCAGCGCAGCCGGCGCAACGTGACACTGCCAGTCGAGGCAGTGGAAGTACTCAGTACGTACCGACAGGCGCAAGTAGAACGACGGTTGCTGCTGGGACCGGACTACGGCCAGCACGATATGGTGTTCGCCAGCGCCACCGGTTCGCCACTAATCGCCCGCAACGTGCAACGTGCCTTCAAGCTGGCCTTGCGCCGTGCCGACCTGCCCGCCACAGTGCGCTTTCACGACCTCCGGCACGCCGCCGCCACGATGCTGCTGCAAGCTGGCGTCCACCCGAAGGTCGTCAGCGAGCGCCTTGGGCATAGCACCATTACTCTGACGCTCGATACCTACAGCCACGTGGTACCAGGCCTGGATGCTGATGCTGCTAACCGGTTAGCCCGTGTGTTAGGGGGAGCGATTACTGGTTAGGGGGGCAGTTAGGGGGGAAGCACTGAATCGGGCCGCCCCACCGCCTGGTAGCGGCCCGATTCCCTCTGGTAGTGACCGTGGGCCCAGCAGGATTTGAACCTGCGACCATCACTTTATGAGAGTGCTGCTCTCACCGCTGAGCTATGGGCCCGTGCCGGTAGTGTACCGCTTGCGCGGGGCAAGCTCGGGCGGTAAGGCCGGAGCGTCTTGCGGCGCTTGCCGCTACGCCGTCACGGACGCGGTCGTCAGCCAGTGCGGGTTCCTGACCGTGCCGTCGAAGCGGCCACTGGTCTTGTAGCCCTCCAGCTCGCCGCCGGCGCTGTGCTGGGCGGTGCGGCCGCGGAGGGCCGCCATCTCGGCCGCCGTCATGGGCTGAAAATCTCGCCACGCTCGAAGAGCCTGCTCCAGGATGGGCAGAGAATCGCAGCCGGTGATCACGACGGAGGTCGGCAAGCTCATGGCGTAACGGAGGCATTCTGCCGCCGTGGCCGCGCCACTCCGCACCGCCTCCCCGGCCGCCAGCGGCTTCATACCCAATACGCCGATGCCGCGCTCGACCAGCACCGGCAGTACTCGGGCCTCGAAGCTCTGATGATGAGCGTCAACGCAGTTGAGCGGCATTTGCACGGTGTCCCAGGCAAAGCCCATATCGAGCATTCGCAGGTGAATCGCCGGATTTTTGTGGCCGGTGAAGCCGATATGGCGGATCTTGCCCGCCTGGCGGGCCGCGACTAGGGCCTCGATCGTGCCTCCTGGTGCAAACACGCGGTCGGGGTCGTCCGGCCGGATCACTTCATGGATTTGCAGCAGATCGAGGTGGTCCGTTTGCAGGTGCTGGAGGCATTGCTCGATCTGGGCCGTCGCTATCGAGGCGAGGTGGGCATCGATCTTGGTCATCAGGAAGACGCGGTCGCGGTAGCCGTCACGCAGTGCCTGGCCCATGCGGACCTCCGCGTCACCGCCGGAGTAGTCCCAACAGTTGTCCATGAAGGTGATCCCGCCATCGATGGCGGTGCGGATGAGGCGGACGGATTCCGCCGGATCGGTCGGTTTCGCTGCGTGGGCGCCACCAAGGCCGATCGCGCTGACAGTCGCGCCGGTCTTGCCCAACTGACGGTATTCCATCGTTATCTCCTTTTTCGCGACGTCACCAGCTGGCGTGCCCGCCACCAGCGCCGGCGTCACGCGAGCTGCGTTGTTTGGACCGGCAAGCCGTAGAGTACCCAGCCGGGACGGTTGGGATCGCTGCCCGCCTGCGCCGGAGTGAAGCCGGTCCCGCCGGCCAGGGCCCGTTCGATCCCAAATTTGCTGAGACTCTGCACGCGGTCCATGGCGGCAATCTCCTCCATACTGAAGTAGCCGGCGCCGGTCACTTCATTGCCGTCGCATACTGGTTCGCCGGAGAGCGGTTCCAATCGAAACATGACGTAGACGTTAGAACTGGGACCGCCGATCGAGCCGGCGCCGCCGACGGAGTGGCGGATGCCCAGGACGTCAATCACCTTTGCCTGGACACCGGCTTCTTCCAGCACTTCGCGGGCCACGGCGTCGGTAATGACCTCATCGTGCTCGACATAACCACCAGGGATCTGCCACCAGCCGCGCCCCGGCTCGTGACCGCGCCGGATCAGCAACGCCTTGCCGTCGCGGATGACGACGCCGCCACAGCCGATGCTGAAATCGCCGAAGAACAGGTAGGAGCAGGAAGGGCAGGCGACGCGGTCCCGCCCACCTTCGAGGCGCGTGCCCAGTTCACTGGCACACTGGGGGCAATACTTCACCAGTTGTCTCCTGTACGGTCCGCCACTGCGCCGGACTCGCTAAGCATACACCGCGAATACCCTGGCCGGGAATCTCCTCACCAAATTTGCATTCGCCTCGCTGATGCATCCAATTCGGCTGTTGGTGTGTAGTAAGGGAAGGCGGTACCGCCGCACTGGGGACGGCGGAAAGAAGGTGCACACGGGATGACAAGACATTGCACGACGCATCCCATATATACAGCGGCGTGTTACAACCGCGCGGCCCAGAGACCAGACCATACCCTGCGGCGGTTGGACGTGCGCACCGGGGCGGACCCGGGTGGGCCTGACCAGTCGTCGCCGCGCCGGGGGCGCGGCGGATAACGCCGCTGGGCGCTCGGCTAGGCCGCATGTGGATCACGCACGGGCTGGCCCCGTGCGCGCGAGACCTAAAGAAAAGGAGGACTGACCGATGCCATTAGCCGTCGCAGAGATCATCGCGGCCAAACGCTCCACCCTGGCGGACGGAGCTGCCGCGTGTGAGTCCGTCCAGGAGATCATCAATATAGCGGCGACCGCCGAGGCGTTGGCAGTGACCGCCCTCGGTGCAGCACTGCAGAACGCCGCGGGGGGCACACTGGCGCTCAACGCGGAGCAGCAGCAGGCACTGCGAGCGGCGCGGGCCGAGGAGCAGGCGCACTACGTCTTCCTGATAGGTGCAGGCGCCACGCCGTTGACCACCACGTTCACCGTGCCCGATCCCGCGATCATGACCGACGTACCGACCTTCCTCAAAACCCTGATCATCCTCGAAGAGATCTTCATTGCGGCCTACCTGGCGGCGGCCCAGGAGTTCGCCCTCCTGGGCGAACCGACGCTGGTCCAGCGCGCCCTCGCCATTGCCTCGGTCGAAGCCGGGCACCGCGTGGCCGTCCGCTCCTTCGCGATCGACGCTGGGGTGCTCACCGGCCTGCCCAACGACATCGCTTTCGAGAAGGCCAGTTTCACCAGCGTCGGTGACGCCGCGGCCACGCTCAAAAACGGGGGCTTTATCGGCGGCAGCGGCACGCCGCTCAGCTATCCCGGACCCGGCGCCATCGATACCACCGGCGTGAAGAATCTCACACCCTAACGGCAGTAGCACCGAAGGAGTACGAGCGATGAAGGAGTACAAGCGATGAACGAAGTCGAGACGGAGGCGCGTGCACCGGTCTCGCGGCGCACCGTACTGAGGGGCGCTGGGGCGCTGGGCGCGGGCCTGCTGGCCCAGACAGCACTGCTGCACCCGGCGGCGGCAGGCGCCGCCAGCGTCCTGACCCACAGGGCAACGCAGGCAACGGAGCAGACGGAGCGGATCCAGGACATCTTGGACATCCTGGCGACCAACGAGGCCTTTGGGGTGACGCTCGTCGGCACCGTGCTCGACAGCGCCAAGAACGGCACTTACAGCCCGGCCATCCCGGCCAAGGTATTGAAGGTCCTCACCGGGGTGCGGGCCGAGGAGCAGTTCCACCTCGACTTCCTGCGGGCCGCGGGCGGGCAACTGCGCACGGATACCTTCTACCTGGCGGACCCCCTGCTCCTGACGGATCCCCACACCCTCTTCACGGACCTTGTGGCGCCCGAAGACGCGGCGATCGCGGCCGTGATGGCCTCAATGCTCACCTTCACGCGGGAGCGACGGATCGACCTGCTCAAGGCGAACTTCCAGTTCGCGACCGAGGAAGCGGAGCACCGGCTGCTGGCCAACCACTCGCTCGGCACCCGACCGGCCAACGACCAAGCCTTCGCGCCGGCGCTCTTTACCACGGTGGCGGAGTTCTACGCGGAGCTCAAGAAGAAGGGGATCATCGACGGCAGCGGGAAAAAGATCACCTACCCAGGCCCTGGCCCGATCGATAGCACGAACGTCATCTACCGGACGCCGGGCGGGCCGCAGGTGAGCTGCGCGGCGGGAACAACCACAACGCAGCCATCCCCAAGCAGGGCGCAGATCCCGGCCCAGATGCCAAACACGGGCGGCGGCTACGGCGCCACGGCGGGCCACGGCGGCCTCCCGGCCCCCTGGGGTCTGCTCGGCGTTTCGGCGCTGGGCGCAGCGACGGTGACGGCACTGACCCAGCTCCGGACCGGCGCGCCGTCGGCGGATCAGAACCAGCAGGACTAAATGTCAGAGGCCGCGGCGCACGACGCCCAGGGACGACGGCGCCGTCGCGCAAACACTGGCGCGAACGGCGCCTAGCACTGTAGAATCGTCGGCGGTTGGGTCGGCATCGCTTTCCTCCTGCGAGCGTCTAGTCGAGGCTACCCGACCGCCCCACACCTCACCTAATGGCCAAGGTCGAGCTGAGCGCATGTTCAGGAATCACGCCACCTTTGATCGAGTTTCTTGGCTTCTTGCCAATCGTCGCAGCATGAGTTGGAGAGAAGCGAGGTAGACCCAGGATTCGCTATCCTCAGCGGAGTATTCGTAGTCCTTGCTGAGGCGGCGGTTCCAGCCATACCAAAGGAAGCTGCGTTTGCCATCGGTGCGCCGTGTTAAGGAGCACTAATACGTATCACCGCAGTAGTATGTCCGATGCGGATTGCTAGCAATCGCGCGGGAGAGGGGAACACCGCCGCCAACCGCGACGTTGCCAGTTACTCGCAGTGTGTCCGATACCGGGTCAGATATTAGTGGGCTGTACACGCCGCACAATGTCTAAAGTGAAGCCACGATGGAATCTACATGGATGGACGGGTGCGGGCTGCGGGTCTCATCGTGGCTTCAGTTTAGGTCGACGCCGAGTTCTTGCTGCACCCCAGCGACCAGATCGTCCTCGTAGCCACGATCGGCCCAGATCTTCATAGCTGTCTCATTCATCCAGACATGATGGGACACGTCCTCGTGACTGCCAAATAGCGTCGGCAGCAGCGGTGCGCCGGTACCGGCGAGAGCTTGGCGGCGAATTTCCTCACCAAATTGGCATTCACCTCGCCGATGCATCCAATTCGGCGGTTGCTGTGTAGAAAGGGCAGACGGTACCGCCGCACTGGGGACGGCGGAAAGGAGGTGAACACGGGCAGGACAAGACACTGCACGACGCATCCCAGCATCCACGGCACGATCACCGTCAAGACATAGCGGCACCCGCCACGCGCGGACAGCACGGGACGTTCTCTTGAGCGCCCATACGCTTAGCAACTACGAAAGGACAGCTACCATGAAAGAAATGAACAGACCCAAGATCCGAATGACACCCCGCCGTTCGCTTTTGAAGGGAGCGATGGGTGGCGCCGCTGCCGTGGGATTGGGCGCTTTCGCGGGGACGATGCCTGCCCTCGCCGCGACCAGCGAAGTCCCGGGATTGACCGCCGGGGACGTCGCGATTCTGCGGTTCCTTGCCGCCGCCGAGTTGATCGAGACCGATCTCTGGGTGCAGTACTGCGAGTTGGCCGAAGGTAACAAGGCGTATGGGGACGCCCTCAACAAGATCGAGAATGAGCTCGTGATCTACACCTGCGACGTGGCCGGCGACGAGCAAAGTCACGCGAACCTCATCAACGGCTTCCTGGCCGCCAACGGTCAGGCGCCGGTCAACCTCGATGCCTTCCGCACGCTTCCGAGCAGCACGGCGACGGGCGCGCGGCAGATCGGCCGGCTCACCAACCTCATGCAGGTGACGGTCGATACCAGCTGGTACCGGCGTTACCGCGACAGCGGAAACCCGGATTTCGGGGCCAGCTACCCCCAGTTCGTAAACATTGTCGACCGGCCCCTCATTCCGCTAGATAACCGGCATTACACGGCGACGGAGATACAGCTCATTGCCAACTCCGCCGCGTTCCACTTCTGCGCGACTGAGCAAGGCGGCACGAGTATCTATCCGACGCTGATCCCGAAAGTGACCAATCTTGATGTGCTGCGGATTCTCACCGGCATCGGACCGTCGGAGGCGTACTTCTTCTGCTCCTTCCATCAGTCGCTCGAAGGGCTGCCCGCCATCTCCGGCGACGGGTTGGTCTTCCCGGACGTACGGGTGAACGACATTGGCGCACATCACATTCCGCATCCCTGCAAGTTCATCAACCCCGCGCTACCGCTGGCCTGCGTGGTCCGGCCCGGCCTGACGCCCAACGGCGGCGCCGTGCATCTGTTCCAAGCTGGTATCAACTCACACCTGTTCAAAGGGCAGAGTGAGCAGTTCTTCGACACGGTGATGGGTCTCGCCGTGGCAGCCGACGCGGCCTCAAGGACGCTCTGATACCAATCCGCTGTCGTGGCTACCAATCACATCCGGTTCATGATCTGCCCGGACGTGATTGGTAGCCTTCGGACAAATCATCGTGACTGCCAAATAGCGTCGGCAGAGGTGGTGCGCCGGCACCGGCGAGAGCTTGGCAGGCAATCCCTATCCCATTGCGCGTTCCCCACGGCGATGCATCCAATTCGGCTGTTGCGGTGTAGTAAGGATAGAGACGTGACAGCCTCACTCGGAGCAACAGATTAGAGGTGATACAGCGATATGGCTGGAGGACACTGCGGGCTGCCGGCAAGGATGCGGGAGGCGTCGCTCGGGTTGGGAATGGCGGTCTTGCTAGCGGGGTGCGGCGGTCAGGCGACCGCGCAGAGTGCCGTGCCGACGGCGATTGTGGCGGTGGCGTCCACGGTCACGGCGGGGCCGACTGTGGCGACGCGGGCGGTGTCGATTCACAACTTCGCCTTCAATCCGCAAGTTATCACGGTGCCGGTCGGGGCGACGGTGACCTGGACCAATGACGATATCGAGCAGCACACGGCGACCGCGGATGACAAGAGCTTTAACTCCGATGCGATCAACAACGGCAAGACCTTCGCATTTACCTTTACCAAGGCCGGTACTTTTCGCTATAGCTGCCTGATTCATCCGGACATGATCGGGCAAGTCATCGTCACGGCCAAATAGCATCAGTGGAAGTAGAAGGAATGGAGATACGCTCCCATGACTCGGTACATCGAACAGGATGAACAACAGGACGGCATCGACCGGCGCGGTTTCCTCAAGTGTATGGCCTGGGCCGGCACCGGTATGGTCTGGGCGGCAGGAGCCGGCGGTTTGCTTTCCGCCTGCTCCTTACCGGGCGCGAGCGGGAGCGCCGTGCAGGGCTTCAACTTTGTGCAAGTCAGCGATAGTCACGTCGGTTTCAGCGCCGATGGCGTCAATACGGACGTCACGAAGACGCTGCAACAGGTCGTCGACCGCATCAACGCCTTGCCGCAACGGCCGTCCCTGGTGTTGCATACTGGCGATCTCACCCACCTCTCCAAGCCGGACCAGTTCGACACCGTCCAGCAGATTATGAGCACCATCAAGACCGACGGCATCTTCTACGTGCCGGGGGAGCACGACGTGATCGGTGACAACGGCGCCGCCTTCCGCCAGCGCTTTGCGCCGAAGGCGCTGGGCAAGGGCTACTACAGCATGGACGCCATGGGCGTTCACTTTGTCGGCCTCTCCAACGTCGGCATCGAAGACCAATTCGGCGTTCTGGGCCCTGACCAACTGGACTGGCTTGGCAAGGACTTGAAGGCTATCCACCACGACACGCCCATCGTCGTCTTCGCCCACGTGCCGATGTACGCCGTGTACCTACCCTGGGGTTGGACGACCAAGGACTCCGTGCAGGCGCTGGCGCTGCTCAAGCCGTTCAGTTCGGTGACGGTACTGAACGGCCATATCCATCAGGTGCTCCAGCAAGTGGAGGGCAACGTGAGTTTCCACATTGCTAACTCGACCTCCTTTCCCCAGCACCATCCGGGCGACGGTAGCCCCGGCGCCTATAAGCTTCCGGCCGGTCAGTTACTGCAGACACTGGGCTACCGCACCGTCACCGTGGTGCCCGGCAAGAAGGAACTCGCCATCGCCGATGCCACCCTTGCCCCCGCCTGATCGAGGGGGCGACGCCTCACCAAGACGGCAACGATGCGCGCGGAAAGTTATCCTATCCTGATGCGTCCAGACAGGGCAGCGGCCGGGACGGACGCCGAGCAGGCACGGCGGTGGCGGACGGCAGGGCCGGGCATGGATGTCGAGGCGAGTGACAGTGCGTTGATGCTGCGCGTTGCCGCAGGGGACCGCACCGCGCTGGCCATACTCTATGATCGGCATGCCCGCGCTGCTTATAGTCTTGCCGACCACCTTGTGGGCGCCGGAATGGCGGAAGACATCGTCCACGACGCCTACGTCGCGCTGGTGGAGCGGCCCGGTAGCTTTGATCCGGACCGTGGGGTCTTTCGCAACTGGTTTCTGACGACCGTGCATCGTCGCTGCATCAACCAGTTGCGGCTGCGCAGCCGTACCACCGCCGACGATGAGGCGCTGGCTGCCATTCCCGACCCGGCGCCGCTGCCGGTGGATATGCTGCTGCAAGCGTTGCAGGACGTTGCGGTGCGCGCGGCATTGCACCGTCTCCCGCCGCCCCAGCAGGAAGTGCTGGTGCTGGCCTACTACGGCGGGCTGAGCCAGTCCGCGCTGGCGGCGCGCTTACAGGTGCCGTTGGGAACGGTGAAGGCCCGCATGCGTCGCGGCCTGATCGCCTTACGCGGTACCTTCCTCGGCGACGCCGGGCCGGCGGGGGAGGAGGTGACGCCATGACCCATGAAGAGGCCCTGACGGTCCTACCGAGCTATGCGCTTGGCGCCTTCGACGGCGATGTCGATGCCCTCCACGAGCATCTGGAGTCCTGCCTAGTGTGCTCCGAGCAACTGGCGCAGTTGCTCGGAGCAACCACGCTGCTGGCGGGGGCCGTAACGATGCTTGATCCGCCGGCGCGCCTGCGAACGTCCATGCTCACCAAGGATGCTGGCATGAAGGCCGACCGGCGGTACCGCCGCCGGCGGTACCGCCCCCTTGCCGGCCTGATCTTGCCGGCCGCGGCGGTGCTGATCCTGGTTATCGGTCTCACCGGCCACTCGCTCCAACAGCAACGCCTGCTAGATGCGACCCAAGCAGCGTTAGCACTGGATGGCCAGGGGCTGGCGCTGTTGACCAGCACGGCGACAACCGTGCAACGCTTGGAGCCAGTTATCCCGTTTGGTCCGAGTACGCAGGCGCACGGCCACTGGTACCACCGACCCGGCATCCAGACGCTGGTCCTCGTCGCTGAGTTCATGCCGCCGCCGCCGGCCGGCGAAGCCTACTACGGCTGGCTGCAGCGCGCTGACGGCGCCATTGAAGCGAGCGGCCGCTTCACGCTCGACCGCCAGGGCTATGGACGGCTCATTCTCCTGGGGCACGATGGAACGGACGTCAATGCTGCGATCATCACACTCCAGTCCATCGGTTCAGGAATGGCGCCCGGCCAGGTGGTGCTGCGCTGGGCGCAAGGGTAGGCGCCGACGTTGGGTATCAAACCGTAGCCCGTCCGGCCAGGACGTGGATATCCTGCTCAAGTATTCACTGGCAGCCGGCCCTTTAAGTTCGCCGCTCGGAACGGGCCGGGCTCGGCAATCAGGCGGCGGGCGGCCTCGACCTGCTCCCAGACGTTCCAGAGCAGCACTCCGCGTACTCGCCCGTCGCGTAGGTAGTACACGACACCTTCGCGGAAGGGCTCCTTCCAGTCGGCGACCGTCTCCAGCCGGGCGTCGAGCTCACCCACCGCTTCATAACCGAGATCAAACAGGTCGGAGTAGAAGAAGGGCAGGTAGTCGTAGGGATCGGCTCGTCCGGCCATCGTGTGTCCGGCGCGCAGTCCCATCGTGTTGGCGTTGTCCTCGTGTTCCACCCGCATACGCGTGCCGAGCGTGGGATTGACGAAGGCCGCTACATCGCCGGCGGCGAAGATATTCGGATCGCTGGTGCGCAGGTGCTCGTCCACGAGCACGCCGTTGTCTACCGCCAGCCCGGCGGCCTCGGCGAGTTCGACGGTCGGTTGGATGCCCAGGCCGGCTACCACGCCATCAACGACGTAGTCCTGTGCCTGTGCGCCGGCGCCCTGGCGGGCCTGGACCACTAGGCTCGCCCCACGCGCTTCAATGCCGACCACGGAGGCGCCGGTCAGCACCTCCACGCCCTTTTCGCGGAAGTAATCGTTCAGGAAGTGCACCAGATCCTCCGGGAACACCCGCGCGCAGACGCCCGCTTCGGGAAAGAGCATGGTGACCTGTTTCCCGTTCATCGCCAGGGCCGCGGCGACCTCCGAGCCGATGAAGCCGCCGCCGATCACGGCGAACCGTTGGTGTTGATCGGCCAGCGCTCGCAGCCGGCGATAGGTCTTCAGCGTCCGGTAGTAGATAACCTGGTCGCCGCCGAACGGCAATGTGCGCGGCGTGCCGCCGGTCGCCAGTAGACACTGGTCATAGGTGTAGACGGTCGCCTGGTCATCGACCACGCGCTTATTGGCGGGATCGAGGGACTTGGCGCGCCGGCCGAGATGCCGCGTCACCCCTTCGTCGGTCGAATGCCGCCAGACGCTCTCCAGCGCGTCGCCCTTCCATAGCCCTTTGGAGAGGGGCGGGCGATTGTAGGGCGGATCAGGTTCGGCGCCAATCAGCCCGATGGCGCCGGCGGGATCGACCTCCCGGATGCCGCCCACTGCGGCGTCCGCCGTCATTCCGCCGCCGATGATGAGGTACTGATAGTGTGGCAATGTCACCTCCTCAGGCGTCTGGCCGTAGCACAGGCCCTCGCGCTGTTGGCGCAGTATAGTCAATTCCTCCGATCGCCAAGTATTTCGTCTGCTTCTGGCAGCCGGGATGCAGCGTCCGTTATGCTGATTTTAATGTATTGCTTCATTCGCCGCGGCGACGTTTATGCCGCCTTTCGATAGCCTTGACCGCGAGCAGTTCGCCGTCGTCGCGCGGACGACAGCGGCTATCGCTGCCGCCGGCACCGTCGACGCTGCGTTGCGGGCCCTACTGGTGGGTATGGCGGAACTGAGCGGCGCCGATAGCGGGGGGGTGCGCCTGCTGCCGGCGGAGCCGGCGGCGGACGGCTGCTGTGATCTGATCATGTGGAAGCCGCCGGCCGGGCTGGAATGGCGGCGGGTCGAGAACTTGGCGGGCAGTAACACGGCGCGTGTGCTCGCAACGGGCCAGGGTGAATACACTCCTGATGTTGGAGCGGCGGCGGAGGCCGGCGATCCCTCCGCCCAGGTGGCCCACCGGCTGGACGGGATTCTCAGCAGCGCGATCGTGCCCTTACGTGCCGCCGGTAGCGTGATCGGCACGCTGCACGCCGATGCCAGTCGCCCGCATGCCTTCACGGAGGGGCTGCTCGCCCCGTTGCAGGTGCTGGCGGATCACGCCGGAGGCGCTGTCGCCCGCGCCCGACTGGCGGAAGCCGAACGGCTGGCGCAGGAGCAACTGGTAGTTGCCCTGCGCAATTCGGGCACCGTGGCCTTCTCCTTCGACCAAGAGGGACGCATCGACAGCATGGTCGGCGATGCGCTTGGGTTGACCGGTTGGACGGCGGAAGAGCTGATGGGCCGCAGCGTGATGCTATTGGCCGACCCGGCGGACGAAGCGGAGCGTTACGCTCGCTTGCAGCGCCGGCTGCACGGCAGCAGCGATGCCTGGCAACAGGAGACCATGCTCAAGCATCGATCGGGGGCTTCAGTGCCCGTCCTCCTGGCCGGCGGCCCACGCTTCGTCGAGGGTACGCTGTACGGCGGCTCCGGCGTCGTGACGAATCTGCTTGGCATCAAGCAGGTACAGTCCGAACTGCAACGCGTCCTCGCCCTCAAGGCGCGGGCGGAAGGGGCGGTGCGCACCGGCCGCGCCATCGGTCACGAACTGGGCAGTCCCCTTGGCACCATCATGGGCATCATCAGCCTGCTCCTGAACGATCCGCGTCTGCCGGCCGATATCGTGGAAGATTTGCGCCTGCTGGGCGCACAAGCCGATCGGGCTGGGGACCTCTTACGCCACTTCGCGCGGATCGCGCGCTACGAGGAGATGCCGACACCGGCAGGTCCGCAACTGGATGTCCGCCGTGCCGCCGGTGTGGCGGAACTCTGAACGGCAGCGCCCTATCGGCGGTTGGCAAGCGTGCGCACACCGCCATGGTATGCTGTAAGCGTGAATGACTGAAGTCAGGGATCGTCGGCCCGCCACGTGGTCAGGTTGTGTTCGGAATCCCGCCAGGGGCTCCCTCTTTGCTCCTTGCCCCTCTATCGCGTTGACCGGTCGGTTCCCGAGAATAACCAAGGAGTCAACTCGATATGTTGGATGCTATTTTGTGCCGCCGGATCGGCAATGCGTTGTGGTAGATTCCGCGACCACCTTCGCTGAAATGTCGCTGCTCCCCGCCGTGCGTGCGGCGGTGGCGGCGATGGGCATCACCGATCCCACGCCGATTCAAGCCCAAACGATCCCCGCGCTGCTCGCCGGACGCGACGTGATCGGCCAGGCGCGCACGGGTTCCGGCAAGACCCTGGCCTTCGGCCTCCCCCTCGTTGAGCGCGTCGATCCGGCGGTGCGGGCGGTGCAGGCGCTGGTGCTCGTACCGACGCGCGAACTGGCGATCCAGGTTGGCGGCGTTCTTTCCACGCTCTGCCAGGTGCGCCATCTGCGCCTGACGCTGCTCTATGGCGGTCGCTCCCTCCAGCCGGAACGCCAGGCCTTGCTCGGCGGCGCCCAGATCGTCGTTGGTACACCCGGGCGCACCCTCGATCACCTCCGGCAAGGGAGCCTCTCCCTCCGCCGTCTCCACTACTTTGTGCTGGACGAGGGCGACGAAATGCTCGATCGTGGCTTTGCGCCCGATGTGGAGCGCATCCTGGCCATGACCCCGGCGGAACGCCAGACGGCGCTCTTTTCCGCCACCGTGCCGGATTGGGTCACCACGACCGCCGCCCGCCACCTCCGCAACCCGGTGCTGGTCCGGGTAGACCAGGATGTCAACGTGCCACCGGCCATTGACCACGTCGTCTATGACATGGCGCCGGAAATCAGGCTTCCCGCCCTCCGCCACCTCCTGGACGAGCGGGGCGATGGTTCCATCCTCGTCTTTGGGCGAACCAAGCATGGAGTCAAGAAACTGGCTCTGCAACTGAGCACGCTGGGCTACCCAGTGGACGCCCTGCAGGGGAACCTGAGCCAAAATGCGCGTGAGCGGGTCATGACGGCGTTCCGCTCCGGACGCCTGCCTATCCTGCTGGCGACGAACGTCGCGGCGCGGGGCCTGGATGTGGATGGCATCGACCGGGTGATCAACTTTGAGCTGCCGGATTCGCCCGCCCTCTTCACCCACCGAGCGGGCCGCACCGGGCGGATGGGGCGTTCCGGGGAGGTCATCACCTTCCTCACCCCTCAGGATGCCCCGAAGTGGCGCGAGATTGAGCGGGCCCTGGGCCATCGCCTGCCGCGCACACTCTGGCCGCACAGCCGCGTGCCGACAGCGATGGTCACCCGGACGACTGATGGCCAGCCGGCGGAGTTCCGGCCAGCCGCCGCCAGCCGCCCCCTGACGAATCCGAATCCCCGCGTCCGTAGCGGGGCCCATCGGGGACCGGCCACGCCGACACGTTCCGGCCAACCGCCGGAACAATCATTCCGCCCGTCGCCCCGGTCTGGTCCTTTCCATGCGGGGGGCGAACAGCGTACGCTTGTACCGGCGGGGGCGCGGACGCCGCGCGGCTGATCAAACGAGAGCGGCGGGAACGGGAGTTTCAATGGGCA
Source organism: Chloroflexota bacterium (assembly GCA_051003235.1). GTDB lineage: Bacteria > Chloroflexota > UBA4733 > UBA4733 > UBA4733 > UBA4733. The sequence goes on along the minus strand of JBPCLN010000097.1, from coordinate 4,075 downwards.
CGCTGTTTGCCGCTCTGGCGTCTTTGCTCGCCGTCGTCCTGCCGTTTGCCTCCGGCGGGGTGGCAGCGGCACCCTACAACCCCAGTCCGTTCTATCTGCCCTTTCCGGCCGGCGTCAGCTACCGAGTGATTCAGGGCAACAGTAGTGTCACCGGCGACCACATCGGCGGAGAGGCGTACGCCTGGGACTTTTCCATGCCGGAAGGCAGCCTGATCCTGGCGCCGCGTGATGGCGTCGTGCTCATGACGAAGAGCGATTCCAACGCCGGTGGCTACAACTACTACAACGGCTATTTCGCCAACTATGTCGTCATCAACCACGGTGACGGCACTCAGTCGCTCTTCCTCCACCTGATGTACCACGGCGTGCTGGTGCAATCGGGCCAGCGGGTCGTCCGCGGTCAGCCGATCGCCTATAGCGGCGATACCGGCTTCTCCGGCGGGCCGCATCTGCACTTCGCTGTGGAACGGTATGGCGCCGCCGACCGCGTCACGGAGAGCGTACCGGCTACTTTCGCGGACGTGTCCTCCTGGGATGGTGTGCCGTTACCGGGTCGCACTTATACTTCCGGCAATGTACAGGTGAGCATGGCGGAGCCGCGCCCCCTGGTCATGGCGGACCGGCTACCGCGCAATCCGAACAGTAGCCGGCCCAATCCGTTCGCCAGCCGGCAGGACTTTCCGCTGCCGCACGGGCACTTTTACCTGGAGGGGAACGGCCAGGGCGGTACGGGACGCCAGGGTTTTCTCGTGGCGGACGACGACAATGTGCCGTTCAACACGTTCCTTGACCAACTGGGCGGCCCTGCCGTTGCCGGCTATCCTATCTCCCAACGCTTCACCTACGCTGGGCGCATCACCCAGGTCTTCCAAAAACTGGTGCTGCAGTATCACGAGGAAGACGGCAGCGTCCAGATCTTGAACACGCTGGACGTTTTGCACGACGCCGGCGCCGACGCAGCGCTGCAGCAGCAACTCATCCCGCCGCCGGACACGACGGCGCCCGATACCGGCCTTTCCTGGCCGGACGTGGTAGCCCGCCATCAGGCGTTCCTGGCCGGCGCAGGCGCCATACAGCGGACCTACTTCGCGGTGGCCGACCCGCTCCTGGTCTACGGCTTGCCCATGACGACGCCGGTGAACGAGGGGGATGTCATCGTCGTCCGCACCCAACGGGCCGTGCTGCAACTCTGGCAACGCGACGAGCCCTGGGCCCACGCCGGTGACGTGACGGTGGCGAACGGCGACGATGTGGCCAAGGCGTGGGGGCTCTTTCCGTCGGCCGCCCTCAAGCCGGAACCGCAGCCGATACCATAGGGTTGCAGGGCGCCATCGCCAAACTGGCGCTAAAAACGCCCGGTGTTGGGCCGCCCTGTTGCTTGACAACGTCGTAACCTTGGTGTAAGGTCCGCCAAAAGTGTCGCGCATCTCTGCGTACCGGTAGGAGTTCATCAATGCTGTCACGACGTGCCTTCCTCACCTTTCTCGGGATTACTGCGGTCGCCATGCCGCTCTTGCAAGCTTGTGGAGGAGGGACGGCAGCCGGTACAGCTAGCCTCAGCAACGCAACGAGCGCCACCGTCACCGCCGCTCCCACCAGTTCTAGCAGCGCTCTCGCCAGTAGCAGCAGCGCGATCGCTACCTCGTCAACCGCGGTGACGAATAGCGCCCTGGCGGCGTCCACGACGCCGGCGACGACGAGCGCCGCCGGCACGATCAGTAGCGCCGCGGCCAGTACGGTAACAGCCACGAGCGCTGCCACGGCGGCGAGTGCCGCGGCGACCGCGCCAGGTGGGGCGGAAAAGACGCTGACGATCTGGTTTGACTACGGCGGCGGCGGCATGTTCGCCTATCAGGATGTCACGGCGGCGTTCAACAAGAAGTATCCAGCCATCAAGGCGACAGCGACCCAGGTCAGCGGGTACAAGGACAAGCGCCTTACGGCCATCGCCTCCAACACCCTACAAGGCGCCTGGGTCTGGCTTACCTATGGCTGGGAGTTGCCGGAGTTTGCCCAGAAGAATTTGCTGCGCCCCCTCGACTCCTTTATCGCCAGTGACAAAGTCAATATGCAGGATTTCTGGCCGATTGTGCTGACGGACACCACCTACAACGGCAAGAACTACGCGATGACCAACCATCCGGCGGTCGTTATTCTCTGGCAGAACACCGACCTGGCCAAAGGTGTCGGTCTGGACACCGCGAAGCCACCGGCGACCTGGGACGACCTGATGACGGCGACGCAGAAGCTCACCCAGCGCGCAGGGAACACTTTTACCCAGATCGGCAACGACCCGACCTCGACGCCGTACGCGACATGGGGAGCATTCTGGATGGCTGCCAACGGCATTCCGCTGCTCAGCGACGACGGCAAAAAGGCCACCTTCAACGGCTCCCCCGCCCAGGAGTCGCTCAACTACGTCATCAAGACGATGGATCAGGTCTACGGCGGACCGGCTCCCCTCGCCGCCTGGAACAAGGCCGCGACGGATAAGAATGGCCCGTTCGCCGCCGGCAAAGCCGGCTTAGCGACCAACGGCAACTGGATGGCCTGGAACGTTGGCCAGGAGAAGACCCCTGCCCCCTTCACCATCGACGGAATCCCCGGCGGCAGTAACAACGCCGGTAAGCAGTATATCCCCCAACTTGGCGTCTTCAACTGTGTCCCGCTGGCGGCGACAGACCCCGACTCCTCCTGGACCTACGCGAACTATTTCGCTTCAAAGGAGGGGCAGATCACCATGCAGTTGCGCTCTGAGGATGTGCCGGGCAATATCGCCGCGGCGGAAGATCCCGCGTCAGTCAAAGTCCATTACGGCCGTTCTCAGGTCCTTGACCTCTTCAAGGCGGCGAATGCCCTGGTCTACGTGCGCACCCCCGCCTACGACGCCGTGAATAAGGCGCTGGGCACGCTCAGCAGCGATAGCCTCAACAAGAAGACGGACGTTGCCACCGCGCTAGCGGCGGCGCAACAGCAAGTTCAGGCGGCGCTGGACGCCTACTGGTCCGGCAAGTAGGGCCTCACGGAGGATTCCAGTGGCGCAGGAAGACGAACAGCGCAAGCCGCTAACGGCCACGCCGCCGAGTGTCATCACCAACCCGCCGCGGCAGTGGGGGCCAGGCGCGCCGCCGACGATCTATTCGGACCCGGATGTCATCGTCCTTGATCGCAGCCTGCGCCCTTCGCTGGTGGGAAATGCGCCGATCCGCCGCCTCTGGACCGGCGGCATCTGGTCGGAAGGGCCAGCCTGGTCGGGACAGGGTCAGTATCTGGTCTTCAGCGATGTGGTAGGCGATGTCCAGCGGCGCTACCTCTGGGAGAACGGCCGTGTGACCACATTTCGCAGTCCGTCGTACAACAGCAACGGCAACTCCTTTGATTTCCAGGGTCGCCAGTTATCCGCCCAGCATTTCTTCCGGCGCGTCGTGCGCTGGGAACACGATGGGTCGGTGACGGTGATTGCGGACGCCTTCGAGGGCAAGCCGCTCAATTCACCAAACGATCTGGCGCCGCACCCGGATGGAAGCATCTGGTTTACCGACCCGCCCTACGGCGACACCCTTTCCGAGGGCCACCCGGACATTGCGGGCGGCATGTCGAATCCGGCCGGCCTCCTGAATCCCCGCCTGGGCAGTCAGCTCGCCGGTGCCGTCGGAGGAGCGCAGCGCCAGTTGCCGACCAACACCTACCGTTGGGACCCGAGCGGGCGGCTCGATGTCGTCGTCGCCGGCGAGCAGCTTCCCTATCCCAATGGCCTCTGCTTCTCGCCCGACTACAAGACGTTATATCTCATCAGCACGGGCAAGTTCGCCGGCGACCCAGGACCGGACGGCAAGCACGCGGTGTTTGCATTCGATGTAGAAGGCGCCACCGTCCGTAACATGCGGCTGTTCGCTGACATGGTGGTTGACGGCGTGCGCTGCGGCCCAGACGGCATCCGGGCGGACGTCAACGGCAACCTCTGGATCAGCTCCAGCGCCCCCTTGGGCTATGCCGGAGTATTGATCTATAGTCCCCAGGGCATGCTGCTCGGCCGCATCCGCCTACCGGAAATCTGCGCCAACGTCGCCTTCGG
>JBPCLN010000096.1:0-31365 GCA_051003235.1 Chloroflexota bacterium | reverse complement strand
GCAGGCCCCCGTGCCTACCCTGCTCACGGCGCAAACAATGGTCAATGGAAGCAACCGGACCAGGGCAGGCACGGGGGCCTGCCCCTACCAGACCGCCAATGGCCAACCCTGGCCTTGACGCGCCGGGGTGCGCTCCTGCTGCCCCTGGCGCTGGCTGCCTGCGGACCGGGCGGCGTCAGCGGCGTGGCCGCCACCACCGCATCGCCGGCCGCGAGTCCCCAACACCCAGCCCCCACTGTCCGTGCGGCATGGGCGGACGTCGGCGTGCCGTCGCCGTTTCGGGTGTCTACGGCCGGCCCAGGCGGGCCCGTGCTGTTGACCTTGTTGTATGACACCTTGACGTGGAAGGATGAGCACGGCATCATCCCCTGGCTGGCAACGAAGTGGCGCATCTCGCCCGACGGGCGGGAGTACACGTTCACCATCGCCCCGAATGTGCAGTGGCACGATGGCCGGCCGCTAACGGCCGATGACGTGGCCTTTACCTTTGCCTATTACGCCCAACACCCCTATCGATGGACTAGCACCGCCATGGTGGCGAGCGCGACCGTTTCGGCAGCCGATCAGGTGGTGGTCCGGTTGCGGCAACCGTTCGCCCCGTTTCTGGAGGAGATCGGCGGCATCGTACCAATCATCCCGAAGCACGTCTGGTCGCAGGTGGCTGATCCATTGGCGCATAGCGCTCCTGACGCGACGCTCGGTAGCGGACCGTTTGCCCTGGCGGAGTATCGCCAGGCAGAGGCCGCCTACCGCCTGACGGCCAACCTAAACTATTTCCGCGGTCCAGTCAGCGTAGGGGAATATCAGCAACTCAATATTTCGGCGCAGACGAGCATCCAGGCAGTGCAGAAAGGCGAACTGGACCTGGCCTGGACGACCGACGCCTCGGTGGTCGGGCTATTCCCGAACGATCCCCGCCTCAAGGTACTGCCGACGCCCCCGCTTTCCGTTGTCCGGCTGGCTGTCAATACCAAGCGACCGCCGCTGGATCGGAAGGAAGTGCGCCAAGCGATCAGGTATGCGCTTGATCGCCGCCAGATAGGCCAGGTGATCACGAAGGGAACGCCCATCGCCGGCAGCGCCGGTGTGATCCCGCCGGAGACGCCGTGGTTCAACCCCAACCTGCCGGGCTATGCCTTCGACCCTGCCAAAGCGCGCGCGCTATTGCAGGATCAACGCTACAGCATTGAACTGTTGGCGGATCCCACTAACCGCGAACCGGAACTGATGCTGCCGATGCTCCAGGCCGTAGGCATCGATCTGGTCGTCAAGCGGGTGGATAGCCAGACACGGACGCAATTGTTGCGCGAGGGGAACTTTCAGCTCGGCATCGTGCAGCATATCGGCATCGGCAGCGACCCGGATTTCCTCCGTCTCTGGTACAACGGAGCCGAAGCCAACGATTTTGCCCAGGGCTTCAACTTTAAGGACCCGCAGTTCGGGCAACTTGCCGACGCCGAGGCCGTCACGCTTGATATGGCGAAGCGTCGGGCGATCATCTTTCGGATGCAGGAAATTTTAGCCGATCAGCTTCCCACAATCGTGCTGTATTATCGACGCTTCTATTGGGTCTACGATAGCGCGAAGTACACGCCGATGACCACCTGGGGCGGCTTAATCGACGGCGCGCCGTTGGTGCAGAACAAGCTATCCTTCCTGCGCCGGTAGCGCCAATGCGGCGGCTGCTCGCCCGCTATCTGCTGCTCGGCGTGACGGTAGTGGTGTTGAACTTCGCCTTGCCCCGGCTCCTTCCGGGTGACCCGCTGGCCGTGAACGCCAACGGCCTGGGCGCTGCCGCCTCGACGCTGACGCTGGCGCAGCAGACCAGGCTGCGCGCCTATTATCACCTCGACCAGCCGCCGGCGGCGCAGTTCGTCACCTATCTCGGCGACCTTACCCGTGGCGATCTCGGTGCATCAATCAGCCAGGGCACTCCCGTGCGCCAGTTGATCGGTGAGCGGTTGCCGTGGACGCTCGCCCTCGTCCTGACGGCGATCCTCGTCGCCGGGCTGGGCGGCGTCCTGCTTGGTCTGCTGGCCGCCTGGCATGGCGGACGAACCGACTGGATCGTCGTCACCCTGTGTAGTGGGCTGACCGCCTTGCCGGAATTCCTCGTGGCCATGGCGCTGCTCCTGGCCCTATCGGTCGGCCTGGGCTGGTTCCCGCTCCAGGGCGGCCGCAGCGCTTTCGGTGCCGGCGGCGTGCCCTCCCCGGTTGACGTGGTCTGGCACCTGGCAATGCCGGCGCTCACGCTGGTACTGGTGACGGCTGCGGCCTTCGTGTTGGTGGTCCGAGGCGCCGTGCAAGCCGTGCTCACCGAACCGTATCTTGTCACGGCGCGGGCAAAGGGCCTGACAGAGGGGCGGATCGCCTTCCGGCACGCTGTGCCGAATGCCCTGCTCCCAGTGCTGACGCTATTCGGGCTACGGCTCGGCCAGGTGCTGGGCGGTGCGATCGTTGTGGAGCGGGTCTTCTCGGTACCCGGACTGGGGCTGCTGGCATTTCAGGCGATCAGCACGCGGGATTACCCCGTCTTGCAGGCCGTCTTCCTGTTGGGGAGCCTGGGCGTGCTGGCGGCGAACCTGGCGCTCGATCTGCTTTATATCCGGCTGGAGCCCCGGCGTGGAGCGTGATGCGGACCAGCCGCGGCGGGGAATGGCGGTGAGTAGCTCGACGGTGGGTATCGTGCTGCTCGGTGGCGCTGTCGGTGTGGCGATATTCGGTCCGCTACTGGCGCCCTTCAGTCCCGGCCTGCCCAGCGGGGCGCCGCTGATCGCCCCGAGCCGAGGACATCTCTTCGGTACGAACGACATCGGTCAGGACCTCCTGAGCCAGTGGCTTTGGGCAAGCCGCTCTTCCTTACTCGTCGGAGCCGGCGTCACTGCGCTGTCGACGGCACTGTCCTGGAGCTTCGGCATTACGGCCGGCCTCTGGCCTCGCGCGGAAGGGCCGCTCATGGCGGTTACCGACCTGCTGCTGGCATTACCGAGCTTGCTACTTTACCTGCTGGTGGTCGCGCTGTTGGGACCAAGCCGGTTGCATATCGTCCTGACCCTGGGCCTATTCTCCTGGCCTGCCTTTGCCCGTGTCGTGCGGGCGCAGGTGATCGCTTCACGCGGCGCTCCCCATGTGGCGGCGGCCGAAGCGCTCGGTGCGACACCGCTGCGTATAGCACTGCGGCACGTGCTGCCTGCGACGCTCGGCTTGTTGCCGGCAAAGCTGGTGCTCACCGTTCGTTTTGCCCTCTTCGCCGACGCGACTCTTTCCTTCCTCGGCCTGGGCGACCGCACGAACCAGAGTTGGGGCAGCATGCTTGGTGCAGCCTTCAATTACCCCTTGCTCTTCCTCGGTCCCACCTGGCTCTGGTGGACGCTGCCGCCCGCCCTGTCGATCGCCCTGGTGGTGCTGGCGACCACGTGGCTGGCGACTGGTATGGAAGTGGGGTAGGACGGTGATGAATCATCGAGCCGTTCGCGGCAACGGTTACAGTTGTCCTTCAGTTGGCTTGGGAAGGAGATGCGACGTGGCGGCGGACGAGCGTCCCTTCTTGAGCGTATTGGTACCGATCTGGAACGAACGCCACCTCATTACGGTGCTCGTGGCGGCCATTCGAGCACTGGAATACCAGCCGCGCGAGTTGGTGCTGTGTGCCGGCGGGCCGGATGGGAGCTACGCGGAAGCACAACGGTTCGCAGCACCGGACGTGGTGGTGCTGGAACAGCGGGCGGGAGAAGGCAAGCAACGCGCGCTGGAGCGGTGTTTCCGTGCCTCCCGCGGGGATATCCTGTTCCTGACCGATGCGGATGCACGACCAACGGAGGATGCTGTCGCCGCGACCCTGGCGCCGATTCTCGCCGGCGAGGTCGAAGCAGCGACGGGCACGCGCGAACCGTTGCCGGAACTGGGAGCGCTGCCGCTGATCGCCTATCAGTGGGCGTTGGAAGTTGCTGGTAGTGCCGCGATACCGGATGCCTCACCGGGGATGCTCGGGAGCAACGCGGCGCTCACCCGGCACGCCGCCGTCCGGGCCGGCAGCTTCGCCTGGGAAGCAGCGACCGGCACCGACTACACGCTTGCTTGCCACTTGCGTGCGGCCGGCTTTACGATTCGCTTCGTCCGGGCCAGCCACATGCCGGTTGGTCTGGCGATCACGTTGCGAGACTACAGCCGGCAGCGTTCGCGTTGGCTGCGTAACCTGGTGCTGGTCGGCCGGCGCTACGACGATCGGACGGTGGTACGTCAGGGCATCCGGCCAATGCTCCTCGGTATAGTCTTCGTCATACTGCCGTTGACGCCGGGGCGGCTGCGCCGGATCGCCCTGCTCTTCTGGCTGACCGCCCTGTTTACCGGCTGGCGACGGCGCATTGGCTATGTGCAGGCCGCGCCACTTGCCGTGCGGCTCGTGCTGCCACGCCGACGGTGGCCCCTACTGTTGCTCTATACAGTTATCGACTTTTCCACCTGGGCCCGCGCCGCCGTCGAGGCCGTCGTCCCGGCCTGGCGCGGACGGTGGTAACACGCGACTCGGCGCGGACACCGCGAACACGGTGCTTCAGAAGGTGCGTCCAAGCGTCTGGTCCCAGGGTTGGGGCGCCGCGACGCGAACCACGATGTCTTCGCGGTCGCGCACATAGAGATACAGTTGTGCGAAGAATTCCTCTTCGGGCAAAGGGTAACGGGGGTTAATGCAGAGAAATGGATGGGGCCACGGCGACTGGGCGCCCGGGTCGCACCGAACCTCAATCCGCAAGCCGATCCGCAGGCGATAAGTCAGGCCAGGAAACTGCCTGGAACGCAGGTCGAGGTAGCCATCGCGTTGGACACGGTCCCAGAGCGCATCTCCCAAGGTAGCGCGGGCAACCTCGCGGGCGCGGTCATGCGCTAGCCGACGTTTCGCGGTGCTGAGGCCGGGACCGGGGTCGCGGCGCGGCAGATGGTCCCATCGGAACAGCCACGGCTGTTCCACGTCGGGCAGATTCAGGTCAGCCGGGTCGGCCTCCTCAACTCCGAAGAGCCGGTGCCACCAGGCAGGACGTTTAGCCGCCGGCGATTGGTGCAATGATCTGGTATTCCTCGACCTGGGGATCGAAGGGACGCGTGTCCAGCACATGCTGGCCGCCTTCTTTCCGCGACACGAGGCAGCCCTTGTCGCGCGCTTCGCGCAGAATGCGCTCGGCGGCGGCAATTTGCTCCCGCGCCTCCTCCGTGTCGGTCGTCTCCCACTCCACAACCTGATGGCCATAGCGATTGGCAACAAGGATACGGTGCATGGAACGCTCCTCTTCCAGAGGCCCGATCAGGGCCGCGACAAGGATGCAGCAACGGCGGGACCGTCGCGCAGCGTGCACTGATCTTACAGCACGGTCGCGGCAAGTACAAGAGGCAACCGGCGCTCCTTTCCCGGCAATAGCGACGGTGAGGGGGCGAGGTCCAAGACGTGGGCCTCGCCCCAATCTCATTACTCCTCCGCTGGGGGAACGGCCTCGGGAACCACTTCGGCCGGCGTTTCTTCCGCGACGACGCGCGGCGCGTTGACCTTAGTCACGAGTTCGTCCGGGTCGAGCATCGATTCAACCCCCGGTGGCAACGCCAAATCGCGCACGGCGATGGCATCATCGACGTGGGCCAGACCAGAGATATCCACGGTAATCATGGCCGGCATATCGCCCGGCAACGCTCGCACGCGGACATGGCTGAGTAAGGCCAGCACGTTACCATTTTCGTCCCGCACCGCCGGCGCTTCACCGGTCAGGTGGATCGGCACTTCCGCGACGATCGGCTCGTCCATCCGCACGTGGTACAGGTCCGCGTGGACCGGCCGGCGGGTGATGGCGTTGTAGGTCAGGCGGCGGATGATGACGTTGCGCACTCCCTGTTCGCCGTCAACGTGCAGTTCCACCATGCCGCTACTGCCGGCCTCGCGCGCCACTTGCTCCAATTGGCGCTGGGGAATCTGTACGGCCTCGGATTGCCGATTATGGCCGTAAATGTTCGCTGGTACCATGCCGGCCTGGCGTAGGCGCTTGACCTGCTTGCCAAGTACGGTGCGAGTCGTCGCCGCCAGGGTGAGGTTTGCCATTGCTACTCCTTTCGATCACTGACCAATCGTACCCGCGTCTGGCGCGCAGCGTGTGCCGGCGACGCCGCAGGACCGTAAAATGCCGTACATTGGGGCACAGCATGACGCGGATAAGGAGTTCAGGGGTATGACGCAGCTTGCGACGGCGACGGCGGCAGCGCCAACCGCGCTGGACACGGCGGAAATCCTTCGTCGCTTGAAACGGCACGGCGTCACCCATTTCGTTTGGTTACCGGATAGCGAGTCGGCGGTACTCTACGACCTCGTCCGCCGAGACGCCGACATTTCGCTGGTGCAAGTGTGTCGGGAAGGCGAGAGCTTCGCCGTGGCGGCCGGTCTTTTTGTCGCCGGCAAAAAGCCGGTGGTGGTAATCCAGAGCACCGGATTCTTTGAGTCGGGCGACTCGGTACGTGGCCTGGCGCTCTGGCTCCGACTGCCGCTATTGCTCCTGATCGGCTACCGAGGCTGGCAACCCGACGGTCAAGCGCAGGACACGGCGGCCCGGTTCCTGGAGCCGGTACTCGACGCCTGGCGCATTGACCACCGGATCGTCCAATCGTCCGACGATATCGACCTATTCGAGGCGGCGTTGGCGGAAGCGGAGGAGGGCAGTACACTCAGCGCCGTGCTGATCGCCGCCGAGTGGGCCTGACGGCCTCGCTGCACGACCGCTTGGCCCGAAAATTGCATCGCTAGTCAGGCAAACGTGACGCGGATGGGGGACGACATGGCGACGATGCCAACCAAGCGCACTCGGCGCGGCGCAACGGTCCAGTGTACGGACGGTCTGGCCGGCAGTGTTGTCGGGGTGGACAACGATGGCGACGGGCGCCCGCAATATCTGCGGATTGCGCCAAGCCTCGGTGCCGAGCATTTGCTTCTGCCACTATCCCTGATCCAGGGCATTCGGGACGACGGCACCGTCGACTTGACGTGTTCGTGTGGCGAGCTCGATCGTTGGTCGGCGCCGCCGGAGGCCGGTTCGCCGGCTGCGGTACCATCGGCGGCCGAACAAGTCGGCACCATCCACCTACACGAGGAACGACTGGTACCGCATAAAGATTTGCGGACGGTGGGCGAGGTCGAAGTGCGCACGGCCATGGAGGAGTTTCCCGGCCGCCTGACCGTTGACGCCATGCGGGAGGAAGTGGAGGTCCAACACTTACCGATTGGCGAGGCCGTGAAGGAGCGCCTTGCCCCCTGGGACGAGGACGGCGTGTTGGTAGTTCCCGTCTATGAAGAGCAACTAGTGGTAGTAAAGCGGCTCATCATGCGCGAACAGTTGCGAATTCGGCGCATCGAGACAAGCGAGACCCGCCTTTTTGAAGAAACGCTGCGCCGGGAAACAGTCGTGATAGACGATCCGCAGCAGACCGGATTGATCCATGAGTTCTACGCAGGTGCCGATGGTGAGGCCCAGCCGGCGGGAGAAGAAGTCGCAGTGTCAGATGAAACAGCACCCACGGAGGGCGGCTTCCTGGAGCACCTGGTCCGGCGGGCGCTGGGCTAGGCGGCGTGACGAGGTACGGAGAATTGACGAATGGCAATTAACCGACCCCTTGTTGGGAGGAGAAGCGGATCAGCAGACCTTTTGGAGCCCGCCGGTAACGATGACGAAGGACCGCCGGCAACCCGCCAATTGCCGCTCCAGGCGGCAGTTGAAGCACTGAACGGTGGTTGGTCCGTGCGCGTGCCGGTGCGGGCCGAAGACGTCACGGTGACAAAAGAAGCCGTGCTCCGTGAGGAGGTTCGTGTTTGGCGAAGCCACCATCAGGAAATTCAGACGGTGAGCGCTCCAGTGCGCTCCGAGCGTCTCCAGGTGGCAAAAGTCGAGCCGCAATCTGACGAGACCCTATCGCTGGACGATCGAAGCATACCGCAAGGCAATGCACCGCGATAGGGTCTGGCTTTTGGGCGCACAAGGGCTCGCGCCAGTCAAACCAACAGGGTCACGGGCAGAGTTATTGGGCTATTCCGTACCTGGAGTAATCGCTACCACCGCCTCCAGTGTTCCCACGTCAAAGGCCTCGGTGTCGATGCACGTCGCTCCGCTTTCACGGAGCGGTTGTAGAAAATCTGACGCCCCCACAAACACATGCCGATCCCCCGTCGCCGACGTGTCCAGGCGGTGGGCGAGCCGAATGGCATGCTCGATGGACCGCACGGCGCTGATGAGGATGTATTGATCACCGCCGTGCAGACGGAGGTCCGGTAGCATGACGCCGGAACAAGTGGCCTGCGCCTCCGGCTGACGGCGGAGCGTCCACTGACCAGGGCGTCGCTGCACTTCCTTACGCACTCGTTCGAGAACGGCGTCACGAGCGGCGCAGTCGTCCTGCCAGTCGGCTTGGCCGCGCTGCGGACCTACCAGCATGGCGAGAACCTCCGGCGTCAGGCGCAAACGCAAGGGTCTGTGGCCAAGCATTAGCACGGCCATTCCTGCTGTGACATCGGATTGACCGCGTTCGAGGACGTCCAACGTGGCGCGGGCCAGCTTACGCCCATGCCGCGACCAGTTGCCGAGCGCGTCCCGCCTGCCCACGAACCGCAGCGTCATGTCGTTCGGTGTCTCCACGGTCACGCCATACCTCGCCGCGACCGCGGTGACCCTGGCCATAGCCTCAGGCGTGGCTGCCCGCAGTTGTAATTCTACCGATTCGGCCTGCCGCAGCAACATTTCTAGGACGCCGACGTTGAACTGCGCTGCCACATGTTCCGGAACGGCGCGGGGACCAACGCGTTGCAAGACGGCGTGTTCGTCCAGGTCGAGGTACAACACGCGCTCGACCTCGACCGGGCGCACTTTCAAGCGTCCGGCGAGGTCGCAGCAGGCAGCCGCCCGGTCATCCAGGAGCGTAAAGCCGGATCGGCGTTCGTTGACGTCATCGAAGAGCGCTAATCGTAGCAACTTCGGCGCCGTGACGCCGCAGGCGGCGAAGCGACGCACGGAGGTCCTGCTCACCACCTCGCTGATACGGCGCGCCCGGAAGCGGTACGAGGAGGCAAGGGAGGCGATCATGCAACGAGCAAGTTTGTGGTCGCCAAAGAAATTCACGAGCAGTTCGGCATCCAGGTCGCGTCGCTCGTGACCGACGAGGCGTTCAAAGTAGTCGATGGCGAAGGCAATCTTGGGCAGGACGGTGTGATCACGCAGCAGGCGGGGATAGAGCAGCGGCGCGTCGTTCCCGGCGCGCCGGACGGTGAAGCGAATGTCTTTCAGTGCACATGCCATGGCGTCAGGCCGCCCCGGCGCGGCGGGTGCGCGACGCCCGCCCTTCGGTCGTGCGCCGGCTGATGATCTCGTAGAGAACGGCTTCCCGTGGCTTCGGGCGCAGCACCCGTCCCAGGCGCTGAATGTGCTCGCGGGTGGCGGAACTGCCGCTCACGACGATGGCGACGTTCGCATCCGGCACGTCGACCCCTTCGTTCAGCACGCGTCCACTCGCCAGCTTGCTATAGCGGCCGGCGCGGAAGCGCTCCAGGATCAGCCTTCGTTCTTCCGGGTCCGTGCGATAGGTGATCGCCGGCAGCGATAGACGCCGGCTCATGACGTTGACCATCGCCGTGTATTCGGAAAAGATCAACACTTTCTCCGCGCGGTGCTTGGCGAGCAATTGGGCGACGGTATCGATCTTCGCTTCAGCATTGAGGGCAATGAGACGCGCCTGATGGTGCGCTTGAAGCGCCCGGCGGGCGGCCGGATCGAACGCGCTGCGTTTGATCAATTCATCGAACAGATTGCCCCGCATGAACTGGCTTCGCTGCGTCGCCAGAAACCACTTGTACTCCGCCATGAGCGAGTCATAGCGATAGCGTTCCTGCGGCGAAAGGTCGACAAATACTCGCCGTTGCTGGTAGGCGGCGATGTGACCCTCGCGGGAGAGGTCCGCCGGCCGCCGCCGGTACACTTCCGGTCCGATCAGCGTCGCCAGGTCCATATGGCTGCCGTCGGGCCGTTCTAACGTCGCGCTCAACCCCAGGCGCCAGGGCGCGGCGGTTTTCTCGGCGATCAGGCGGTAGGTCGGCGCCGGCAGGTGATGGACTTCATCGACGATCAGCAAGCCGTAATCGGTCAGTTTCCGTTGGGGCATGGCAGCCGAGTCGTACGTCATGACGGTAATCGGCGCAAGACGGCGTTCACCTCCCCCGACAACGCCCACCAGTGCCGCGGGCAGCGCCAACTGCTTCACCAGGCTGTCATGCCATTGGCGAAGCAGTTCGATCGTGGGCACGATGATCAGCGTGCGCACTGGAGCCTGCTCCAGCGCCATGAAGGCCACCACTGTCTTCCCGGAGCCGGTCGGCAGTACCACGACCCCGCGGCCGCCGTTGGCGAGCCAGTTGCGAATGGCCTCCTGTTGATACGGCCGCGGTTGCACGGCCAGGACCGGCGTCACCGGCAGCGCGAACCGCTCGAGCAATTCTTCATCGAGCGCGGCGTCCGGCGAGCTGTCCGCTCCGACGACCAGGTCCTCCTCGTCATCGGCACGATCCTCCGAAGCGCTATCGTCGACGCCCAGATCAGCTTCGAGCACGATTGCCATCAGGCTACACTCCTCACCAACGTCGCTGCCGCCTCCCCCAACTGCCGCTCTCGGACGCTGCCAATGCCGCGCAGTGTTTGGAGACGACCCGCCTGCGCTGCCTCAACGACGGCCTGGGCGCTGTAGAGGTGTAACTCCGTCTCCAGCCGTTGCGCGGTCTTCGAACCGACGCCAGGGATTGCCAGCAACTCCCGTTTGACCGGAGGCAGGGCGTCCACGAAATCGTCATAAAATTGCATGCGCCCGCTCGTCACCAGCTCGCCGAGCTTGCGACGCAGCCGCTTGCCGAGCCACGGCAACGGCAACTCCTTCGCCGCGTTAACGTACAGGCTGGCGTCACCGGGCAAAGCGAGCAGGTTACGGGCCGCGCGCCGGTAGGCGCGGACACGATAGGGGTTGACGCCTTCCGATTCCAACAGCGCCGCCACGCCGTACAGGGTGCGTGCCGATTGTCGATTATCCATGCGGGGTATTCCTCTCGGACATAGAACTTATGTACTAGTATACCGCGTTTGGCGAGTGCATGTATGGATTTCGGGCACGAAGGGGCGGGGTTCAATCCCTTATCGAATGACGTGTTACGGTCTACTAATCCACCCGCTGTGGGGAGAGGCGCAGCGGGCGCCCTGGCATGGTCGGGTTGGATGACGGTGACGCTTCGGCACTGCCGGATGCGACCATGGCGACGATTCGCCCGATGTCATCAAGGTCGAGGTGTTGGTGGCACGGCAGGAAGACCCGGTCACAATGGATCTCAGGACCGCTTTCAATGCCGGCCCGTCGGAGCCGGCGGAGCGTGGCAAACTGGTGCGCCGTCCGGAGTAGGTAGCATGCGGGCACGCTGCCGCGCGTGAGCGGCAGGTCGCTGTCCAGGCCATGTGGTCCAAGTAAGCGGTGGAGGCTCTGCCAGTTCCGACGCCGGGTTTCTGCAATGTCGGCCGTGGCGGGCAAAACGGCACGGAACCGTTCGGCGGCGGTGCCATCCTCCGGTCCGGCGGCCTGGGCGGGCAAACCGATCACCAGGCCGCCGTTCGGAACGGCGAAGAATTTTGGCAGGCTGAAGAGGGCAAAATCTGCCACCGTACCCATGCGCCGGCCCGCGGCGTCCGTGCTCGCGAAGGCATGCGCCGCGTCCTCAATCAGCGGCCAGCCATGGTAGTCGCAACGCGCGCGGATGGCGGCAAGATCGCGGTGCGGCACGCCAAAGTCGTGGATGACGAGGGCGGCGGCAGTGCGGGGTCCGGGTTGAAAGGCGAACCGGCAGTGCCGCGCGATGGTGGCGGTGACGCACGGGCTGACCTGCAAGTCGCGCAGGCCCATCGTTGTCGATAGCCAGACTTCATCGGCGGGCCGTAACTGCAGGTAGGTCAGGATGCGCGCAAGTGCCTCTCGCCCACTGCCGGTCACCGTGAACGGGCGGACGAGGGGCGGGATCATGCCACCGGCACGGCCAGGCGCTCGGCCACTTTGGTAATACCGGTGCGGATATTGGCTTCGCTGGCGGCCAGAGAGACGCGCACCCAGCCGCGAGAGACGTCGCCGAACGTGCTGCCGGGGGCCAGTGCCACCCGTTCGTCGCGCAGGAGGGCCTTGCAGAACGCCATGTCGTCGCGCGACTCGGCGCTGACGTCGATCATGAGATAGAAGGCGCCGCGCGGGGGGTAGAACGTCGCGCCATGGTTGCTGAGGAGGGCGCAGGCGATATCCCGCCGCCGGCGGTAGGCGTCGCGCATCGTAGCGACGCAACCCTGCGGGCCCAGCAGCGCCGCTTCCGCCGCCTTCTGAGAGACGGCGGAAGCGCAGGCAACATAGCCCTCCTGCACCTTATTGCAGTTGGCAACAATCGCCGCCGAGGCGACGAGATACCCCAGGCGCCAGCCCGTCATGGCGTACGTCTTGGAGAAGCTAAAGACGCTAATCACGCGGGGATCTTCGGTCAAGGTGAACGGGCTGACGTGTTCGCCCTCGAAGATGATCTCTTCATACACTTCGTCGCCAATCAGGTAGAGGTCGTGACGGTGGGCAAAATCGACCAGTGCCTGCATCGCCGCGGGCGTGAACACGCAGCCGGTCGGGTTAGACGGGCTATTAATGAGCAGCACTTTGGTGCGCGGCGTAATAAGGCGCTCCAGGCGCGCAACGTCCGGTTGGAAGCCGGCGGCAGGCTCCAGGGGATAGCGGACGGGCACCGCGCGAGCGCCGGTACACATCATCATGTAGTTGGGCCAACCGGGGTCGGGGACCAGTACTTCATCGCCGGGGTCGCAGAGTGCGCGGATCACGACGGCCAGACCGCTGGTGGAACCGGCGGTGACCACGACCTGATTCGGGGTGACGTGGATTCCGTTGCGCTCCTCCAGTTTCCGGCATAAGGCCTCCCGCAGGGAGAGCAAACCGGTGGTGGCCGTGTAGCGCGTCCAACCGTCGCGCATCGCGCGTTGGGCGGCGTCGCAAATGTGCTGCGGTGTGTCAAAATCTGGATCGCCGATCTCCAGGTGAAGAGCATCCGGCATGCCAAGGGCGAGGACCTGCATTTCTCGAATGCCCGAGGCGGGAATGGCGTGTACGTCGTGGGAGATAGCTTTCACGGCGGCTCCTTGTGCTGAACGTCGATCGCAACGCATGATAGCGACCAGGACGCCATAATGAGAACCGCGTGGCAATAGACGCCGCGCGTGGCCCGGCGGCGTAGCGACTGCCGGCGACCGTGAGTGGAAATGGGGGTCAGGAAGGCGTGCCGACAGCAGTGACATTCGCGGGGACGGTGGAACCGGACGCAGCCGTTGGGCCGCTGATCCTGACCCTGGACGTTGGCACGTCCTCCTTACGCACGGCGCTGTACGATCGCCATGGCCGTGCCGTGGGCAGCCTTGGCGCGCGTATCGCCTATGAAGTACAGACCACGGCCGAGGGTGGCGTTGAGTTAGACCCTGATACGCTGTTAGCCTCGGCCATCACTGCCATTGACGACATTATAGAGCAGGCCGGTGCGCTCATGTCAAAGGTACGCGCCTTTGCCACCGATACGTTCTGGCACAATATGATCGCTCTTGATGGCGCCGGGCAGCCCCTGAGCCCCATTTATACCTGGGCCGATACGCGGGCGACGGCGGCGGCGGAACAACTGAAGCTGGAACTCGATGAGCGCGCCATTCATCAGCGGACCGGCTGCGTGCTGCACGCGAGCTACTGGCCGGCGAAGCTACGCTGGTTGGCGACCGCCCGACCCGACCTCATGGAGCGAGCGGTGTCCTGGGTGTCGGTCGGTGAGTACCTGTACTTACGCTTTCTCGGTCAATCGCGCTGCAGTGTGTCGATGGCGTCCGGTACCGGCTTGCTCGACCAGCACCGCCGCGCCTGGGACGACGATCTCCTCGCCCACTTGCCGATTCGCAGCGAGCAGTTGTCGCCCCTGACGAGTGGCAACGAACCACTCGTCGGTCTGGCGCCGGAGTTTGCCGCCCGCTGGCCGGCGTTGCGCAACCTCGCCTGGTTCCCGGCCGCCGGTGATGGCGCATGCAGCAATGTGGGTAGCGGTTGCACGGACCGGCAGCGGGTCGCCCTGATGATCGGCACGTCGGGCGCCATGCGGGTCTGCCTGGCGGCGGACGACGTGGCAGTGCGCTGGGGCCTCTGGTGCTACCACGCCACGCCGTCCTATTTCGTGCTCGGCGGCGCCCTGTCGAACGGTGGCATCCTCTGGGAGTGGCTCCAGCGCACCCTTCGCCTACCCGACGGACCGGCGACGGAGCTCGCGCTCGCAGCGATGGCGCCGGATGCGCACGGTCTGACCGTCTTACCATTCCTCGCCGGCGAGCGCAGCCCGAACTGGGTCGGCAGTGCGCGAGCCGCCTTCGTCGGCATTAGCCTCAACACCCAGCCGGTGGATCTGTTGCGGGCGGGACTGGAGGCGGTGTGCTACCGCTTTGCCTTGATCTACGAGTTGCTGCAGACGATCCTGCCCGATCGCCCCCAGTTAGTCGCCAATGGCGGAGCGGTCCTCCATTCGCCGTTATGGATGCAAATGCTGGCCGATGTACTGGGAGCGCCGCTGGTTGCCTCCGGTGAACTGGAAGCAACGAGCAGAGGGGCGGCGCTGCTGGCGTTGCAAAGCCTGGGCCTGATTAGCGCGTTGAACGACGCCTCCGTCCCGGCGGCGTTCGGCCAGACATTTGAGCCGGCGCCGAGCCGACACGAACGCTACCAGGCCGGCATGGCTCGGCAGCGGCGGCTGTACGAGCAATTGATCGGCGGGGGTTAGCGATACCGGCTGGGCAAGATGCCAAGGGCGTCGCGATACTTGGCGACCGTTCGGCGGGCAATGTGAAAGTGGCGTTCGGCCAGTTTCTCGGCAATATGCTGGTCGCTGAGCGGGGATTGCTCGGTCTCGTCGCCGATCAACTCTCGCATGGTGTCCTTGATGCCGAGGGAGGCGTCAAAGAAGTCGTCGTAAGAAATGGCGCGGCCATTCGGTAGCAGCACGTACTTCTCGGCGGTGGCGCGACTGATCGTGCTCTCGTGCAGCCCCACCATGTCCGCTAACTCGCTCCTAGTCAAGGGCTTCAGGGAACGGACGCCTTTGTCGAGGAACTCGCTCTGATAGTTGATCAGGCAGGTCGTGATCTGGCGAAGCGTTTCCCAACGTTGACGCACGCAGTCAATAAAGAAGCGCGCTTTAGCAACGTGTTCCTTGATGTGGTGGCGGTCTTCCGGGCTGAGCTGGGCGGCCATGCCGTCGACGTTCGTACACAATGAGCGGTAACTGCCGTTAATTCGGAGATCGAAGCGAACCGATTCGATGACTTCGACTTCAAAGGCGCCGGACTGGGTACGGCGAATAATGACGTCCGGCTTGAACGAACGGGCTTGTGTCGCCCCGGTTGTAGACTGATAGCCGTTGGCGGGATGGGGATTCAGCCGTTCCTTAATGAATTTCCAGCCCTCCTTTACCTCGTTAATGCTGAAGCCAAGGGTGGAAGCGGCTTCCTGCCAACGTCGTTCGGCCAGGGCCTTGAGCAAATTGCGCTCGACAATCGCGGCGGCAACCGGGTGGGCGATGCCGTTTTCCGCCAGGGCGTTGAGCTGTAAGGCCAGACATTCCCGCAGGTCGCGGGCGCCGATACCCGCCGGCTCCAGAGAGTGCAGAATGGTGAGAACGGCTATAATCCGCTCTGTCGTGACGTCAAGGGCGCGGGCGGCATCGTCGACCCGCACGCTGAGGTAGCCGCGCTCATCCAGATTGCCGACCAAATACTCCGCAATTGGGTATTCAGCCTCGGTCACCTGGGCCGCCAGGCTGAGTAACAGCATGTCGCTGAGCGATTCTTCCGCGGTGATGCGTGCCAGGGGGTCATAGTCGTCGTCATCGTTGTTGTTCCGACTGGCGACGGAATCGCCGTAGCGCTCGGAATCCCAGTCGCTGACCTCATCGGCTTTGTTGTCGCTGGAATCCGTCGGCTTGGCGCAATTGACACAACGGCCGTCTTCCAGCGGCCCGCCGCAGGTGGGGCACTGGCTGTTTTCTTCCACCTCCAGGGCGGGGTTTTCCATCAACTCGTGTTGGATGGTCTGGGCCAGCTCTTGCGACGACAAGGCGAGGATCTTCGTCGACGCAATCAGCTTGGGGGAGATCCGGACGCTAAATTCCGGCCGAACTTGCTGTTCGAGGTCCATACGCCTGCCTTTCGGTTTCCCGTGGCGGCGAGGACCAACCCAGTCGGACAGGGTCCGCTACTCTGGCGCTTTGGTTTTCGCCGCAAGATTCGTGCCAGGAATTCACTCAGCGGATAGTACCACACTGATCATCCGTTGAACAAGTGCTAGCGCTTTAGCAAGGTTTGTGCCGGCGAACGGCCGGCGCTCATTCGCCGCCGGCGGCGTCCGTCCAGTCGAAGACGCCGCGGTAGCTGGCGAGCCCGGAGCGTCCGAAGTCCTGCCCCGCCAGTTCCTGCATGCCAACGATGCCGCTCACCACTGGGTGCGGGTCGGCGCCGTCGCCGGCGGCGAGCCAGAGCTGGGCGCCGCCGGCAGTCTGGTGGACGTAGAGGATTTGTGTCCTGTCCTTTCCACCACTGCGCAAAGCTGTCCTCCGGCGCCGCTTCGCCACCGGCATACACCATCAGCAGCAGATCGAATCCGCTGCTCGACTCGGTCATCGAACGCCGAGACCCATGGCGACCGGCCCTTCAATTGGCACAGCCACCTCCTGCGATTCGGCGGCATAGGCAGCGCAGAAGGCCAGGCGCGCCCGGTAAAGACGCTGTTTCACCGCCGCAAGGGAGCAGTTCAGGGTCTCACTGAGGTCGGCATAGGTGAGGCCCTCGGAGTGGCCGAGCAGACAGGCGACCTGGTCGTTGGGCAGGCGCGCGAGTGCCCGCGCCACCACGTCGCCGACTGCGATGTCATCGCCAATATCACGCCGGCTGGAACGATCGTGCAGATAGCCGTCGAAGGGCACCCAGTCGATCAGGCGCTTCCGGCGGAGGGCGCTGATGGCCTTATTCGTCGCTATCCGATAGAGCCAGGGCGCCAGGCGCGCCTCGTCGTGGAGGGTCGGCAGCGCCTTGAAGGCGGATACAAACTGTGCCGGCGCCTCATACCCGCTGGTCAGACGCCATGCTCCAAATCATGGCTGCTGTCGCTCCGAGAACGGTAGACGACAGGTTAACGACGTCGTTATCGATCCAGGCGATACCGGCGATGTGATCGGTGGGCGTTCCGCAGGCGTGGAGACGGCGTTCCGTCGTAACGTGGCAGGTCGGGCAGCTACAGCTTGCCTGGACGGTCGCGCCGAGGACACTATCGAAGAACGAGCCGATAACGCCGGCCAGCGCGATGCCGAGGAACTGACGCCAGCGGGTACTGCACCGGCGCTGGTTTGGCACGACGCTAGCGACAGCGGCGAGGAACAGGGCGCCGGCCAGGCTGCCAAGAATGCCGAGGCCGGTGACGCCGCCGGACGTTCCCGGTGTGAGCGGCCGCCCATCGGTGATACGGCGCGGTGGCGCCGCGGCGTGGAGGCCGATTTCCGTGGCCCATGTGTCGGCACTGCTCGTGGCCAGAGCGCCGAAACACGCTGCTGCCGGCATCGCCCCTGGTCGCCAAGCCTGAACCAGAGCAGCCAGGGTGGCGACGCCGCCATTGGCCACCACCTGTGCCGCATCGCGGCGGCTGCCTTTCTCCCAATAAGCGTCCAGCGCTTGCTGGCGCCGATGCGGCCGGCGTGACAGCGCGCTTCCGGAAAGGAAGAACGCCAACATAGCGGCGGCACATTCCCATCCACCAGCCGTCACGACGGCGCCGGTGATCCAGCCCGCCCAGGCTCCCGACGCGGTCAGTGCCTGCCGGCGCCAGCCGACCACGGCAACGATGCCGGAACTAACGGCGCCGATTGCCGCCCGCCGCCGTACTCCCCGGTGGGCGGGACGGCTATTCGTCCAGGCCTCCCATGTCGCCCACGCCGTCCATCATGCCTTCCCCTTCCGGGCCGCCATCGAAGCCGGCGGGGTCTTCGCCGCGCTCAACCGCGTCGACCATTTCATCAAACTCCGGTCCGAGATCCTCGCCTAACTCCTTGCCCATCCGGCGCGCCCACCTGGCCACGCTGCGTGGATCATCCTCGTCCAGGTCGCCAAACGTGCTGGGATCGCCTAATTCGTCGGCGCGCGCCTCCTCCGACTTGACAGTGGAGAAGAGCGAGACCAGCTTCTGCATCGATTGCCCGCACCGTGGACAGGCCGGCGCGTGGACTTCCGCGTAGGTGAGAAAGAAGGCGCTTGTCCGTCGCCGACACGTCGGACAGCGATACTCGTAGACCGGCATCCTTGTATTCTTCCTTGCCCAATCGTGCCCAACTGTCGAGCGATCCACCGTCGCCATATGCAGGCTACGCGACCGTGACCATGGCTGTCAACGACACGCCGGTTCGATGACCGAGCATGCCCCAAAGCTCCCCGCTGCCAACGCCGCTAACGCGTGCCATAGAAGACAGTGTGGCGAATGGTACGTATCTACGGTATAGTTTGTATGCACGCGGAGAGGGAGAAAAGCACGGTCACAGCTAAACTTCGGCGGAGCGGCAATAGCTTCATAGTCACTGTCCCACGGGACGAAGTGGATCGTCTTCGCTTGCGCGAGGGCCAGTTGGTCGCCGTTGAGGTCCATGCCGTGGAAGTCCGACCGGTGTTGTCACCGGAACTCCAGGCGATGTTTGACGAAGTCTTCCCGGAGATTGAGCCGGCCCTGCGCTATCTTGCCGATCGCTGACGATGGTGGCCGAGACAATTTACCTGGACGTTGCTGACGTGGTTGCTCTCCACAATGTCATGATGGAACGGTTGGGCTTGCGACCGGAACCCTTGCGTGACGCCGGACTGTTGGAGTCTGCCCTACTCAAGCCGCAGATGGCCGCCCATTACGAGCAGGCGGACCTGGTTCGCCAGGCAACGCTACTGGCGGTTGGAATCGCCCAGAACCAACCGTTGGTCGATGGCAATAAGCGAACAGCATATACGATCTCAACAATGTTTTTGCGTCAGAACGGGTTGTTGTTCCAGGGAGACATCATTGAGATGGCCGACCAGTTGATTCTGTTAGCCGAGCGCACGGACGGCCTCGACGCCACCACCCGGCGCTTTGAAGCGTGGCTGCGTGAGCGGGTTGCTGAACAGCCGCACTGACAGCGACGAACGGTTCAGGCGGCACCAGCCGCGGCTCCGAGGCGAGCACCAGCCACCAGACATGCACCAGACATAGGACCTTCGGTGCACCGAAATTCCCGCCCCTTGGCGATTGCTGTAGCAATTGCCTATGCTCATCAATATCCGTAGCTACACAGTTGATATGCGACCGAACTCGCCTGGCACACCTATTGCGTAATACTGGTTTGGAGCGGAGCGTACGAGGAGAGATCGATCTTGAATGCCACGATGGAACGCGAGACAACACCGGTGATGGCACGGCGGCAATTGGTCAGCGATGCCGTAACAAAAGAGTTAAGCCGGCCGTACCGGGCGCCGTTGGCCACCTTCCTGGTTTTGGCTGCTGCCGGCCGCGCCGACCGTCAGGCGGCGGAGGACGCCGAGGCGGAGCAGCGTGACCTCGTCTCCGGCGTGTCCATTTAGTTCTCTCCTTGCTCCGTATCACATGTCAGGCCCTTTTCCATTCGATGTATCCGTGATCGCCTACCCCTGATGGACGGCTCCCAGGTCCGGCTGCTGGTCCGTCGTTTGGACCCGGCGGCCCTGTTACCGCGGTACGGGCGCCCGGGTGACGCCGGGCTCGACCTCTTCGCCGCGGAACAGTTTGATCTCGCACCCGGAGCACGCCATCTATTCGGCACCGGCATCGCGATTGCCGTGCCCGATGGCTACGTCGGCCTGGTCTGGGATCGCTCCGGACTGGCGGTGAGCGCCGGGCTGACGACGATGGGCGGTGTGATCGACGCGACGTATCGAGGCGAAGTCCGCGTCCCTTTGCTGAATACCGGGGACGCACCCTATACCGTTCAGGTCGGCGATCGTATCGGCCAATTGCTGGTCCAGTCGCTCCCAATGGTCGACGTTGTCGAAGTGGATGCTTTAGACGACACCCACCGTGGCAGCGCTGGCTTTGGTTCCAGCGGGCGCTAAGTAGTTCATCAGCCAGGTCCGGTGCTCTTCCCGCGAAGGCGCCTGGCAAATAAATTCGCGGACTTCGCTCGTGTGAGCCGCGACTTCAGTCGCCAGGCGCCCGTTGGAGACACCCCGGAGTTGCCGGCCGCATCACTCAGGCGCACTAGCCAGCCTCACGCTCTCGACCCATTCCTTGTACGTACTGTGGTACCCTGATCGGCAGGAACGACAGCAACGAGGATGACGACGAGACCGTGTTGACCTGGGCGCAAGCGGTGTTCCTCGCCTTGCTGCAGGGTTTTTCAGAACTGTTCCCGGTGAGCAGTCTGGGGCATAGTGTCTTGCTGCCGAGTATGCTCGGTTTCGGGGCGGTCCAGAAGTCGCCAAATTTCGTGCCCTTCGTCGTCGTATTGCATTTAGGTACGGCGGCGGCGCTCGGCTGGTTTTATCGTGATCGCTGGGGTGGCGTGGTGCGCGCCTTTGCCTGGAGCGCGGTCCGCGGCCGACTGGCCCATACGCCGGATGAGCATCTTGCCTGGATGCTCTTCTTTGGCACCATCCCGGCCGGTATTCTTGGCGCGGTGTTAGAGCAACCCCTCAAGCAACTGTTTGCCACGCCGTTGATCGCTGCCGTCTTCCTGATCGTCAATGGCGGCATTATGCTCCTGAGCGAACGCCTGCGCGGTCGCCGGAACGGCGGGGGCCTCACGTTGCGCGGCGATGAACCGGATGGGACTCGCAGCATCAAGGATCTCACCTGGCGCGACGCCATCGTCGTGGGCAGCGCCCAGGCGTTGGCCCTCATCCCCGGCATTTCGCGTTCCGGAACGACCATGTGCGCCGGCTTGCTTATCGACATGCGCCACGAGGACGCGGCGAACTATACCTTTATGTTAGCGACACCCCTGATCGCCGCGGCCGGCTTGCTGGAAGTGCCGCAGTTGGCGCTGGCCGCCGGCAATGTCATTGCCATGGCTGTCGTTGGAGGGGTGCTGGCGGCGCTGGCCGCCTATATCAGTGTCCGTTTTCTCACTCGGTACTTCCAATTCGGTCGCTTAGATCCCTTCGCGTACTATTGCATCCTGCTTGGTTTGATTGGTGTCGTATTTGTCGCGGCGCACGGCGTCTAATACGCCGGGCCGTGGAATGAAGGAGTAGCTTACGTGTCATCGGGGGAACTGATTCTGACCGTTATCGGCTTAATTAGCGTGGCGATTGTACCGCTGCTGGCCTGGATGGCTGCCGGGATGCGTCGAGGAAGCACCATGATCGTCGCCAGCCTGGTCGCCGCGGTGATTGCCGCCTTCTGGGCAGTGTACTGGGTGACGCTCGCCAACCCGCACCACTTCAAGCACACAATCCTGTTCGCTGTACTTGCCGTCGTCGCTCTGGTCGGTGCGTCGTTTAGTCGCCAGGCGCCGCGCGTCGTCTAGCAACGTTGCGGTCTCATGATGAAGCCGAAGCGGATGTCGATCGTTCTCCGCTCACTCCATCGGCACACGGCTCGGCGCGGCGGAGGGTGATGGTGAAGGTCGAACCCTGATCTACTGCGCTCTCCGCCGTCACGTCGCCGTGCATGGCCCCCATGAGATGTCGGACAATGGCGAGGCCGAGGCCCGTCCCGCCGGCGGAACCGGTTGCGCCGCGCACCTTATAAAAGCGCTCAAAGATGCGTGGTAAGTCGGCGGCCGCGATTCCCAGGCCGGTGTCGCAGACGCGGATCAACAACGTGTCCTCGCGCGTCTCTGTCGCGATCGTCACTCGTCCCCCGTTTCCGGTGAACTTAATCGCATTCTGAGCGAGATTGATCAGCACTTGCTCGAGCCGCGCCGGGTCAGCCAGCACCAGGGGAATCCGCGCCTCCCAGATCGCCTCCAGTGAGACATTTGCTTTCGCCGCCGGAGCATGCAGGCGTTCCAATACTGTCGTGATGACCTCAGCGACATCGGTCGGCTTGAGGTCGAGGCGGAGTTCGTCGGCCTGCGCCTGGGCGAGGTCAACGAGGTCGCGCGCCAGGGCCGTCAACCGGTCTGCTTCGACGCGCAGTTGCTTGAGAAAGCGTCGTGCTGCTTTGCGATCCTCCATTCCTCCGCGGGCGAGCGTGTCAGCAAGCGCTCGCACCGTACCGATTGGGGTGAGCAGTTCGTGGGAGGCGTTGGCGACAAATTCCTGGCGGACCCGATCCAGACGCCGCGCTTCGGTCATATCGTGCAGTACCATGACCGCGCCGGCACCGCCACCGTTGAGGGGCGCGGCGTAGAGGCGCACGGTGTACTGTGCGTCATGCAGGCCGAGCGAGTCGTCGAGCGTCTCCCCGCGCAACGCTCGGGCCGCGATCGTGGTCAGGCGGTCATCTTGAAAGGCCGCCACCGTGGTGTTCACTCGGCCATCCGCCGCCGGCGCCAATAACAACAGACGGCGAGCTGCCTCGTTACTGTAAGTCACATGGCCGTCGGCGTCCAGCAGGAGTACGCCATCCAGCATGGCGGTCAGCACCGACGCCAAGACATCGTCTTTCTGCGCCTGGGCGCCCGATTCTGGTGGCGGACGGAACGCCAACTGTTCGATGGCGGCGGCTAGACGCGCAATCTCCAGCGCAGCGGCGTGTCCGGGAACAGAGGGTACGGTAGCCGGCGGGGTAATGCTGTCCACCGCCGTTGAGCTGCGAACCTCGGTGGTTTGCGCCAGGTGATCGAGCGGTGAGACGACCAGGTGGGCCAGGGCGAGGCCGGGCGGGACGGCCAGGATCGCCGCCGCCACTGCCGCCAGCAGCACGAGCGGGGCGTCGCCATGGGTGAGGGCCAGCGCGACCAGGAGGGTGACGACCGCGCACGTGCCAATCGTACCGGCGGCGATCCGAAAGCGAAGGCTCGCAAACCTCGTGGCCAGGCTAGCCGGCAAGGCGATATCCCACATTGCGTACCGTCTGGAGGAGCTTCGGCCGGCTTGGGTCCTGCTCGAGTTTTTCGCGTAACCAGCGCATATGGACATCCACGGTCCGGCTATCCTCCGCGTCGGTAACTCCCCACACTCGCCGCATTATCTGCTCGCGTGTCACCACCTGGCCGGCATTTCGGGCCAGAAAGGTGAGGAACTCGAACTCTTTGGCTCGCAATGGCACCTCCCGTTCTCCGACGAAGACGGAATGGCGACCCAGGTCGATCTGGAGGTCGCCGATGGTAATAATCATCGCCGTTTCCGTCGCTGGTGGCAACTGGGCGCGCCGTAGCGCCGCCTTGATGCGCGCCAGTAGTTCGCGCATTTGGATCGGTTTGGTGACATAGTCATCCGCCCCGGCCTCCAGCCCGGTCACCTTGTCGCCCAGCCCGGTGCGCGCTGTCAACATAATAATGGGTATGGACGTCTCGGTTCGGATGGTGCGGCAGAGTTCCATGCCGTCCATCCCCGGTAGGATAAGGTCCAGGAGAACGAGGTCCGGCTTCGCGCGCTGCACGGCCGCCAGGGCCGTATTCCCGTCCGCCGCCACACGGACATCGTAGCCCTCTCGTTGCAGTTGAAAGCGCAACGATTCAACGAAGGCGGGTTCGTCTTCCACCAGCAAAATGCGCGAGTGTTTCGGCATGAACGACTCCCTTGTGCACCTAGCAGGCGTAGTTTAGCATTGTGGTCGGGCGAGGCGACGTTTCAACGGCGCAGCTCGCGATAGAAACGAAACAAATTTCGCCTAGATTTAAGCTGCCGTGGCCAAAATAGGGGTTCGAGCGTGCCTGGACACGGCACGGGTAACGGTGCTGGCGTATGGCGGACAGCGCACCGCATGGTAGCGTCTGTGATAGACCGTGAAAGGACACAGCAGAATGCAGCGTACCGCCGTTCGGCTTGTTACCCGGCGCTGGCTCGGTGAAGCCGCCCTCGCGTCGCTGGCGTTGGCGGCCTGTGGTGGCGGGGCAACGGTCAGTCAGTTCGGTACGGTGGGCAGCGCCACCGCTGCAACGACCAGCCGCGCCGGCACGACTGCTTCCGGGGGAGGAACGCGAGTCGTCGCCACG
Organism: Chloroflexota bacterium; assembly: GCA_051003235.1. Classification (GTDB taxonomy): domain Bacteria; phylum Chloroflexota; class UBA4733; order UBA4733; family UBA4733; genus UBA4733. The sequence goes on along the minus strand of JBPCLN010000096.1, from coordinate 7,121 downwards.
AGTGCGTCCGCCAGCGTGACGGCAACTGCTTCGGCGAGCGTGACCGGCACTGCGCCAAGCGGTACCCTCACCCTCTACACATCAGAGCCGCAAGACCTCGTGGCGCAGATGACGGCCGACTTCCAGAAGGTGGTCCCCGGTGTCAAGGTCAACATTTTTCGCGATGGAACCGAACCGCTGATCGCCAAGATCAAAGCGGAGCAGCAGGCCGGCGGCATTCAGGCAGATCTGCTCTGGTTCGCCAACTATTCGTTCCTCAAGGGGCTGGCTGACGCCGGGCAACTGCTGCCATATACGCCGCCGACCGCCGCCGCGCTGCCGGGCGCCCACAACTACCTGAGCGGCGCAATGCACGAGATCCGGCTGATCTTCAACATTATCGGCGTCAATACGTCGGCCGTGAAGACGAAGCCGACCGGCTGGAAAAGTCTCGCCGACCCGGCCTACAAGGGGAAGATCGGCCTTGCCAGCCCCTCCTACAGTGGAGCCGCCCTATCAACACTGGGCGTACTGGTCCAACAGCCCGATTTCGGTTGGCCCTACTTCCAGCACCTCAAGGATGATGGCGCAGTGGTCGAGCAGTCGAATGGGGCCGTGGGGAACAAACTGGTGAGCGGTGAGTACGGCGTGGTGAGCGTCGTCGACTTCCAGGTGCGCGCTGCCGCCAACAAGGGCGCTCCAGTGGAGCAGGTCTGGCCCAGTGAAGGGGCCGTGCTGATTCCCACGCCGATCGCCATCCTCAAGAGCAGCAAGCAACAGGCGGCGGCGCAAGCCCTCATCGAGTATGCGCTGTCCGACCGCGGCCAGAAGCTGCTCGTCGGACAGAACTACATTCCCGTGCTACCGGGCATCGACGGTCCCAAAGGGGCGCCGGCGGTCACTGCCATCAAGACGCTCCCCAGTGCCGAGGATTATGTGGCCCAGAACGGCGAAGCGCTGAAGAAGCACTTTGACCAGATCTTCGCCGGAGGCTCGTAGCTGGTCGACCGGACGCCGCAGCCATTAGGGACACCCGTCCCACCGAGCATTGGCGTCTGGCTGCGGCGACGGTGGGCCTATGGCGTGCTCAGCCTGGCCGGACTCGGGCTGGCCGCGCTCGTCCTCTATCCTACCGGCCGCCTATTGAGTGGCACGTTCACGAGCCGCTCGGGGCAGGTGCCGCTGGCCCTGTATCTGGAAGCCCTGCAGAGTGAGGCGAACCGTGCCGCTGCCGTCCACAGTGTCACGGTGGCCGGCGCCGGAACGCTGATCGGCACCCTCCTTGGCGTGAGCCTCGCCTGGCTGGTGAGCCGGAGTGACGTGCAGGGAAGGCGATGGTTCCGACCGGCGCTCGCGATCCCCTATATCATTCCGCCTTTTATCGGCGCCATTGCCTGGGTGTACCTGCTCGGCCCCGTGGGCTATCTGACGCGGCTCGTCTTTCCGGCAGGAGGGGCGCCTTTTCGCCTGTACGGCTTCGGCGGCGTCTTGTTGGTGATGGTGCTCTACGGCTATCCCATCCCCTACGTCACAGCGCTGGCGGGCTTCGAGAGCATTGATGCCGAACAGGAAGAGGCGGCACGGACGAGCGGGGCAGGCCCCTGGCGCGCCTTCCGAAACGTCACCCTCCCGGCGCTGGTACCAGCCATCGGAGCCGGCGCCGGTTTGCTTTTTCTCTCCCTCCTTTCTAACTTCGGCATCGCGCAGGTGATCGGCTTTCCGGGACGCTATTTCGTGATGACGACACGCATCTACGCCCTGGTCCTCGACTCGTCGCGGAGCGACAACCTGCAGGCGGCGGCCGCTCTGTCTTTGCTTTTGGCAGTCGGCGCGGCCGGTGGCATCGCTCTGGCGAACGGCGTCTGGCGCGTCGCCACACGTGGTCGGGGAGCGGCGCGGCTGACGACCGGCCGCACCGCCTCGCGCGGGGCCGAACCGGTGGCGCTCGGTCCCTGGCGGCCCGTCTGTGCCGGGCTGATGCTGTTGTTCCTCCTGTTCAGCGTCGTGGCGCCCCTGACTGCCATCGCCATCACCAGCCTGACCCCAGTCTATGGGCTGAGCATCAGTGCAGCGCAACTCTCGTTGACCAACTATCACCAACTGCTGGCGCTAGACGCGGCGAAGCGCGCGCTGACCGATAGCTTGCTGCTGGCAGCCGGGGCCGCCGCGCTGATCGTGGCGGTCTCCAGCGCTCTAGGCTACCTGAACGAGCGGCAGCGCTCGCCGGTCCTGCGCTTGCTCGAGTGGTTGCTGAGCATCCCCTACGTCGTGCCGGGCACCGTTGTCGGGGTGGCATTCATTCTTGCTTTTGCGCCGCCCCTACCGCTATTGCACCTGCGCTTGTATAACACGATCTGGATCATCTTCCTCAGCTATCTAGCCCGTTTCGCGTTATTGGGGCTGCGCAGCGCGCGAGCAACGGTGCGCGGCATCGACGTTGCGCTGGAGGAGGCTGGGCGTGTCTCCGGCGCCGGCGCGGGACGAGTCTTCCGTGACGTGGTCTTCCCGCTGCTCCGTCCCGCCTCCCTGGCGACGATCTTCCTCGTCTTCGCCCCCGCCTTCAGCGAGGCGACGCTCTCCCCACTCCTCATCTCCGTCGGGCACGAGACCGTCGGCGCGCTTGCCCTCGGCCTCAACGACGAAGGGCAAGTGTTGCTGGTGGCCGCCCTCTCCGCCATTATCCTGGTGATCGTCATGCTGGTGCAGGGACTGGCGTTGCTCGGCAGCCGGCGTTCCGGCCGGGCGGCGCTGCCGGAAGGAAGGATGTTCGGGTGACCTCGGTGGCCTTCGAGGACGTGGAGCGCTCGTTCGGATCAACCAGGGTCCTACAGCGCTTTTCCTTGGCGATCGCCTCCGGGCAGTTCATGACCCTGCTGGGGCCGAGCGGCTGTGGTAAGACAACCACGCTCCGACTTCTGGCAGGATTACTGCGCCCCGACCGCGGTCGCATTTTCATGGGGGAGCGACTGGTCGCGGACGCGGCTCGCACCTTCTGCTTACCGCCGGAAGCGCGAAACGTGGGCCTCGTCTTCCAGAGCTACGCCCTCTGGCCGCACATGACCGTCCTGGAGAACGTCGCGTACCCCCTCAAAGTCCGTAAGACGGACGGCCCGGACCGTGGGCGCCAGGCAAAGCGCATGTTGGAATTAGTGCACCTAACGGCGCTGGCTGACCGCTATCCCTGGCAATTGTCAGGCGGACAACAGCAACGGGTCGCCCTGGCGCGGGCACTGGTCTTTCGGCCCGACGTCCTCCTGCTGGATGAGCCCCTGTCCAATCTGGATGAGCGACTGCGCGAAGACTTGCGCGGCGAATTGAAAGACATCCAGCGCCAGACCGGCAACACCACCGTACTCGTGACCCATGATCAGCGCGAAGCGATGGCGCTCAGTGACGAACTCGTCGTCATGGAAGCTGGTCAGGTGTTGCAACGCGGCTCGCCGGAGGCGCTGTACGCCCGGCCCGCTACCCGCTTCGTGGCGGAGTTTATGGGGGTCGCCAACCTGCTACCTGGAAACCTGGACGCGAGCGGGCACTTCCGCCATCTGGGTCAGCCGTTAGCAGCCCAGACGGTGACTCGCAGCGAGGGCATCACGCCCGAGGCGGCGGTGCTGGCGGTGGTTCGACCGGAACAGTGGCAACCGTGTGCGCCCGACCTGCCGGGCGCCGTGCCGGTCGTCGTCGACAGCAGCATGTATCTCGGTGATAGCAGCGAATATCGCGTCCATTCGACGGCGGCGCCGATCGGCACGTGGCGGGTGCGTCTGGCGAGCGGCGCGCCGCCCCTCGTTACCGGTGCGACCGTCGGTCTGCGACCGCACGCCTATCACATTATCTCGGGGTAGACGTAGGGAAGCTCGAACTATTGCTCCCCTACACCTTGAGTTCTGCCGGTTCCTCCTCCGGCGAGACGTACCGCAATTCGCTGAGGTTCTTCAGGTGGTCGATGAAGAGCACGCCGTTGAGGTGGTCGATCTCGTGCTGGAGTACGCGCGCCAGCATGCCGTCGGCGTTTATTTTGATGGGCTTGCCGTTGCGGGTGAGCGCCTTCACGGAGACCTTGGCCGCCCGTTGTACGTCGGCGTAGTAACCCGGCAGGCTGAGACAGCCCTCCTCGATGATCACTTCGCCTTCGCTGCGGATCAGTTCGGGGTTGACGAGCTGGTAGGCGGTGTCCTCCACCTCAATGGAAATCAAGCGCAGCAGCCGCCCCACCTGATTGGCGGCCAGACCGATCCCCGGCGCGACGCGCATTGTCTCCAGCATGTCGTCCAGCAGCGTTTGGATCGAACGATCGACCTTGCCGACTTTCTTCGCTTGACGGCGCAGCAGCGGGTGATCGCCCGTGAGGATGGGAAGAACCGCCACGCCGCCTCCGCCGCCGCACCTGCACCGGCGCGCCATTGCCTCTACGAGCGACGATTATACCTGGTTCGCTCCTTGCAACGGCCCGGGAGGCTGCTAGGACGAGATTTTGACGGCCTTCATCCAGGCTTGCAACTGGGCAGTCAACTGGCTTGCCACGTCCGGCTCAATTGCCAGTTGGTCCAACCGCTCATCCGGATCGCGTGATCGATCGAAGAGGCGGTGTTCGCCGGTGGCGTTGTTTTGGATCAACTTCCAGCGTGGCGTCGTCAGCGCGGTGAAGACGTAGTCGGGCATGGAGGAAAAAGCCACGCGCTTCGCGCCATCGTCGCTGCCGTCGAGCAGACTAAGCAAGCTGGCGCCCTGGGCTTGCGCCGGCGACGGCAGGCCGGTCAGTTCCAGCAAGGTCGGGAGCAGGTCAATCGCCTGGGTCGGCGCATTGACAACAGCGCCTGGGCGGATGCGTGGCGGGTAACTCAGGAGCAACGGCACCCGCCCTTCCGGGTTATAGAGGCCGCAAGGGTGAAAGAAATCGCCGCCGACAATGAATTCGGCATGCTCGGCAAAGCTCTCACCGTGATCGGCGGTGACGGCGACGATGGTGTTCTGCGTCAACTGCATGTCGTCGAGGGCACGGAAGAGGCGGCTGATCTGGCTGTCGAGGTAAGTGATTTCGGCCTGATACAGTGACATGAGCCGGATAACGTCCGGCTCGGAAAGCTGAAGCAGGCCGCCGCGTAGGGCTTCCACCGTGACGGGGTTGCCTTGTACCGCCCCCCGATAGCCTGGGTCATACTGGTCAAGGGCGGAGTTTGGCAGATTGTAGGGCGAATGGCAGTCGAAGTAGTGCATCCACAAAAAGAAGGGCCGGCTGCCGAAGGCGTGCAGTTGGGCGATGCCGGCGTCGGTGGTCAGGTCGGCGCGACCTTTCGGTGACTGTGGCGCCTCATCGGCGCTGGTTGGGGTCGGCGTCGGCAACGAGGCAGTGAGATCCTGGTAAACGCCGAAGCCACGCTGCAAATTGCAGTACTGGGCTTGCAGACTCATCCAACTGAAGAGTCCGGCGGTAGCATAACCGGCCTTCGAGAAGAGGGTGGCCATCGTTTCCAGCGAGTCCGGCAGTTTATCAACCATGTGGACCCGCACCCCATTGCTGGATGGGTACATGCCGGAGAAGAGGGAAGCATGGGAGGGATCCGTCTGGGGCTCTTGCACCATATGCGACGTGAACCGAGCGCCCTGCCCGGCCAGGTGGTCAAGGGTGGGAGTCTTAACAAAGGGATGGCCGTAGACGCCCAACTGATCGGCGCGCAGGGCGTCGATCGTGACCAGCAAGACGTTGGGTACGGCGGCACTGGCCGCGGCGTTCGTCAAAGGCGCCCTGCTGGTGGCGGCGACTTGCGCCTTACCGGAGGACGATGGCGACAAGTTGCTGTCGGACTGGGGGGCTGGTGGCGGCGCCGCGGCAGCCTGCGGCACGGTACAGGCCGTCAAGGGTCCACTGGCGGCGAGGGCGCCCAGCGCCATAAGCAGAACATTGCGCCGGGAACGTCGAGCGCTGGACACCGTGTCGAGCGTCCCCGTTCTGCCGCGCCTCCCGCTCGCCTGAACTCGGGAATCGGTCCCCGTACCGATTGGCTCGTCCAGTAGAGCGCCTCCCTTCCTCACCACACCATTACGTCGCGGTCTCTTGCCATTCTAGTAGCCCCGTCGCCCCAGAGTACAAAGTGTACGTAAAGACGTTGTAACCGAAAGCCATGCCAAACACCATTGCCGGCTCCGGCAATCAGCGGAGGAGGTCGGCAAGCGCCGCCGCCGCCGCCGGAAACTTGAACTGGAAGCCAAGTGCTGTCAGGTGGGCAGGCGCCGCCCGTTGACCGTCCAGGACGACCGTCGCCATGTCGCCCATTCCCAGCCGTAAGGCGACAGCGGGAACGGGCAGCAACGCCGGCCGGCCCAAGGCCACGCCGATGGCCCTGCTCAGGTCGGCATTGGTGAGGGGCTGCGGGGCGGTTAAATTGAAAGGCCCGGTGGCGGCCAGCGTATCCAGCAAGAAGCGAATTGCCGCTACCTCGTCGACAAGATGAATCCAGGGATACCATTGACGGCCACTGCCCAACCGGCCGCCGGCGAAGAAGCGGAAGGGTAGCGCCAGGCGGGGCAAGGCGCCTCCCTTCCGACTGAGCACGATACCAGTGCGAATCACGGCACTGCGCACCCCAAGCGTCTCCGCCGTCGTGGTGGATGCTTCCCAGGCGACACAGAGTTGGGCTAAGAAGTCGTCACCCGGCGGACTGGCCTCGGTCAACACTTCACTGCCGCAGGGCCCGTAATAGCCGACGGCTGAGGCCTGGATCAAGACCTGTGGTCGCTGCGCGGTCGTTTGCAATGCCTCCATCACCGCCTGGCCGGCCCGAAGGCGACTCTCCCTGATCTGGCGGCGCCGCTCCGGCATCCAGCGTCCGGCGGCCAGGTTCTCGCCCGCCAGATTGATGATCGCCTCCGCGCCATCGGCCAGCACGCCCCAGCCTCGCGCGCTGTGACCGTCCCAGCGTTCGGCACGAACACCCACCGGCAAACCAGTCGCCCGTTCCGGCGAGCGGCTCAAAATGACGACCTCGCGGCCACTCGCCACCAGGTCTTCCGCCACGGCTCGGCCAATGAGGCCGGTCCCCCCGGTGATAATTACACGCACGGTGCTGCTTCCTCCTTCAACGAAACGGCAGGTGTCGGCAAGGCACCCACGGGCATTCTGGACATTCTATCGGCTGCGCCAG
>JBPCLN010000095.1:0-4882 GCA_051003235.1 Chloroflexota bacterium | reverse complement strand
TGTCCCGGCTTCGACGTCTACCCACTGGGCGGTCCCCGCCGAACGGCGGACCGCTTGCGTGACCAGGAGTGTCTGCTCGGCGTCGTCGACGCCGCAGATGGGCGGCTCGCCGGTGCGCACACAATGGGCGAAGTGCGCCAGTTCCGGCGGGTAGCCACGCAGGTACAACTGCGTGTTGGCGCCGTAGGGAATGGAGAAGGTGGGAGCGAAGACGTGCGCCTCCGCGACGGCGAACGACAGCGCGTTATTGTCAACACGCTCGCGCGTCTGGTGAAAGGTCAGCTCGCGACCGTTGTCCGCCTCCAATAGCCCGCTGGCATGGGCAATCTCGACCCGTTCATACGGCAGCGAGACATTGTGGAAGCGCCGCCACGTCAGCACACCGGTATCGCCGGAAGCGAAACGCAGCAGGACCACTTCCCCGTCGGCGTCGGGGCTTACCAGCGTGCACACCGAGGCGATAGCCCCGCCAAAGTAGAGCAGTAGGTTGTAGAAATGGCCGACGTAGGGGTAGTAGCGCACGGCAAAGGAGCGTGGACCCGGCTCTGTCCTCCGCCAGTCCGTGAGCAGGGAGTGCATCTTCTGGTAGAGCGGGGAATAGCGCAGGCAGGAACCGACCTGCACGGTGAGTCCCCGCTCACGTGCCAGGCGCCGAATGTGGCGAGCGTCGTCGATGGAACTGATGCCGGGTGTCTCCGTCCAGACGGGCTTGCCGGCCTCCAGGGCCGCGACAATCTCCGCGCCGTGCGTACCGCCAACGACGAGGACGGCCTCGACCGCGTCGTCGGCCAGCAGCGCCTCGTAGCCAACATGGGTCCGAAGGTGGAACTGGGCTTCCACGGCGCGGGCCGTAGCATCGTGCGCCGTGGCGAGGGCCACGAGCTGCATATCCTGCGGAATCTGGGCAATCGCCGGTAGCAGGATGGAACGAGCGTGCCGGCCGACCCCGATCATTCCGACCCGCAGGGGCTGCGTCATCTCCGCGCCTACCTTCCTACGGCGACTGGCGCTGCTTTGCTCGCCGCGGACGGCACCCGCGAGGCGTCCGTAATGATGGCATAGGCGTCTGGGCGGCGGTCGGCCAGCATACTGTCCCTGAAGACTGTTTCGTCAACCACGGAGAAGCAGTGCGCGATCCGCGGCTTGTCCAGATCAATCGTGACCTGAGACAACCCGACGTAGCGGCCGGCGCTGGACAGGATCAAGCCGTCCGGTCCGACGACCCCGCTATTGCCAAGCACGAGACCGGGCCTCCAGGCCTTGCCGTCGGGCTGACCGAAGCTCACCTGCACCAGGTACGCCGCGTTGTCAATAGCGCGGCTCTTGATCACCGCCGTACACAGTTCCTCACCCCAGCCGCTCCACCAATGGGGCCAGAAGATAATCTCCGCCCCGCCGAGGGCGAGGGCGCGCGTAGACTCCGGGAAGCTGAGATCGTGGCAGATGCAGATGCCGATGCGGCCGAAGTCCAGGTCGAAGACCGGGAAGCTGTCGCCCGCCTCAATGCCCTGCGCCATCTCCGTCCGGGTCGGGTGAACCTTGGCGTAGTGGCCGGTGATGTTGCCTCGGCGATCGAATACCAGGGCAAGGTTATGCAGCCGGCCCTGATCGCGTGCGGCGATGGGCAACACCACTGCCATCGCATAGTCCCGCGCCAGGCGGGCTGCCAACTGCGCCGCCGGACCGTGGTAGGCGTCCTCGAAGATGTCCGCGTCGTCGGCGGCGGCGTGCACCCCATAGGTGGTCGCCGTCTCCCCGAAACAGACGATGTCCACTCCCGCCCGACCGGCGGCATGCAGCCAGTGCTCAATCTGGGCGAGATGCCAGGCTTTTCGGGTCTGAGCTGTCGTCCCCTCCGTCCAGGTCGGCAGTTGCACTGCCCCGATATTGACTGTTCGTGGCATTGGTAGCATCCTCGCTTTCTTTGTCTCTGCTCACCGCTCCTGCGGCGTCGGCAAACGCCAGGCGTCGGGTCAGGCCATCTGGTCGAAGCGATCCGGCTGGATCTGGTAGTGCAACGGCTCGCCCTTGTTGAATCGCTCGATCTCCTCCGCCATCGCCAATCCCTGGCGGGCGTATGATTCCTTCGTGCCACCGGCGATGTGCGGCGTCACGATCACGTTCGCGAACTGGTAGAAGGGACTGTCCGCCGGCTGCGGCTCCTGGTCGAAGACGTCGAGGGCAGCGAAGAACCGTCCGGTCGCCACCTCGCGCAGGAGGGCCTCCTGGTCCATCACCCAGGAACGAGAGGTCTGAATCAGGACGGCGCCGGGTTGGATGCGGCGCAAGAGGTCGGCGCCGATGAGGTGGTGGGTCTCCGGTGTCTTCGGCACATGGATGGCAATCACGGCGCTCTCGCCGAAAACCTGCTCCAGGGTTGCGCGCTCCACGCCGAGCTCCCGCGCGCGCTCCTCCGTCAGGAACGGGTCGGCCACGCGGATGCGCGGGCCGAAGGCGCGCAAAAGCCGGATATGGCGTTGGGCGACATAGCCCGAGCCCACCAGCCCAACCGTCTGCGCGGCCAGGAGGTGTCCCTCCAGGCCTTTGCGCTTCATGGCGCCCCAGTCTCCGGTGGTCTTGAGGCCACGATCGATGTCGTGAATGCCCCGTAACCAGAGCAGTTCCAGGGCGATGCAGAACTCAGCGACGGCGTCGGCAATGATCGGCGCCGCATGGGCGAGCATCACGCCATGCGCGAAAATGCTGGGCGGGATCACGCCGCGGACGCTGCCGGCGCAGTGGCAGATAAGCTTGAGGGCGGGAGCCTGCTCCAGCCAGGCTTCCTGCAAAGCGGGGGTGCCCCAGCCGGTGAGGAGCACTTCGGCCTCCCGTAGCAGATCGGGCGCTTGTTGCGTGACGGCCTGACGATCGCCCTTGGCGCGTTGAATATCGCCCAGCGTCTCCAGGCGCTCATCCGTTGCCGGGGTGATCATCGAGCGGTAGTTGGCGTCAGGGATCAGCGTGGCGATACGGCGAGCGGTCATGCTTTGTACTTATCCACTTCCAACTGGCAGCGCTTCTGGGCATCTTCCAAGGCGGCGTTGACCGCCGTCTTTTTCGCCATGATGTCCGCGACCATGGTGTTGAGGATGGGCAGGATTTGCTCCCCGCCGGGAATACTTGGCACGAAGCTGCCGTTCGGCATTGCTTCCACCGTTAGCTTGAGCAGGGGGTCATTCTGGGTATAGTCGACGCTCTGAGCGACGGACATGCTCGGCGGCACGCGCAACTGGGCCGCCGCCCACTTGACCTGCACGTCGGGTTGGTAGAAGAAATCGGCCATCGTCATCGCGTCGTCCACGTGCTTCGCGCCGGTGCCGACGCAGAACGCCCAGCCGCCGGCGTAGGTCGCCACTTTGCCGTTCGGTGGCAACGGGTACTGGGCGACGTGGTAGGTGAGGTTCGGTACGGCTTGGAAGGTCTGGACCTTGTTGGCGATCGTCGCGTAGATCTGCGCGGCGTGGCCGGCGGCGAAGACCTTCTCGCCGGTACCATCGGTCGAATTCGCCTTTTCGTAGGCGGCAAACCCGGGGTAGCCCCCTTGCAAATCCGTGATCTTCAGCAGCCAGGTCAGGGCCGTCACCGCCATGTCGTTGGCGATGTCGACCTTGGTGCCGTCGCCCGGCGCGAAGTCGCCCCCCTGCTGCCAGAACGGCACCAGGAAGGTGAGGCGACCGCCGGAACCGCCGAACGGATCCCACCCCATCTGCGTGAGCTGGCTACCGCTCATCTGGGTCGTCTTGCTGACCGCCGTCTCCATATCTGACCATGTTGCCGGCGGCGTGGTCACGTCGAGGCCGGCGCGGCGGTAGAGGTCGTCATTCACGAAGACGACGCGGTTGTCGATGCTGTAGGGGAGCGCCCAGGTCTTCCCCGACCATTGGACCTCCGCCATCTTTTTCTTCCAGACGTCGGCGGGCTTGATATTCTTCGATCTGGCGACATAGGCGTCGAGGGACTGGACCACCTTTGTGGCGCCCCAGGTCGTTTGTAAGTAGCTCTGGGTCTGGAAGAGATCGGGCGGCACGCCACCGGCGACCTGGGTTTTAAACTTGGTAGTGTCACCCTGTACGATGGCATCCAGGGTGATGTTTGGGTGTTGCGGCAGGAAGTCCTTCATCAACTGAGCGCCGATGCCTTCGGTTAACGAGAAAGAGGTGTTCGGCATCCAGACTTGCAGCGCGCCGGGCTTGGCGGCCGGCGCAGCGGCGGCACTGGAAACCGAGGCAGACGCGCTTGCAGCAGAGCTGCTGGTAGCGACGGTGGTCGTCGCCGCGGTCGTGCCGGATGAAGTTGCCGCGGTCGAAACCGCTGATGTCGCGGCCGACGAGGCGGCGCTGCTGGACGCCGCAGTAGTAGACACCGCACTGGCCGCGGGCGCACTGGTCGCTGCCGCGGTGCTCGTTGTGGCTGGAGCCGACGTGGTCGTGGTTGCGGCGCCGCCGCAGGCGCTGAGGAGCGCCACGGCGCCGGCCGGCAGGATGAACGCGGCCAATGCCTGCCGCCGTGAGACGCGAGAACAGGGTGGACAGCCGAAAGCCATTGACGTTCTCCTCTCTATGGTGATGATCGCCCATCATGCACCGAGATCTTCAATACCCGCATCGAATACCGGGAGCACGACAGCGCTCGGAGTGTAAGACCGAGCTAGCCATAAGTCAACAGTCTGGACAAAGATCGTGGTCATGTCTACACTCGATCGACCCGGCGCCTCGCTGCTCACCGAGGCGGTAACGCGCCGGACCGTTGACCGACCGGAGATTTGAGGAAGCGGGATATGGATCTCACACCCGAACAAGCATGGTTCTTTCGGATGGCCGGGTTCGTTAAGCTGCCCGGGCAATTGTCCGACGACACCGTGGTGGCGCTGAAGGCGGCAATT
>JBPCLN010000094.1:0-8325 GCA_051003235.1 Chloroflexota bacterium | reverse complement strand
CGCGCCCACACCTTTCGCGTGGGGCGGCAAGCGCCAGGAGCGCCGCCAGCGTGCTCGGCTGCGCCGCCTCGGCGGCTCCGGCGCGGTCGAAGCTGAAGCTCAATCAAATGTGGCGTGACCCACTAGTTCTTTGACTCAGATTAGAATGCTACGTCGTCGTCATTCCATGCGGTATGGCAACACTGCCCTTCAGAGGCTGTAGCATCCAGAGTGGACCGGCGATCTCGACCTCGTACCATCTGCGGCGAGTCTCCGGTCCAAGGAGGAAATCTGTGTTCCGTCCCGCCTACCACTGGATTGCCACACTTGGAGCGCTGCTGAGTGCGCTACTCACTGTCTCGCCAAGCTTCGCGTCGAGCAGCGGCACCACTGTGCCGGGCGCCTGGGAAACGCTGGCGCCGCTTCCCATTAATACTGGAGACAATGGCGCGGCGGTGGGGTCGGATGGGCGTATCTACGTCTACGGGGGTGAAGCCTGCACGTCTTCGCACGATTTCGTCCACGGATGCCCGTACGTCACCACCGTCGAGGCGTATACGCCGACTACCAATACTTGGGCGACAGTCGCTCCGCTGCCGAACCCCAGGGGCGGCAGGACCGGACGGTCGCATTTATGTCTTCGGCGGCACCCACAACGTCCGCCAGGCATATGACCCGCGCACCAACGCCTGGCAGATCCTGGCCCCGATGCCCTCAGATCGATATTCCCTGACCGTGGCGCTAGGTTCGGACGGACGCCTGTACGCCATCGGGGGCACCGGTAGTGGCCAAGGTACTTTCCTCCCCGTCGAAGCATACGACCCGGCGACCAATACGTGGATCTGCTCGACCGACGACAGGGCAGCGGGGTGTGCCGCGCGTACTATCGCCCCCAAGCCAGGGCGATGGTACGGCTACGGCGCCACGACCGGCCGCGACGGGCGCATCTACGTCGTCGGCAACAGTAATGTGACGATACCGGACAACACCTCGCCGGAGCTTGTCTATGACCCGAAGAGCAACGCTTGGGCGACCTTCCCGGAGCTCAACAAGGTTCGTGACGCTCTCGACGTTGTTACCGGGACCGACGGGCGCATCTACGCGATTGGCGGTTCCGTACTGGTCATCGATACGGTCTATAACGTCAATACCGTTGAAGCCTACACGCCGTTGGGCTTGCCGGCCGGCAACGCATCCATCCCAACAGCAGCTCCGACTGTCGCGCCGTGTACGTACGTACTCGGCTTCAAAGCCTTGCACGACCTCATCTCGGACAAGGTCGGCGCCTGTGCGGATAGCGAGGTCCACACCCCCGCGAATGGCGATGCCCTGCAACATACTTCCGGCGGCCTGCTCGTCTGGCGTAAGCTGGATAACTGGACCGCCTTTACGGACGGCTATCGTACCTGGGTGAACGGCCCAAACGGATTGCAGCAGCGGTTGAATACGCAGCGGTTTTCGTGGGAGGCCAACCCAGACGACTTGCCACTCGCCCAATAGCATGCGCGCACTGTCTACCACGCGGCTGTTGCTCCAGCTTCCACTGTGGCCAGCCTAACGCACTGGTGCGATGGTATAACATGCCCTATCGACTCGTCGCGCCGCACGCCAGGGACAGGGATGCTGGATCAGCAAGAGCGGTCCGCGGTTGTACACGCCGCGCCGCGTCCGCCGTGGCAGGCGGCAGAGGACGACAGCGAGCTGCTCGTCGCGTTCTCGGCACAGCAGGTGCGCGAACTGACCGGCCTTTCGGAGCATCAACTCCGGTACTGGGATCAGGCGGATTTTGTTACGCCGAGTTATCCAAGTGCGCAGCGCAGGCAACCGCTCGGTCGGATCTACCGATTCAGAGATGTGGTGTCTCTCCGCCTCATCGCCATGCTGCGAAACGACTACCAGATTCCCTTGCCGGAGATTCGGAACGTTGCCCACCGGCTCCGGGAGCACGAAAATGCCTCTCCGGCACTGCTCAGGTTCTTTGTCAGGGATCGCCAGGTCGCCTTGGAGGACTCAGCCACTGTAGCCCCCCCGATCAGGTAATGGCAGCCATTCGGAGATCCTCATTGAATTGGTGCCGATCTCCTCAGGCTCGCGCTCGGGCCCTGTAAGCGCGCGCGCGAGCCTGAGGAGATCGGCAAGATCACCCGGCATCGCAACGTGCAGAGTAACGCCTGGGTACTCGCCGGCACTCGGGTGCCGACGGAAGCGGTCTGGAACTTCCACCAGGCCGGCCACAATACCGCCGCAATCCCGGCGGCCTACCCCCCCTCACTCCATTGGACATCCAAAGGGCCATTGAGTTTGAGCAAAGGCGCAACCGCTCTCGTTGCCGGACGCACAGCGCGGCGATCCTATAGGTGAAAAAGGCAGTCTGGGCGCTTTACTCAAAGCGCCCAGACTGTGTCAGGGAAAATCGCTACGAACTCTATAGAGGGATCAGCTCTTCGGCATCGCCGCCAGTGCGTTGTAGGCGGGCCGGGGCGAGAAGTCGCTGCGTAAGACACCGAAGCCCCACTTTTCGTCGGACGATGGGACGAGCGCCTGGAAGTTCAGATTCCAGATGAAGATGCCGCCCAGCCAGTCGTAGTTGGCACGGGCATAGCGGAAAGCGCCTACCTCGTAGTCCGCCTGCTGCTGCTCACTGACCCACTTGCAGTATTCATAGCCGGCAGGAGCGGGAATGTCCGCCCCCTGGCAGGAGTCGTACCCGAACTCCGTCTCCCAGACCTTCTTGGCTGAATCGCCGGCCGCGACCATGTCCTGCCGGTAATCGGCTAACCGGCGGAAGAAGAAGCTGGGATGGTTGTTGAAGCCGGTGACGTTGGCCGGCTCCGGCGAGCCGACGGTCGCATCGGGCGGGTTGGCCCAGGCTTCGGCATGGGCGCCCAGAACATCGAAGTAGTTCTTCACAATGCCGCCCTGGTAGGCGTACATCTGCTGCAGATACGTATTGTCGTCGACCGCGATATTCGGGTCGTTGACGCCGGTCGGTGTCGGGGCACCGCTCACGACCAGGGCACTGGGGTCAGCGGCGCGAATGGCGACTGCGGACGCCTTCAGCAATTCGACATAGTTGCCGGCGTTGATATTGCCGGGACCCACCTCACGGGCGAAGTTCTCTTCGTTCCAGACTTCATAGGCGCCCACCTTGCCCTTGTAGCGCGTTGCCATCGTGGACATGAAGGTCGCCAGATCAGCCGGGTTCTTCGGATACGGCTGCGCCGGATTCGTACGATCCCAGAGCGGAGCCTGGACGATGGAGAACAGCAGCTTCACTCCGCGTGAGTTCGCCGCATTCACCAACTCGTCAAGCTGGCCCCAGTTCTGATCGTTCGGACCATTGGGCTGGACATACTTCCATTCCACCTGTTGCTTTTCCCAGGTGAAACCAGCCCCAGTCACCTTGTCCAGTACGGGGAATACCTTGCCGTTGTCGATCACGTGCGCCTGGAAGCCGTAGATGAAGCCCGGCGTGCCGGGGGTACCACCCGTGGGCGGCGGTCCAGGGACGACCGCATTTGGCGGGGCCGTCGGCATCAGCGCTCCTGGGTCCGGTAGGGCGCCCGAGGCCTTGGCGTCGTCGCCGCCGAGGGTCACGTCAATATCCCCGGCGTGCGCGCCGGAGGCCGGACTATCCACCAGCCAGTGCTGAATAGTGATCCGCTGACAACGCAGCATGGTGAACGGTCCCTCCGAGGTCACCGGCCCCATCGGCAGACCGTTGTAGACGATGGGATCGCCAATCGCCGCCGTCGCGTAGTACTTGGCCTTGATCGCCGGATCGCTGTTGAGGAAAGCCAGGTGGCGGGCCTCAACCTGCGCAAACGTGAGGCCAGTGTCCGGCGTCGTGCTGAGCGGCGGCGGTGTGTTGCGGAAAGCCTGCAGCCAGGCATCCTTGCCGAGGTCGTGCAGCCGGTCATAGGTGTTGACGAACAGCACCTGATGCGTGTCCGGCCGCCATTGCATCACCACGCGCTGCGTCGCCTGGACCAGGAAACCGTCCCACATGAAACGTCCCGAGACGGGATAGCCCAGACTATTGACGCCCCCGAGGCGTTGAAACTCCGACCAGAAGGGCACGCCACCGTCGTTGGTGATGCCAAAACCATTTCCGCCGTTGCCGCCCTGGCCGTTCGCCTGGGTATAGAAGTGGCCGCTTTGAATGGCAAAATCCAGGGTGAGCGCGTTTGCCGGCGCCGCTGCCGCCGTACCGGCCAGCGGCCCCATCCAACCGCCGACCAGGAATAACGCGGCGAGGAGCATCGTAATTCGTGTTCGCACAGTCCCTCTCAACCTACTAATCGACTCACTTACCATAACACGGGTCCCAGCGGAGTGCCCGCCCGGTCCCTCTCTTAACGTAGCAGCATCGCCGCGGTGACACCGTCGCAGGGGGAGTATGGTCAGGGGTGACCTAACCCCCAACCCCCTGCCTTCATCGGGAAGGGGGTTGGGGGTTAGGTTATCCTATGCCCCATAGGAGCGCCACACGGATGTTTGTTGTCGGCACCGCCGGGCATGTCGATCACGGTAAGTCGACCCTCGTGTACCGGCTGACCGGGATGGATCCCGATCGCCTCGCTGAAGAGAAGCGGCGGGGCATGACAATCGACCTTGGCTTCGCCTGGCTGGCACTGCCGAGCGGTCGGGAGGTCAGCATCGTCGACGTGCCGGGGCACGAGCGGTTTGTGCGGAACATGCTGGCCGGTGTCGGCGGCATCGACGTGGCGCTGCTGGTGGTGGCGGCCGACGAAGGCATGATGCCGCAGACTCGCGAACACCTCGCCATCATTGATCTGTTAGGCATCCGCCATGGGGTGGTGGTAGTCACGAAAATCGATATGGTAGAGGCGGACTGGCTGGAGCTCGCCACCGACGATATCCGGCAAGAGTTGGCGGGCACCGTCCTGGAGGGAGCGCCGCTGCTGCCGGTCTCCGCCGTCAGCGGCGCCGGATTGGACGCGCTCAAGGCCACGCTGGATACCGTGCTGGCGACGATCACGCCCCCCACGCCGTCCGGTTATCCCCGCCTACCAGTCGATCGAGTCTTCACCCTCAGCGGCCACGGCACGGTGGTCACCGGCACCCTGTTGGACGGCGCGCTCCGCGTTGGGGACGAGGTGGAGGTGCTCCCCTCCGGGCTGCGCAGCCGGGTCCGTTCGTTGCAGACGCATCGGCACAAGGTGGAAGTCGCCCCGCCGGGCAGCCGTGTGGCCGCCAATCTGGTCGGGTTGACCGTCGACCAACTGCATCGAGGCGACGTCCTCTGCCGCCCCGGCGCGCTCCAGCCGACCATGACGGTCGACGTTTCCTTACGCCTGCTTGCAGTCGCCGGCCAGTCCTTAGTAGCCGGCGATGCCGTGCTGTTCTATAGTGGCGCCGCCGAGATTCCGGCCACCGTACGCATCCTCAACGGGGCGAGCATCGCCCCTGAGCAGACCGGCGCGGCGCAGTTGCGTCTGGTGGAAGCGGCAGTGCTTCGGCGCGGTGACCACTTCATCGTGCGCCGGCCGTCGCCACCGGAAACGATCGGCGGCGGGGTGGTGCTCGACCCCCAGGCTCGGCGCGTCCGGCGGGGCGGGGCCAGCGTCGTACTCACCAGCGAAATGGATGCGCACGCTCTGCTGGAGGAAGTTCTGCGCTCCCGCCGCCTCTGGGCGATCAGCGATCTGGCGGAGCGCTTGCAGCTACCGCCGACCGCCACCGCCCTGGCCGTGCAGGAACTACAACAGGAGGGCTTCGCCATCGTCGCCGGGGAGGCGGTGGCGGCCAACGAAGGATGGCAAGCCCTGGCGGCGGCGGCGCACCGGACGCTGGCCGCCTACCATGCGGCGCAGCCGCTCCGCGCCGGTATGCCACGGGAGGAACTGCGAGAGCGCCTGGGTATCGCTCCAGCGCTCTGGCTCCCCGTGACCCAGCGCCTGATTGCGGACGGCGTGCTAGCCCAACGGGGTGCCCTGCTGCGTGAACCCGACTTTGCCCCCCGCCTTTCTCCCGCGCAGCAGCAGCGCGCCGCCGGCGTCCTGGCAGCCCTCAGCGCCGGCGGCTACAGCCCTCCGTCGCTCAGCGATCTCCTTGGGACGGGCGCCGACGACGCCGACCTCCTCGCCTACCTCGTGGAACAAGGGCAGGTGGTGCGCTTGAACGAGCAACTGGTCTATTCCGGCACTACCTACCAGGACATGGTCCGGCGGGTGCTGACGACATTAGAAGGCGGGCCAATTACCGTCGCCCAGGTGCGTGATCTGTTGGATATTAGCCGGCGCTACAGTCTGGCCCTGCTGGAACACCTGGATGCGCTGCGAATCACGCGCCGCAGCGGCGACGAGCGCACCTTACTGCGGCGGCCGGAGTGGCTGGACAAAAGTTCGGCCACTCCGTGATCGTGCGACGTCAAGTGGCGCTGCTCGCCGCCGGTTGTATCGCGCTGGCGGCCGCCGGCCGCTTCGCCTCGTTCGATCTGGTCGAGTTCAAGTACGATGAAGCGCAAGTGTCGTCCCTGGCGCTTGATCTGGTGCGCCGGCATTCCTTTCCCCAGACAAGCATCCTCACCTCCGGGGGATTCCACAACCCGCCCTTGATGGTCTATCTTACGGCGATCCCGCTGGTGGTGTCCACCTCACCGTTGGTGGTCACCGCCTTCTTTACCGCCCTGAACGCCCTGGCGGTCGGGGGCCTCTATCTGGCGGCCCGACGCCTCTTTGGTGAGGTAGAAGCGCTCACAGCCGCCCTCCTCTACGCGGTCGGCCCCCTGGCCATCCACTACTCGCGCAAAATCTGGGCGCCGGACGCGATGCCGCCGTTCACGGTCCTGCTTTTTGCCGGATTGGCGTTGGGACTGGCAGATGGGCAGGGCTGGTGGCTGGCCGCCGCCCTTGTCGCCCTGGCCGTGCTGGTGCAACTCCACCAGGCGGCGATCGTCCTCCTTCCGGTCACCGCGCTCCTCCTGGCCCTATTTGGCCGGCGCCTGCCCTGGCGCCGCTTTTCGTCGTGGAGCGGGGGACTGGCCGGTGTGATCGGCTTTGGCCTCTTGCTTTTGCCCTACTTCTTGTACGAACTGCAGCGCCAGTTCGCCGACCTCCGCGGGATGGCGAGCCAGGTAGGGTCCCACCCGGCGCTGACCTATGTCCCGTGGCGGGACTTGTGGTGGCTGACGGCGGGTTGGAACCCGCAGTTGTTCTTTTCCACCCTGGTCGCCCAGGAGCGACCGGCGCTGGCCGGCAGCGGCCTACTGGACTGGCTGACGCTCAGCCTGGGGCTGGCCGGCGTCGGCGCCTGCCTGTTCCGACTAGCACGGCCGGACAAGCCCCGGCGCGGGAAAGAGGCAACCCAGCCCGGGAGCGGGCGAGTTGCCTCTGCTACCGTACTGCTCCTGGTACTCGTACCGCCGCTGCTCATTATGCGTAGCGCCGCGCCGGTCTATCCGCACTACCTGGCTTTCTTGCTGCCGCTCCTTTTCCTGCTCGTCGGCGTCGGCATCGCCACACTGGCCGATCTGCTTCGCGTCACTCCTCTTCCGGTCTGGGCACCGCCGCTGACGGTAATGGCCATTACCACGATCCTCATCGCCGGCTCCGTGCTGCGGTTGACCAGTTTCGATCAGCAGTTGAGCCGGCACACCACCGGCGGCGATTACGGGACGCCTCTCCGCTATACCTTGCTAGCGGCGCACGCGCTGCGGGGTGACCCCACCTCAGAACCTGGGCGGCGCGCCTTTGTCATGGCCACGGATGGCGATACCCTCGCCGTGTACGGTTATCTGGCGGCGGCAGGCATCGCCCCTGCCGCCGCCCTGGTGCAGCCGGACCAGGCGTTGGTGATCCCGACGGCCGCCGCTAGCAGCGCCTATCTCTTTAGCAACACCACAACTCCGGCCTTCGCCGCGTTACGCGCCGGCGGCGCCGACGCCCAACCGTTGCCCATCGCCGCGCCGGCCTATACCATCCTGCACCTGACACATGCCCAACTGGCGGGCGATCAAGGACATCGGTTGCCGCTGTTGCCGCAGGTTGGTCCCTATACTGTCGGGCCAGGCCTACTCCTGACCGCCGCGCAGGCAGCGTTGGCGGGACCAAATGGCCCCCTGAACGTTACCCTGGCCTGGTCGGTCGTTGACCCCACACCCTTCGCCCTCCAGCCGGTGCGCATGTTCATCCACCTGTACGATGCGGCGCGCCACACCGTCGCTCAGGAAGATGCCCTGGGCGCGCCAGGCACCGCCTGGCAGCGGGGCGATCGCCTCCTGACCTGGTTTACGGCGACGCCACCTGCTCCTCTAGCACCGGGTCGCTATACGCTCGTCGCCGGCCTCTATATCGTGGACGGCTTCCACGTCTTTCCGGTCCG
>JBPCLN010000093.1:0-4344 GCA_051003235.1 Chloroflexota bacterium | reverse complement strand
CCGTGCGACGACAGTGCCATGCGACATGGCGCCGCCCATCTCCAGCACCAGTCCGCCGGCGGTGAGAAACAGCGGCGTCCAACCATGGTCGGTCGAGGGCGCAACGAGGACCTCCCCATGCTCCAGGCGCGCCCCCGCCGGGTCCAGGATCACGCGTGCCCGACCCGTCACCTGCCCAGCCGAAGCCGGCGTCCCTTTCAGCAGCTTCCCCTCAGTCGCGGCAGGCGCGGCAAGCCCCGGCTCGGTGCCGTCGGACAGGAGCAGGCGGGGTAGATGGCGCCTTCGGAGTTCCTGGTTGTAGGCCACGTGCCGCTCGCGGATCACCATGCTCAGGTCAGGATTATCGGATCGTAGCGCCGTGCGGACCTCCGGTAGCGTCAGGAAGAAGACGTCGTCGGTGCTGTCCAGCCGCCCCGCTTGCGCTAGATCCTCACCGACGGAGGCGATCAGGGCGCGTGTCCGAGCCAGCAACAGCACGATGAGGAACTTCGGCAGCTCGCGCAGGCCCGCGAGCAAGCGACCGCGCCCCAGCAGAAAGCGTACGGCTTGTCCGCGCAGCCAGTCGCGTCTGGTCGCCCGCTGCACCAGCATTCCGACGGTGGCCTCGGCTTGCGTTACAGCGGCGCGAAACTGCGCATCCGGCGCCGGCACGGACTCCCCACGTGCCAGATAGGTGGCCAGGGCGGCGAGCAGCGGCGTCGGGTCCTCCGCCCATCTGGGGAGGCCCAGGTCGATCTCCGCCACGGCGCGGTGCCCGTAGGGAACCAGAAAGGACCGAAGGCCATCTTGCAGCACCGGCGGTAAGTCGCCGGAGCAATAGGCCACCGCCAGGTCCGCCGGTTTTCCCTGGCGCAGCGCGACGGCAGACGCCGCGTCCGTCAGCGCGTGCTGCGCCAGCGCCCAGAGCGCGAGGTCCATTTCCATGGTGGGGTTATGGGGGAGCGCTCGCCGGATGGCGTCACGCTCCTCCGGCGTGGCCAGGTCACCAAGCAGCCGCCCGGCAATGGCGAGGGAGCCCAGCCCGGCGATCATCGGCGGGATCACGCGAGCAGCGAACCGCCGCGGCCACTGCTGCAGCATTCGCTCAGCGAGATCGAGCCGCTCGGTTGCAGTTGCACCCGGCCGGGTCCGGCCTGCCATGCTGAGCTCCCGGCGGAGGCGGTCGAGCGAGCGGTGGGCCACGGCCGGAGCGAGCAGGACGGCCGGCAGGCGAAGCGGCAGTTGCGTCGCCTGCAGGAGGCGGAGCACCGTCGCCAGCAAGTGGCGCCATGCAACCGGCTGTGGGGAGAGGCGAGGGTCCGCCAGGAGCACTCGGAGCAAGGGTTCGCTGCGCGCCTCCACCTGCGCCAGTGCGGCCGCGAAGAGCCGGCGACCGACTGGCGAGCGCACCGGCCCCGTCATGTCGGCAAACAGCCGGCCCGCGGCTTCCGCCAGAACGGCAGGGCCGGCGACAGGATCCCGCGGCGGCGCCCCGGCCAGAGCGGCAAACGACGAGGCGATCAATCGGAACGCTTGGACCCCCATCGGCGTAAACGGGCGGAAGACGCCTTGGAACACGTTGAAGTTGAAGTACACGCGCAGGTCGCGGGGATCGCTCGGGATGGTGTCCGGCAGCGGAAAGAGGGTGGTAATTGGGCGCGCCTGGGTGAGCCAGAATTTGCCGACGTGGTCGAGGGCGAACTCCAGATCTTGCGGCGCGCCGAAGTGCGCCTCCACGCGCTGACCGAGCCAGACCAGCGTGCGCAGTTGCTGGTCCGAGAGGCACGCCGCGGCGCCGGCGTCCGTCTCGACTCGGCGGATGCCACCATCCGGCGCCGGCAGGATCGCCAGCCGTTTGTCGCCCAGCCGGCGCTCCAGGATTTCACTGGTAGCTGCGTCGAGGACAAAATGGTCCGGATTCACCGCACCGGAGACAACAGCTTCGCCAAGGCCCGGGCTGGCGTCGAT
Organism: Chloroflexota bacterium; assembly: GCA_051003235.1. Lineage (GTDB taxonomy): Bacteria > Chloroflexota > UBA4733 > UBA4733 > UBA4733 > UBA4733. The sequence goes on along the minus strand of JBPCLN010000093.1, from coordinate 2,397 downwards.
CACGATCTGGCCCCGGCGGCCCGTCACCGGGTTGGCGGTGAAGAGCACGCCGGCCACGGCGGCATCGACGAGGCCCTGCACGACGACCGCCAGCCGCACCGTTCCCTGGTCGATGCCGTTGCGCGCGCGGTAGACCACGGCGCGTTCCGTCCAGAGGGAGGCCCAGCAGCGGCGAACCGCGTCGAGTACCGCCTCCGCACCAACGATATTGAGATAGGTGTCCTGCTGTCCCGCAAAGCTGGCGAAGGGCAGGTCTTCGGCTGTAGCCGACGAGCGGACCGCGACCGGTAACGACGAACCGAGGGCTGCGACGGCCTCCCGAATCGACAACGCAATGTCGTCAGGGATCGGCGCGGCGAGGAGACGTTGGCGGATCGAGCCGGCGAGAGCAGTCAGGCGCTCAACCTCAGCAGGTGTAACGGAGGCGAGCTCCTCCAGCAGTGGCCCGAGTTCAGCGCGCTCGGCCATGCGAGCGTAGGCTGCCGTCGTGACGCAGAAGCCTGGGGGGACGGGCAAGGCGCTGCGGAGCAACTCACCCAGGTTTGCGGCCTTGCCACCGACCAGAGCAAGATCATCGCGACGGAGGGACTGGAGTGTCACGACGATGGGCGCTCCGGCGGCCGCCCTGGAGTCGGTCATAACATTCCCCCTCACTTCGCCACCTGTCGCGGCGTCTTTACGTCATATGGACGGCTGATTGAGCGTTGCCTCGTCCGTTGCGGCAGGAGTCGTTGACCGTCATACTATAGTCGAGGAGGCAACCATGCGCACAGAAGGCCACGAGATTTTTGCACTACTCACGCGACGGCGGCTACTCGTCGCCGGGGTCACGGCACTCGCTGGAATCGGCTTGGCGGCCTGCGGCGGTTCGGCGTTCACCGCGGCGGTATCCAGTGGGGCCGGCAGCGTGGTAACAACGTCGCTGGCGCAGGCGGTCACGACGGCGGCACAGAATTCGGCAACAGCGGCGACGAGCGGAGCCGCCATCTCAACGTCCGCCGCCACATCGGTCGCCGGCGGCAAAGGCGTCACGTTGCAGCTCGTTGGCTGGGACAGCAAGCTGCAGCTCGACCTCGTCCAGAATTTCTATCAAGATCAGTTCACCAAGCTGCATCCCGACATATCCGTCGCCGTCATTTCGACGGCCGGTGGTGACTTCAACGACAAGATCACCACCCTGGTGGCGGGCGGCACGCCGCCGAACATGATGTATGTTCAGGACTATGTGGCGTCCAGCTGGGTCCACAAGAATGTGCTGCTGGACCTCACGCCCTACGCCAGTACGGACAAGGACGCGACGGTCAAACAGAACTGGCCGAATGCCATCGGCTTCTTTCAACTGGAGGGCAAACTCTACGGGTTGCCCAAAGACTTCTCCTCCATGGTCATCTACTACAACAAGGACCTCTTCGCCGCCGCCGGCATCCAGCCGCCCAGCAAAGCCGGCTGGACCTGGGACGACTTTCTCCAGGCTGCCCACAAGCTGACAAAGCCTGGGAGCGCCGAGCAGCAGTGGGGCTTTACGCTCCGCACCGGCAGCGATTCCGGCATCGGCCCCTGGATCTGGCAAAACGGCGGCGACTTCTTTGCCGATCCGCATCAGCCGACGCAGTTCACCCTCGATCAGGCCCAGGCGGTCGACGCCATCCAGTGGTACGCCGACCTGATCTATAAGGAGCATGTCGCGCCGACGCCGGACGAGTTGAAAGGCCAGGGCGACCTCTTCGCCAAAGGTCGCATCGCCATGACCCAGAACTGGACCTCCGCGATGGTGGGCTACCGTACGTCGATCAAGGGCTTCACCTGGGATGCGATCGCCATGCCGAAGCAGAAGGTGGCGGCGATACCCCTCACCGCCGTGGCGCTCGGCATCCCGGCGACGGCGAAGAATCAGGACGCCACCTGGGAGGCGCTCAAGTTCTACAACGGCCCGGCCGGCTCCGAGTTCGTCTTGAGCAACGGCTGGGGCATCCCGGCAGACCAGGCTGTTGGCGCCTCCGCCGCCTTCCTGAAGGACACGCCGCCGGATAACAAGCAGGTATTTCTCGATCAGGTCCAGTACGCTCGGCTGTGGCCGCAGAGCTATGCCTGGCCCGACCAGCGTGCCGTCATCCTCAAGGCGCTCAACCCGGTGCTTGGCGGCCAGCAACAGGCCCACGACGCCATCAGCGCCATCAAACAGCAGGTGCTCTCCACCCAGTGAACCAGGAGAGACTGGTTGCCAGGTCCCGGTGAGGAGTTGACGGACGATCAGCATGCACTGGCCAGTTCTAGCGGTTGCACGCGTAACGAACTGGTGGGCGAAGCGCTAAGATTAGGATACTGAATACGGCGATACGCGGTTGCGGGAGCGAGGACATTCATGGTCACGACGCAGCACAGCCATACTTTTGTCGA
>JBPCLN010000092.1:0-8410 GCA_051003235.1 Chloroflexota bacterium | reverse complement strand
TCCTCAGGAGGCGCTGGCCCGCATCGCCTCCTACCAGCGCCACAATCTGGCCGCCTACTTCAGCCAGCGCTCCCGCACTCTAAAGACGCTCGCCTCCCAAAGCCCCTACCTTTCTCTCGTTGTCGTGTTCATGTAGCCTGCTGCTTTAGCTTCAGGCGCAGCGGAGCGAGAGTGCCCGATTTCGCCACCACTGTCCCGTTTCCACAGGCGTCACGCGGTAACAAACGCACCTTGTTCAGCGACACTATCCTCGCTGGTGTCCTGGCTCGTGTGGGACCGGCGCAGGAGTAGACCGAGAGCAGCGCCAATGATGGCGGCCACCACCATCACGCGGAAAGTTTCGTCGAAGGCGGTGGCAAAGGCGTTACTGAGGGCGGCTTGCACCGCCGGCGGCAGCGCGGCAGTCCCACCGGAGGCGGCGGCCTGACTGGCGGCCGCCGCCTGGGGCGCCTGCGCGGCCAATTGCGCCTTGACGGCGCCGATATTCGCTGTGGCGCGGGAAGTCAGGATTGTCGCCAGGCCAGCCACGCTCAGGGAGTTGACCACCTGCTGCAGCGCATTGGTCAGGGCGGTGACACGGCCGATCAGGGCACGCGGCGCCGAGTTAAGGAGATGGGTATTGAGCGACATAAACGTCAGACCCATACCGCCGCCGCTCAGGACCAGCGGCAAGATCAGATCGCGGCCCTGCGTGGTGATGCTCACGTGCGCCAGCAGGAAGGTGGCGAACGCCACGGGACCAAGGCCCACCACCACTAACGGGCGGGCGCCGATGCGGTCGAACAGAATGCCGCCGATCGGCATGAACACCGCCGATGCCAGCGCCTGCGGCAGCAGGATCAGCCCCGTATCGAACGCGCCGAAGCCGCGCACCTGTTGCAAGAAGAGCGGCACGAGGAAGAGCGCGCCGAACAGCGCAAACTGCGCGACCCATTGCACGATGATCGCCCGCACAAATTCGCTGGACTGGAAGACGCGCAACTCCAGGAGCGGCGCGCTGCTCCGCAGTTCGGCGAAGATAAAGAGGGCAAGGGCCACCGCGCCGACGGCGATACCGCCGATCGTCGCCGGCGCGGTCCAGCTCGTCGCTCCTTCGCTGACGCCATAGGAAAGCGCGGCAAAGGCCAGCGGCGCCAGGATGAGGCCGTAACGATCAAGCTTACCGACAGCCTGCCGCGCCAACACGGGCAAGCTAACGACGCCGATCGCGACCCCCACGATACCGATTGGGGCATTAATCAGGAAGATCCAGCGCCAGGAGGCGAACTGCACCAACCAGCCGGCCAGCACCGGGCCAATGGCCGGGGCGAAGAGGATCGGCACCCCCATGATCCCCATGACGGTGCCGATTTTCTGGGGCGGGCACATGCGATAGACATACGCCATTGCCAACGGCAGCACGAAACCGCCGCCCAGGCCCTGCAAGAGGCGGAAGAAGATCAGGTAGCCACTGGTCTGCGCCGTCGCACAGAGGACGGAACCGAGTGTGAATAGGACCACGGAGATCAAAAAGAGTCGCTTTGCTCCGACGCGATCGGAGAGCCAGCCGGCGAGTGGGATCACCGCCGCCTGCGCCAGTGCGTAGCCGGTGATGGTCCACTGCAAGGTCGTCAGTGAGCTGTGTAGATCGACCACCAGGCGGGGGAGGGCCACGTTGACGGCGGTGCCGTCCAGCACCACCATAAATACGCCGACGATGATCGCCACCAGCGGCGCCATGATCGCCCGCATACTGAATGGCGCCTCCTCCGGCGCAACAGGTTCGGTCACAAGCGTGGCGGCCATACGCTCAGGACTCCCTTTTGTACTCTCGCATTCGGCCCAACCCGAACAGCAGCGCATCTTGTGGCGCCGTTGACCATTGCCCCCACCGTGCGTTACTCTTGGTGAGGACACCTGTCCGCATTGTAGAGGACAACTGTCCGATTGTCAATACCGACAGCAAAAGAGGCAATTGCAGTGGCAACAACGGCGTTGGGCAAAGAAGTCGGCGGCTCCCGGGCCGCTGCCGACCAGAACAGCGGGCTGCGCTGCCGACCGGCACGACGTCACGCTGTCGAGTTCGACTGCCGCATCTTGACCGCCGCCCGCGACCTGTTCTCCACACTCGGCGTCGCCGCGGTCAGCATGCATCAGGTGGCCAAGGCAGCCTGCGTCGGCCAGGGCACGCTCTACCGGCGCTACGCCAACAAGGGCGAGTTGTGCCTTGATCTATTGGGCGAGCAGGGTCAAACGCTGCAAGCGGAGACGGAAGCGTTCCTGGCGCACACTGCGGCGACGGCCTCGGCTCGTACCCGCCTGGACAGCGTTCTGGAACGGCTGATCGCCTTCGAAGAGGCAAACGGGCAGCTCCTCAGCGCCATTGTCGAGGTCTCCTGCGGCGGGCGCCGCGACCTGCAATACCGCAATCCGCTGGTCCAGTGGCTCCATTGCACGATCTCGACCCTTCTGGAACAGGCGGTGGCGCAGCAAGAGATACCGGCGCTCGACATCCCCTTCACCGCCGACGCCCTGCTGTCGGCGCTGGCGGTCGATCTCTACCTTTTCCAGCGCCAGGAGCGCGGCTTTTCGCCGCAGCGCATCCTCCAGGGTGTGCGCCACATCTATATCGACGGACTGACGACACCCCGCCCCGCATCAACTGACGCCGCCGGCGGCGTCGGAAGGACACGCAGCGCCCTGCTGAGCAACGTCTCGTAGGGACGAACGTCCAGCACCGGCAACCCGTAGCGCAGCCCTTCTTGGCGGAGCCACAGGCCATAGAGCCAACTGGCGCGGGCTTCATTGCGGCGTGCAGCGTTCGGTACGGAAGCAGCCGAGGTACGTTTCCGCATATTGGCGACGAGCGCCTCCAGGTCCGGCTCGATCAGGAAGATCGCCCGCACGGCGTTCCCAACGTCCATCCCCGAAAAGATGCGCCGCGCCGCCATCGCCGGCAGGATGCCGTCGCCTTCCAGCACCACCGACCGCGCCTGCCCCACGTGGTTGGCCACGACGAGTTCCAGCGCCCGCGACACCACTTCCGCCACGGCGATCAAGCCATCGCGGAACGCCTCTGCCGATAATTGCCGGAAATCCGGGCGGATCGCCAGATCATCCGTCAGGAAGAAGTGCAGCAAGGGATGCGTCGCCGGCGTCGTCGCCCGCTGCAGCGCCAGCCGGAAGTCGTCGGCTTCCAGCCAGGAGAGGCCGTAGTGTCGGGCGATCAACGGCGCCAGCGTGCTCTTGCCGGTGCCGGAACTACCCCCGAGCAGCAACACGCTCCAAGGCGGCTTTACCAGCGGCAGGTCAGCCATGGCAGCGCCTACACGCCGCCGTTGCTGTAGAGCAGTTGCCCATTGATCCAGCCGCCCTGCTCGGAACAGAGGAAGCGCACCAGGTTGGCACAGTCTTGCGCTGTACCCACGCGGCCAAGGGGGACATTCTGGGTGGAGGCGGCCATCTGCTCCGTGCTCATCCAGCCGGTGTCGGTGGCGCCGGGGTTAATCACGTTGGCCGTGATCCGCAGGTGCGCGAATTCGCGTGCTGCAGCCAGCGTGATGCGGTCCATCGCTCCCTTGCTGGCGCCGTACGGCAGGTTGCCAGCCGTATGATCGCTGGTGATGCTGATGATGCGGCCCCGTCCGGGCGGATCAGCCACATAGCGCCGTCCAAACTCCCGGATCAGCAGCCAGGTGGCGCGGGCATTGACCGCGAAGTGGAGATCAAAACTCTCCACCGTCGTGTCGAGGATACCGGAATCGACCGACTGGCAGTGGGCCAGCACCAAGGTAGTGACCGGGCCGAGCGCGGCCTCGACCTGATCAAAGACCAGAGTTGGAGTTGTGATATCCGCCAGGTCAGCCTCAACCGGAGCGGTAGCGGCACCGCAGACCCGGAGCTGGGTATCAAGTCGCTCGACAGCTCCGTTGTCGCTACCCCAGGGCATCGTGGCGTCATAGGGACGCCAGTAGGTGGTGCCCACATTCCAGCCGCTGGTAGCCAGGGCGACGGCGATGGCGGCACCGATCCCAATCTGACGGCTGGCGCCGGTGACCAGGGCGACTGGTCGCGGTTGGTGATCGGCCATTGGCGTCCTCCTCAAACGTACTACGATACAGCAGCGCGTGTTCCCCAGCCATAATAGAGACTGTACTGGAGTCTTGCAGCGCCGGTGCAAGGAGAGCCATCTTCCGGCAGCAAGATGCTGGTGCTGATCGGTCCAGATCACGTAAGCATGCCGAGGATCATCGAGCGAAGGCGGTTGCGGAGGGTACGGTGATGACGATCGATCCGGCGACACTGGTCGCGCGAGCGCGGGAGGCGCAGGTGCGACAGGTGCGCTTTCTGTACTGCGACAACGGCGGACTGATCCGCGGCAAGGCCACGCATCTCTCCGGTCTCGCGGCCCGATTGACGTCCGGCATCGGCTTGACCGTCGCCATGCAGGCCATGTCGGCACAGGACGAACTTGCCAACGTCATCGGCATGGGACCGGTCGGCGAAATCCGGCTGGCGCCCGATCCGGCCACCTTCGTCGTGCTTCCCTACCTGCCGGCGACGGCGGCCATGCTCGTAGACATGCAGACGCTGGATGGGCAGGCGTGGGATGCCTGCCCGCGGGCGTTCTTGCGCCGCCAACTGCACCGCCTGGCTGACCACGAACTGCTACACGGACGGCTACGGGCTGCTTTCGAGGCGGAGTTTACCCTGGCGCGCATTGACGGCGATGGTCGGCTGGCGCCCCTGGACCGCAGCCGCTGCTTCGCTACGACGGGGATGAACGCGGCGGCGGCGGTGATCGACGAAATCCTGATCGCCCTGGAAGTGCAGGGTCTCACGCCGGAGCAGTATTACGCCGAACTCGGCCACGGCCAGCATGAACTCTCCCTCTGCCACGCCGAGGGGCTGGCGGCAGCGGACCAACAGCTCCTGCTCCGCGAGACGGTGCGCGGCGTGGCGGCGCGCCATGGCCTCGTCGCCTCCTTCGCGCCCAAGCCCTGGGCCGACCAGGCGGGTAACGGTGCCCATCTCCATTTCAGCATCTGGTCGGCAGACGGCAGGCAGCACCTGTTTGCCGATCCCAGCGCTCCCTATGGCCTCAGCGGACTGGGGAGGCAATTCGCGGCGGGCGTGCTGGAGCACCTGCCGGCGCTCGTCGCGCTCAGTTGCGCCAGCGTCAACTCCTATCGACGCCTCCAGCCCCACATGTGGAGTTCGGCCTTCACCGCCTGGGGACCCGATAATCGTGAAGCCGCCTTGCGGCTGGCCTCGCCCTATCGAGGCAACGAAACTGCCAGTGCCAACTGGGAACTGAAAGCCAGCGACGCCACGGGCAACCCCTATCTGGTCCTCGGTGCAATCCTCGCCGCCGGCCTGGACGGTGTGGACCGGGCCTTGGCCTTGCCGGAACCGGCGCTGGTCGACCCCACGCTGTTCTCGAACGAGGAACGAACGGCGCGCCGCATCCAGCGCCTGCCGGCATCCCTGGCCGAGGCTCTCGCGGCGCTGGAGGCCGACACCAAATTGCGGTCCCAGCTTCCAGCCCTCCTGTTGACGGCCTACAGCGCCGTCAAGCGTGCCGAAATCGCCCATTTTGCCGACCGCGACGTCGAGTACGAGTTGGAGCGTCATTTTGCGATCTACTGAGCGGGACCAAGCGGCGCTCGATACCATTCCCCTTATCGACCACCACAGCCACCCCTGGCTGCGCGACTGGCAGCAGCAGGACGCGACCGCCTTCCGGGCCTGCTTCAGTGAATCGCCTTCCCGCCACCTGATCGAGACGAACGTCCCCTGGTCGCTGCCGTACCAACGGTCGCTTCGCCAGCTCGCCGCGTTGCTGGGCTGCGACCCGACCGAAGAGGCCATCCTGGGCGTTCGCCGGACGAGCCGCCCGGCGGCCTACCTTGCCCGGCTCTTCCCGGCCGCCAACATTGCCGCGCTCTTGCTCGACAACGGCTTCCCTCCCCCGGCGTCCGCCCTCTCCGCCGCCGACGTTGCCGCCGCGACCGGTCCACCGATGCAGCGTATTCTGCGTATCGAAGCGTTCGTGGAAGAGCTCACCTGCACCACCAACGACTTCGCTGAGCTGGTCGACCGGTTCGATACGGTCGTGGGCAATCTGGCAGCCGGCGGCGCGGCAGCGCTCAAGAGTATCGCCGCCTATCGCTCCGGGCTCCGTCTGGCGCCGGTCACCCTCGCCGTCGCAGCCGGCGCCTGGTTGCCCCTGCGGGCGACCGCCCAGGCCACGGGCAAAGTACGGATCGCCGCCAAGCCGGTGATCGACTTCTTCGCCTTGCGCGCCCTGCGGCACGCCGCTCGCCAGGGGCTGGTGGTCCAGTTCCACACCGGCTACGGCGATCCCGACCTGGACTTACGGGAGGCCACGCCGTTGCACCTGCGGCCCGTATTGGAAGATCCGGCCTACCGCGACGCCGTGTTCGTGCTCCTGCACGGCGCCTACCCCTACACGCGGGAAGCTGCCTACCTGGCGGCAGTCTACCCTCAGGTGTACCTTGACGTTTCGACGTCTCTGCCGCCGCTGGGCAGCGCGGAGATTGAGGCGATGCTCAGTCAGGCCCTGGCCGTCGCCCCGGTCAGCAAGGTGCTCCTCAGTTCCGACGGCGCCCGTATCCCGGAGCATCACGTCCTGGGCGCCCTGAACGCTCGCCGTGCTCTCGGCGTGGTGTTGCAGCGCGCCGTCCAGGCAGGCGACATAGCGGCAGCGGACGCACCTCTCCTCGCCGCCTGGCCCTTGCACCGCACCGCCGCGACCATCTACGGCGCTCTTGGCGCCATCATGGCGCGTGCCGCCACCGGAGCGTGCTAGGCCACACTGCCTACGCGCGCCGGCTCGCTGTCCTGGAAGTCGGCCGCCGTGGTCTCGTCGTTGCCATTCGTCAGCTTCATTGCCTTGAAGACAAAGGTGAGGCCGGTTGAGACGATCAGGTTGACGATCAGGGCGGCGAAGGCGGCATAGAGCGGGAAGGGCTTGCCGCCGATGGTGAAGGGATAGACGGAACTGAAATGGTTGCTGACCGCCAGGGCGGTGCCGTAGATCATCCCGGCGGCCCAGCCGGCAAGCATCGCCCAGCGATGGAACCAGCGGGTATAGAGCCCCAGGATGACGGCCGGCAAGGTCTGCAAAATCCAGACGCCGCCCAGCAATTGGAAGTCGATGGCGTAGGTCGGCGCAATTAGCAGGATGAAGAGCAATGCCCCCACTTTGACCACCAGGGAGGTGATCTTGGCAACGTCGGATTCCTCTTTCGTACCGCAGTTGGGATGAACATACTGTTTCCAGATATTGCGGGAGAAGAGGCTGGCGGCGGCAATCGACATAATAGAGGCCGGCACCAGGGCGCCGATAGAAATAGCGGCGAAGGCAAAGCCGGCGAACCACTCTGGGAACATCGCCGTGATCAGCGCCGGCACCGCCCCGTTGGCGCCATAGGCCGGCATCGGCGTGACGTGGGCCGCCACCGCCATGTAGCCAAGCAGGGCGATGATGCCCAGCATGAAGGAGTAGGCCGGTAGCAGCGCCGCATTCCGCTTGACGACGGCCCGGCTGTTGGTGGAGAAGACGCCAGTGATCACGTGCGGATAGAGGAGGAGTGCCGCCGCCGAGGCGAGGGCGAGTGTGGCGTAGGAACTGTATTGGGTCGGCGCCAGCACCAGGGTAGGATGCTTTGGCGCCGCCTGCACCGCCGCAAAGATCTTGCCGAAGCCGCCTAACTTGATTGGGATATAGATGATAGCGACGATCACGGTGATCCAGAGCAGCAGGTCCTTTACGATGGCGATCAAGGCGGGGGCGCGCAGGCCGCTGATGTAGGTGAAGGCCGCCAGGATCAGGAAGGCGATGATCAGGGAGGCTTCCACCGGCACGCCCATCTGGGCAATGCTCACCTCAATGCCGAACATTTGGAGGGCGATATAGGGCATCGTCGCCAGGATACCGGTGACGGCCACCGCCAGCGCCAGCGCCAGCGTCGGACTATCGAAGCGTCCGCGCACGAAGTCGGAGGCGGTGATGTAGCCGTGGCGGCGCGCCACCGTCCACATGCGCGGCATGATCACGAACATCATCGGATAGAGGATCGTCGTGTAGGGCACGGCGAAGAAGCCCAGGGCGCCCACGCCGAAGATCAACCCCGGAACGGCGATGAAGGTGTAGGCCGTGTAAAGGTCGCCGCCGATCAGAAACCAGGATACCAGCGTTCCGAAGCGGCCGCCGGCCAGCCCCCATTCGTTGATGAGGTTCAGGTCGCCGCGCCGCCAGCGCGCCGCCCAGAAGCCAAGCCCTGTCACCAGGACAAACAGCAGAATAAAGACCGTGAGCGCCACCGGCTTCACCGGCATGGTATCTCTCCTGGTCTCTCAGTTCCGCGTCACTAACCGACCATGGCATAGACGACCGCGGTCAGGA
>JBPCLN010000091.1:0-6909 GCA_051003235.1 Chloroflexota bacterium | reverse complement strand
CCATAGTCATACTGTTCCGCATCGGCATGGGAAGTCCAGAGCCAGGCGGTATTGCCGCCCTTGTAGCATTTACCCCCTAACGCTCCCCCTAATCACAACGCAACAGCGGCAGACACAGGCGCACGCTGCTGCACTATTCACGCACGATTCCAGAGGGAAGTAGACACTGCCGGACACTGCGGTACAGTTCTCCTGGAACTTGTAATGAGGATGTCGTGAGCTCGAATCCCACCGGCAGCTCCAGTGGACCACGCCGGATGGCCGTTCCTGCCACACTTCTGGGTGGCGCCGTTCATCTTCATGTACGGATCAGCGGGTACGACTAGAGCCCGATGATCTGGCGGGAGGAAGGGCGATACAGCACATGCGCCTGGTGACTCGGCTCTTTCGTTGGCTAGCGTTCCGTCGCCACTACTACATTCCCAGCTATGAACTGCGGCACGCGCATCGTCGCCGAGCAAAGCGGGCCGGGTTACTCGGCTAGCGGCGCCTGCGCAGAATCTTACGCACCATGTCTGTCGCTTCTCTGCTGTCAGCTTGGTAGAGCGCGTATTCGGGACGTGGCAGTGGTCCGCATCGGCAGCGGTCCTTATCTTGCATTGACGAACTTGGGTGTGCCCTGGGAGTGACTTCAGCGTGTCTTGGGCGCATCTGCAGCGTTTCACAGGTGCTGCTCACTTGATATGACACGTATATGCGGGTAGCGCCACGCTGGCTGTCTGCTATCTTTAATGCTCCGCCATCGCCAGGGAGGAGGGTATATGGTCGCTACGGCTGTATCCGCGCCTGAGCCGCTTGATTCTGATCGAGCAATAGAGCCGTATCTTACGGAGTACCGTGAGGTGGCAAACTTCATTCGGCACTACAGCTCGGTGCGTTCAGCCCTCGTGGCGTTCCTGGTCACCGTGGGGGCGGCCGCCTTCGGGGCGTACTTCCAGATCCTATCGAACCAACCGCGAACGGCTCCCGCCACGGCGACGGCGCCTGCGGCGGCCCCAGTCATCCACGAGCCAATGTTTCTGGCAGTATTCGGCTGGATCGCCAACTGCGCCGCGATCCTCGCTTGCTTCTGGTTTTCCTATCAGACAGAACGGGCGGCGGCGTACTGGAAAAAGCTCTGGAAGTGGTTTCGGCACGACCTTCCCGACTACCCAGGCGGCTTTTTGTCCGGGGGAGCGATGCTGAAGGCGTCCCTGCCGGGCATGGCAACCGATCTTATGAACTGGCTCCTTATTCTAGCTGCCGGCACGCTGCTCTGGGCCTTTCAGGTCCTGGTCCCAAGGTTCCTCACCGGATAGTGGTTTGAGTGGGGAACTACCCACCAGGCCCCCCCAGAGTTCCCCCTACCGGGCTATGGTAGCGTGCGATGTCCTCCCGTACACTGATGGCGCAGATTAGCGAGGAGAGGGATATTCGTATGATGCTCGACATCGCCCATGCCATAAGCGAGAGTAAAGAACGCGGCCAGGGACTGGTTGAGTATTCGCTTGTCCTGACCTTCGTCTCGATCGCGCTCGTCGGTGCGCTGGTCGCCGTGGGCGGCCAGAGTAGCGGCATGTATAGCCATATCCTGTCGGTCCTCACCGCGGTGGTCGCTTCCCTGTAGGGGCGCGCCGCCTCAAACCAATCGCCGCCGGCGGGCGAGATTGGCGGCTTCTGTGCGGTTGCCGGCGTTCAGCTTGCCCAGGATATTCGAGACATGATTCTTCACAGTGCCCTCGGTGATGACGAGTACCGTCGCGATCTCCCGGTTTGATTTCCCCTGGGCCAGGAGGCGCAACACGTCCACCTCCCGTTCGCTGAGCGTTTCTGGAGCCGCGGTGGCGCTTTGCCGGTCGCGGGCATCCGACTCCATCAATAGCCGGGCCGCCAGACCAGATTGAATATTGAATAATGACCTCGCCGGCATGGACGCGACGAATGGTGTCGACGAGGTCCGCGGCCGGCGCACTCTTCAACAGGTAGCCGCGCGCTCCCGCCCGAATGCCTTCCAGGATGTAACTGTCGTAATCGAAGGTCGTCAGGAGCACCACCCGCATCGCCGGGAAGCGTTGCAATAGCTGTCGGGTAGCGGCCACACCGTCCAGGCGCGGCATCTCCATATCCATGAGGACGACCTCCGGCAGCAAACGGGCGGCAGCTTCCAGGCCGGCCTGGCCATCCGCCGCCTCGCCCACGACCTGCAAGCCCGGTTCAAGGTCGAGAATGGTGCGCAATCCCTCCCGCATGAGGGTCTGATCCTCACACAGGAGTAAGCGTATAGGCATCTGCTCGCTCTCTCCCCGCCGCGTGTTCGCCCATGGGTAGCGCAATGGTCAGGGTCGTCCCACCGCCGGACGGTGACGACACACTCAGCGTCCCACCTAGGATTTCCGCCCGCTCGTTGAGACCCCGTAGTCCGAAATGCGCCGACGCCGTCGGTTCTGCGTCGATTCCTCGGCCATCGTCCTGAATGGTGAGGATCAAGCCGGCAGCCCCGGCGGTCAGTTTGATCGTGACGTGTTTGGCCGAGGCATGCCGGAGCACGTTGGTGATCGCTTCATGCAGCATTTGCCACACCGCCTCTTCCACGTCTTGCCGCAGAACGGGGAAGCCCTCGGCCGGCAGATCCAGCGTCAGCCGCCAACCAGCAGTGGCAGCTACCTCGGTGGCATAGTCCCGCATGGCCTGGACCAGGGATAATCCCTGCAGGACCGCCAGTGTTTGCAACGCCATGCTGGTGGCGGCAGCATCGGAGGAGTGGACCTCCAGGCGCTCGTCCAGCGCCACCGCGAGGGCCGTTCGCTGCTGCTGACCACCGGAAAGCTGATTGGCGTAGACATTCGCCTTCTCCCCCAGGCCGAAGCGTTCCAACAACTTGCGCGCTTCCGGCATGGACATGCGCCGGTCGTAGCAGGCGGCGTAGAAGCGCAACAGTTCGACTAACGTCAGCCGCTCGAAGAGCGAGGTCGATTGCAACGACACACCGATGCGCTGGCGCACCTCGGCGGCCTGGCTCTTGATATTTAACCCCAGAATCGCCACCTCACTGCCGCTTTCCGGTTGCTGGAGTCCTTGCAGTACCGATAGCGTCGTCGTCTTGCCGGCGCCGTTTGGCCCGAGCAAGCCGAACGTCTCGCCGCGCTGCACGGTCAAATCGATGCCGTCGACGGCGCGAACGCTGCCATAGGACACGCGCAGGTTGTGGACATGGACGGCCGGTGAGGGATTGCCTCTGGCTATCCCTGCCCTTGATGCCATAGTCACGCTTGGTTCCATGAACTCCTCTTCCTCGCTTACAATAGGCGCGCTGTGGGCGACAAGCCCAAGGCACGGCCGGTGAGAAGGCGGTGATAGATACGGAAGAGCGATAGGCACTATGCCGAAAGATAGACACTGACGGGTGCCATCCTGCCCGATTGCCTTCGCCGTGCGTGACTATCGGCACGCAACGTGCCTCACGGAACGGATGCTTCGGTGATGCCGTCGGCGTAGCGACGACAACGGCCGCTCTGGGAGCGTCGGCGACGGCCGCGCTCCGCGCGTCAGCGGCGACGGGGCCGGGCGAAGTATGGGAGCGTAATCGTGCCAGTGTTTCGGGTATTTGGACAGTTAGCGGCGCGCCGCGTGGGCGCTGTCGTGTCATCCGGCGATGCGCGACGCCATCAACGGGGGCTGGCGGCGCATCCTGAGGCCGCGACTGACGCGTGGTGGGGGAAGGAGCCGCGCTGGTTTGCCGGCGATACGCCGCCGCGCGAACATAATCGGGTGACACCACTGGTGGATGGCGCCCGCTATTTCCCGACGCTCTGCGCCGCCATTGGGCAGGCGCAACACTACGTCTATATCGCCGGCTGGTGTCTGACACCCCATATGCCGCTCCAGCGCGGCAGTGAGAAAGATCTGGTCGAGAGCCAGATTGTCGCCGCCCTGGCGGCAGCAGCGCAGCGCGTACCGGTGCGCGTGCTCCTCTGGGGCGGTGCGCGGGCCCTCTTCCAGCCGGAACGCCTCACCATGCTGCATGTGCTTGGGGAAATGCAGGACGCCGGCGGCGGCGACATGCAAACGCGCCTGGATAACAGCGCCGTTGCTTCGCACTGTCACCATCAGAAGACGGTGGTCATCGATGGCCGGATCGCCTTCGTCGGCGGCATGGACCTCACCATGCTGGCCGGCGATCGCTGGGACACGCCGGAGCACCCGCTGCGAGAAGGAGCGAACTGGCACGACGTTCAGGTCCAGATCGAGGGTGAGGCGGTGGCCGACGTGGAAGCAAACTTCCGTCAGCGGTGGGAAGCGACCACCGGCAGCACTGCGCTGCCCCATCAGGAGCCGGCGACCGAACCGAGTTGGCAAACGCCCGTGCAGATAGTCCGCACCCTGCATCCAAACACCTATGCGTTTGCGCCGGACGGCATGCGCGGAATTGAGCACGCTTACCGTGGGGTGATCCGCAGTGCCAAGCGCCTGATCTATCTGGAAAACCAGTACCTGTGGTCACACGACCTCCTCAACGACCTGATCAACCTGGTGCAGCATCCGCCGACACCGGAGTTCCGCATCGTCATCGTGCTGCCGCTGCGGGCGGCGGACGGCAAGTGGGACAACGACCAGCACGTCGAGACGCTGCGGGCGGCCGATCGGGCCGCTCGGGTGGCGGAGGTCTACAGCCTCTACACGTCCGGGCCGGCTTCCGGCAGCAAAGCCTTTGTGTACCGGCCCATTTATGTCCATGCCAAAGTGGCGATTGTGGATGACGAGTGGGCGTTGGTCGGTTCCGCCAACATGAATCTGCGCGGCTTTGAGACCGATAGCGAGCTGGACGCCTTCATTCACAACCAGGAGTTCGCGCGGAGCCTGCGTGTTCGCCTATGGGCGGAGCACCTGGCAATGCGCGAAGAAGAAGTAGCGGCGCACGAGCCGACCAGTGTTGTCGACCGCTTTTGGAAAGACCGGGCCGCCGCCAACGAACGCATTATGGCCGAGGCGCACCGCCCCTTGCACGGGGCGGTCATGCGCTACCAGGTGGGGCACATTCACGGCGCCTGGCTCCTGGAGACCCTCGAGGCCCTGACGGTGGAACATTGACGGGAGTCACCGGCCGCTAGGAGTAATGCTGGCATGCAGGCGGGCCAGCGCGTATCATGCCGGGTGATGGAGAACGCTAAGGGTCGCTACGCGCGCGGCAGCAGGCGCCGGCAAACTGCGCGCCGCGGCGTTGTCACCTATCACCATAGGTATCGTCATTGCGGCCTGCATGCCGCGCGCTGATCCGGGCCGCGCGGCGCTGAGTGATGCGGCGGCGGCGGAAAATAAGTCCCTCGCCCTGCATCGCTGGGTGCCCTGGATCGCCGGTTACTCCGCCGATTTTGTCCGCGATGCCCTGGATGCCTATCTACCAGCTCGCTTGCGCCAGGGAGCGCTGGTGCTCGACCCCTTCGCCGGCGTCGCCACAACCCTGATTGAAGCGTTGAAGGCGGGCTGCGATGCTGTCGGTTACGACGTCAATGCCTGGGCAATCCTGGCGGCTCGCGCCAAGTTGCACTGCGTCGATATTCCGCCGGACCGGCTCGCCGCCGAGATTACCGAGTTTCGCACAGCGTTAGCCCAGTTTGAGGTGGAAGTTGATCGCTGTTGGGCGTCCGATGGCGACGACGGCATCGCCGAACTCATGCGCCGCCACGGGCTCACCAAGCCCGCCGCCTTCCGCAGTCGCATTCCCCTGTTCGGGGCGCCGGTGGAAGCGAAGTTTCTCTTTGCCCTCGGAAAACTGGCGGCGCTGCCCCAGCCGGACCAGTTGCTCTTTCGCGCCGCTCTGGGCGCCACGCTGATTGTCGTGTCCAACTACAGTTACGAACCCAGTTTGAGCACTCGTCCTAGCGCCGGGAAGGCGCTCGTGCGCAATGCGTCGGTGGTGCTGCCGATGGGGCGGAAGCTGCTGGAGATGCTGGAAGACACGATCTGGGCCAGCCAACGGTACGGTGCGGTCTGGCGCGGTCGGCGGCGGGATGCCTACCACGGGTCTTACTTTGCCAGTGACCTCGCTCCAGGCAGTGTGTCGTTGTTGCTCACCTCCCCGCCGTACATGAATAACTACCATTACGTCCGCAATACGCGGCCGCAGTTGCACTGGCTGGAACTCTTGAGCCGACCACGCGAGCTTCGGGAGTATGAGGAGGCCAGCTTCGGCAAGTTCTGGCAGACAGTACGCCAGGGCCCGGCCGTCGCCACCTGCTTCGACTTGCCGCCTCTGCAGGTCATGATTGAACAGTTGCGCGGCCTCAGTGTCGAAAAAGGACCTTACGGCGGCCCAGGCTGGGCCAACTATGTCACTACGTACTTCAACGATGCCGGACGCCTGCTGGCCAAGATGCGACCACAGTTAGCCCCGGGCGCGGCGGCGATCATCGTGGTCGGTAACTCCATCATTCAAGGCATCGAGTTTCAAGTCGACCAGTTCCTGGCGGAATTGGCGCCGTCCTATGGATTACGGGTTGAGGAAGTGCGTATCGTGCGCACCAAGCGCGTTGGCAACAGCATTATCGGCTCCTCAGTCCGCAACGGCACCACGCCGGGGCCGAAGATGCAACTGTACGATGCCGCGGTGATCCTGCGGGGGTAGCGTCGTCCCTTACCACCCCATGTCCAGCGTATGCTGGACCATACGGGCGATGGCGTCGGGCTGAGTTTCGCGGAGGCGAAAAAACTCGCGCACGCGCTCGATCGCCAGCTCCTGGGAGCGGGTGGGCTGCAAGCGGCGGGCCCAGTCGCGACCGGGGTGCAGGGCATCCCACCAGGAGACCTCGCCCGCCGGGCGGCCGCTGCCGGGCGGATGGTTGCCGAAGCCGTCCATGCGCACGTTCCAGAGCGGTTGATAGTGCTCGATCAGGAAGCGCTCCGCCATGGTGATCCAGAGCGGCGTGACGACGA
>JBPCLN010000090.1:0-4344 GCA_051003235.1 Chloroflexota bacterium | reverse complement strand
ACGCGGGTCAGCGCGGGGCGGTCTGGGTCCTCATCAAATCGCCCAGCGTCCCAGGCAGCGATGAACGCCTCGCCGCTCATGTCGAGATAACGCCAGGATGCTCGATCGAAAATGTCCCAGGCCTCCTCCGGTGTCAGGAAATGCACACGTGCGTCATCGTCGACGGCAACGTCGTCCTTCACCGTGCTCCGCCGGTGTGCGCTCATCGTCCGCTTCCTTTCCCGCGCATTCTCGCAAGGCTGCCAGACCGAAGCGTACTGGTCTGCGCTATGTCTGCTTGGCTATTGACTACACTTGGTAGGACATGCCTCTATGCGTCCGCCACCCGAACCACTAGCATGGCAGGCGTCAGTTAAGTGGGCAACCCCCGCACACCCGCTTTGCTTTGGCCGGTATCTGGGTGGTGCAGGGGTCAGTAAGAAAGGCACCTGCCATGTAGCGTAGTATCTTCTGCCCCGCATGCCTAGTCCGGGGCTTTTGCGGGGCGTGCGGTTGGACGGCGCCACCCTACGCTTGAGCGCAGGATGGCCCTGACAGCGCATCGCTCCCCGGTACTCAGCCCGGTAGCTCGCCAAGTTGTCGGTACAAGAAGCTGTATTCGTCCACGGCATCATCGATCACCTGACGGAGCGGCAGGCCGCCAATGTGACCGGATTTGGTGTGGTAGAGAAGAAGGACGGGGCGAGAAGATCCGCTGGCCTGGAGGCGCGCCGTCATCTTGCGGGCGTGCAGCGGATCGACACGAGTATCGAGGTCGCCGGAGATCATCAGCACCGCCGGATACTGGATGCCTAGCTCGACGTGCTGGTAGGGCGAATAGGCGGCGATGTAGGGGAACTGCTCGGGGTTGCTGGCGGAGCCGTACTCCGTCACCCAGTACTGCGCCACCAGGAAGCGGTCGTAGCGCAGCATGTCCAGCAGGGGGTAGCTGCAGACGACGGCCCGAAAGAGGTCGGGCCGTTGCGTCTATGCAGCGCCGACCAGCAAGCCGCCGTTGCTGCCGCCGCGGATAGCCAGTTTGGCGGGTTGCGTGTAGCCCTCCGCGATCAAGTATTCAGCAGCAGCGAGGAAGTCGTCGAAGACGTGCTGCTTCTGCTCCAGCATACCGGCGCGGTGCCAGTCCTCACCGAACTCGCCGCCGCCGCGCAGGTTCGCAGCGGCGTAGACGCCGCCGCGCTCCACCCAGAGGGCCACCCCGGCGGAGAAGGTCGGCGTCAGGCTGCCGCCGAAGCCGCCGTAGCCGTAGAGCAGCGTCGGACGGGAACCATCAATTGGCAGCCCCTCTCGGTGGACGACAAACATCGGCACGCGCGTGCCGTCTTTGCTCTGGTACCAGACCTGCTGCACCACGGCGTCGTCGGCCAGCGATACCTGCTGGCGGAACCACTCCGACTGGCTGCCGTCGCGCGTGGCGTAGCGGTAGATCGTCGGCGGGATCGGGAAGGAGGTGTACATGAAGAAGGCGTCGTCGTCCCCCCAGCGGCCGGTGATGCCGCTGATGGTTCCCAGCGATGGGAACGTAATCTGCCGCACCGGCGCGCCTTCAATCGTGAAGATCTCCACGCGCGAGCTGACGTCCTGCAAATAACTGGCGAAGACGTGCTCGCCGGCCACACTGACCCCTTGGATCACCGCCTCCCCTTCCGGCACGATCTCCTGCCAGCGCTCGCGGGCCGGCTCGGCCAGGGGCAGACGCAGGATGCGCCAGTTGGAGGCCTGCCAGTTGGTGTGCAGGAGCAGGTCCTGGCCGGCGATGGTGGGGAAGAAGCGAGCAGGGACGTCGTTCACGACCGGCTGGAAGCTGCCGTCGCCCGCCAGATCGGACACATAGATCTCGGTCTTGCTGCCGGCGGCGCCGTGCAGCACCAGCGCCACCAGAAAGCGGTCGTTGTCTGACAGCTCAAGAGAAATAATCTTGTCCGGCCCGTAGCCCTGGCCAAACAGCTCGCGATCCTCGTCATCAGCATCGAGGCGGTGATGGTAGACGCGCGGACCCTCGCTGCTGTCGCGGGAGTAGTAGATGCCTTGCTTGTTTAGTTGGAGCGAGAGGCCGAAGTAGCGACCGCGCGGCAGGCCGCCAGGCACGGTCTCACGGCGGTCGACGTCGAACAGGTGGACGGCAACTTCATCCGCGCCGCCTTCGCGCTGGCCGAAGAGCAGCAACCGGCCATCCTGCGCTACGTCGAGTAGGGTGACGGATGTGGTGAGGTCGGCGCCCATGGGGTGCGGGTCTATCAGCACTTCGTCGGCGCCCTCGCGCCCCTGGCGCAGGTAGATGACGCTGAGGTTCTGGTCCGCTCGTCGCTTGGTGAAGAAATAGCGGTCGTTACGAGCGACCGGTAGGCTGACCGTGTCCACTCGCAGCAGCGCTTCCAGGCGCTGGCGCAGCGCATCGCGTTCCGGCCAGGGCGTCGCGCACGGAGCGGGTGTGGGCGTCCTCGTCAGCGAGCCAGGCGCGCGTCTCGGCGCTAGCCGAATCTTCCAGCCAGCGATAGGGGTCAACGATCTCCACGCCGTGCAAGACCTCGTGAACCTCTTCAATCCGCGCCAGTGGCTGTCTGGCGTCCTGGGCGGCTTCCGGCATGTGGTCCCACTCCTCTGCACTTCTGTCGCATCTCAATAGTACGTCAGACCGTCGGGCGCAGAGGAACCCCTACCGCCGGAGTGGCTCCGTATTCCCACGCACTGGCTGACCGCGTTACGGGTGGGCGCGTAGGGCTTTGATGTTGATGTCGGCGCCGAGGCCGGGGCGGTCGGGCAACAGGTAATGGCCGTTCTCGATCAGGGGCGGCGTGTCGCAGACGGCGGCGCGCCGCCCCTGTTCTTTCTCCATCTGCTCCAGGATCAGCAGGTTGGGGATCGACACGGAGAGATGGATGGCCGCCAGGGTGACGATGGGTCCGCCGGCGTTGTGGGGCGCCACGGCGACGTAATGGGTATCGGCCAGAGCGGCGATGCGCTTCACCTCACTGATGCCGCCAGCGTGCATGAGATCGGGCTGGACGATGCGGCAGTGCCAGCGCTGCCGCAACTCGCGGAACTCCCAGCGGGAGAGCAAGCGTTCGCCGATGGCGATCGACACCGGCAGATCACGCGGCAACGTCGCCCTGGCCTGGGCGTTCTCATTTGGTGATCTTCATGCCATCGCTACAACCGGCGGACGTCCCACACTCCGTGCGCTTGCCGCAGCCACTGCGCTGCGCTGCGCGAGGCGCTGCCGTGCAGCAAGTACCAGGTTACCGGTCAGCAGCCCCACCAGCAAGTAGGCCCACTGTTAGGGTCGCTGTCACCAAGTGCAAAGTAGGCCCGTGCTGAGCGGGTGACATCGGTGCGGAGCATGGCTTCCCCTTCTCGCGCCGACTTTCCTTCTGGATACGGCACTTCGCCCGAATTCGGGCTACCCTTGCCCGCTTGCTACGCGTGGTCTATGCTTCCGAGTGCGCCGTGATGTACCGACACTGGGCCTTCTCGGTACATCAGGAGGACCGGATGGCGGCTCTGGTGCAGGAAGTGGGGAGGCTGGAGCAGGGCGTCAGTGGGGGTGACAATGGTGGTGACTGGGAGACACTGCTATGGCCGGGACACCACTGTCGCTACTGAGTATCGCGCGCATCCGTCTGGAAGGAAATGCCGTCCTGCTGGACGCCAGCGGCGACGGGGAGGCGGCGGCGTGTCCGTCGTGCGGCGCCGACTGCTGCCGGATTCACGATCGCTACCAGCGCTGGCCGCTGGATGTTCCCTGGAGCGGCTTCGTCGTACGGCTGGTGGTGACGGTGCGCCGATTTTGCTGCGACAATCCTGCATGTGCCCGGCAGACCTTCGCCGAGGACTTCGGTGCGCTGCTGGCGCGCCGGTCGCGCTTCACCGCTGACGTCCGGAGCTACTTACGGGAACTGGCCGAGGCGGTCGGCGGCCGCGCCGGGGCACGTTTGGCCGAGCGGCAAGGCGCTCCAGCCAGCCGGTTCACACTGCTGCGCTTGCTCCGCAGCGACGCCGAACCAGACCTGCCGACGCCCCGCGTCCTGGGGGTCGATGATCTTGCCTTGCGGCGCGGACGGCACTACGCCACGCTGCTGGTCAATATGGAGACGCACGAACCGACGGGTACCCATTGGGTGCTGTTCGAGGGGCGGGAGGCCGAAGTGTTAGCGGCCTGGCTGCGGGTGCATCCGGGGGTGGAGATCATCGTCCGCGATCGCGGGGGCGCCTACGCCGAGGGTGTGGATTGAAGATGAAGTTCGCCGGATTCGGAAGGTGTGTTTGCCGCTCTAGCGCGTCGGCGCTGGGCTGGTCAACTCGTCGGACGAAGGAGAAAGCCGCCGCCATTCCCGACAAGCACCAAGA
>JBPCLN010000089.1:0-11327 GCA_051003235.1 Chloroflexota bacterium | reverse complement strand
CCGAGTAACATGTCGCCACTGGCGCCGGAAACGCCGTCGATATAGCCGACCGTCACGGCGCGACTGCCGGGAGGTGATTAATCAGGCTGGCAATGTAGCCGGCGCCAAAGCCGTTGTCGATATTGACGACGGAGACGCCGGAGGCGCAGGCCGTCAGCATGCCGAGCAGCGCCGCTAGGCCGCCAAACGAGGCGCCATAGCCGACGCTGGTCGGCACCGCGATGACCGGTACGCGCACCAGACCACCGACAACGCTGGGGAGGGCGCCCTCCATGCCCGCCACCACGACGATGACGCGCGCCGCCTGGAGCAGCGTCTGACGTGCCAGCAGGCGGTGCAAGCCGGCTACGCCCACGTCGTAGAGGCGTTCCACCCGGTTACCCATCACCGTCGCAGTGATCGCCGCCTCTTCCGCCACCGCCAGGTCCGACGTGCCGGCGCTGACTACCGCAATCGGGCCCCCCTGTGGCGCTAACGGCTCCCCAACGACAGCGCAATGCGCTAGTTCGTGATAGGTGACGGGATCCAGGGCCGCGGCAAGCGCCTTGGCGGCTGGCGGGCTAAGCCGGGTTACCAGCACCGGCACGGCGTTGACGCGCAGCCGGGAGGCGATGCCGACAATCTGCTCCGGCGTCTTTCCCTCCCCGTAGATCACCTCCGGGAAGCCCTGGCGCAAGAAACGATGGTGGTCAACCTGGGCATAACCCAGGTCTTCATAGGGGAGGACGCGCAGCGCCTCCAGCGCCTCGTCGGGGCTGCGTACGCCGTCGCGGACGGCGTTCAGGAGCATTCGCAATTGCTCAGGTTCCATCTTGTCCGTCTCCGATACAGGCGTCCACGATGCGCCGCCAGTCCGGCAATAACGGCGGCAGGGCCTCGGCCGGCGCGACGCCACCGTAGTGTTCATCACCATACCCCACGGCGAGCCGATGCAGGGCAAGGGCGACGGTGGGTAGGCGCTCCGCCAGCACGCTGCAATGTTCGAGCGCCGTCTGGTCGGGCCGGCGCCCGTAGCCCAGGCGGGTGGCGTGGCGCTGAACGTCGAGATACGCCTCCCGCACGCTGTGCGGCTGGCCAAAGGCGCCGGGTCTGGTGAGGAAGGCGCCGGCGGCTACGGCCACGGCGCCGGTGCGCATGCGCCACTGCGCCAGCCAGTCCGCCAGGAGACTCCAGCGCCAGACGCTGGAGCGTTGCTCGCTGCGCCGTCGAAACGGATCGAGGTGGCGGCGAATACCGCCGCTGACCAACACCAGGACGGCCAGCACGATCAGGCCGACCAGAATCCATTCGCCGACGTGCAACCAACGGTCGAGGGCGCTGTTGAGCAGGGCCTGCTGGCGCAGCAACCGTTCAAAGGCAGTATTCGACTGGGTCGGGGGACGCGGCGGCGGCAGACGTAGGCCACGCAGGAGGGCGGAAAGCGGTCCGTAGAGGAGGTTGAAGAACAGCGAAACGACGGGGAGGAGAAGGTAGAACAGCACCAGCAGCAAGAGGTTGCCCAGGAAAGCCAGCGCTGTCACGCCGCCCTGGGCGACGGGAGGGACCAGCAACACCAGCAGCGCCGTGCCGCAGATCACGAACCCGATAGCGGTGGCGGCGATGACCCAGGCGCCACCGCCCGAGGGCGCCAGGTCCTCTTCCTCGATCAGTTGCCGGCGCTGGGCGACTATTAAGCTCAGCACTGCCGTAACAGCGAAGGCCGCGACGGTAACGGTTTGCGTCGATGCGTGTGGTCCGGCAAGGATCGCGTGCAGGAGTAAAGCGCCAAGCACGCCGATGGCGCCGGCGAAGACGCTCGCCCGGTAGCGGGCCTCCGGCACGTCCAGTTCGGCCAGCGTGCGGCAATGCCAGACCAGGTAGACGGCGAGGGCGAGAAACTCGGGGCGCGGCGGCAGCAGGCCGAGTACGGCGATAGCGGTTGCCGCCGCCAGCAGGCGGGCTGCCAGGAGTACACGATCGCCGGCCTCCGTCTCCGGCAGCAGATTGCTGAATATGTTGACATAGCTCAAGGCAAACCACAACGGCCAGAGCGACGGGAGGCCGGAGCCCGCGACAGCGGCCAGCGCGCTCGCCAGGACGAAAAGCCAGCAACTTTCCGTCAGGGCGAGCAAAGTGCAGTGGCGGGCGGTGGCCGCTAGCGCGCGAATGCTACTACCTCCGCTTCTTCCGACTTCCTTTGGCGCGGATCACAGCGGTAGACCGGATGTCCCCGCCGGCGTACCAGTGCCAGCGCCTCTTCCGTGTCCGGCGAGTCTAAGACGCTGACCAACACGATGGCGGCGCCAACGGGCAGGCGGGGCAGTTCACGTTCGAGCAACTGCCCGATGGGCAGACCGAAGTAGAGCACCAGGCGCGCCAACTCTTCAAGTATCGCCGTCAACTGGTCCGGCGAGCGACCGGGCGGCACGCGGATGGTCTGGTCGGAGTTGACGGTCAAGGCGTTTGCCAGCAGCCCCACCGGTAAGCGCTGCGCCACGGCGTCGCGGGCGATGCTGGCCGTCACGCTGATGGCAAATTCCAGCAGGGCGTGATCCACGCCGCGCCAAGCCTGTTCGGCCGTATTCACATCCAGCACAATCATGAGTTGTAGCGCCGCTGCCGGGTCGAAGCGGCGCGTTTGCAAGCGCCCGAGGCGGGCTGTCGCCCGCCAGTGCAGGCGGCGGAGCGGGTCGCCCAGCACATAGTCACGCACGCCGGCCGGTCGGGCCGGGTCCAGCCAGATGGGGCGGAGCGTGCGGATCTCGCCAAACGGTTGCTGCGCCTGGACCCGATACTGCCACTCCTCCAGAAACGCCGGGTAGACCAGCACTTCATCGGATCCGCCCAGCGACCCCTCCGCTCGGTATAGCCCAAACGGATCCCCCGTCGCCGCGACGACTGGTCGGAAGACATAACAGCCGCGACGGTCCGCGAGGAGCGGCAGGTCGCGTTCCACCCGTTCAAAGGGGCCAACCGTGAAGGACTGCCGCACCGCAAAGTGCGGCAGGTGGCGATGATGGCCGCTCTCCTCCAGGGGATGCAAGCCGGCGCTGCATTCCTCGATCACGCTGAGCCAGGGCAAGGGAAGAAGTTTGCGGTTGATGAGCTGGAGTCGCAGTACGGTTTGCTCGCCGGGGAAGAGGCGACGCTCGCTGAAATGACGATGATACTCAATCTGACGCAGACCGTAGCGGCGCCAAATCTGGGCCATGCCACCGATCGCCAGGATTGCCAGGGCGCTGACCAGGAGCAGCGGCGTCCGGGTAGCCAGCGCCACAATGAGCACGAGCAAAATTGC
Source organism: Chloroflexota bacterium (assembly GCA_051003235.1). Classification (GTDB taxonomy): domain Bacteria; phylum Chloroflexota; class UBA4733; order UBA4733; family UBA4733; genus UBA4733. The sequence continues at coordinate 8,050 of JBPCLN010000089.1, read as the reverse complement.
CGGCAGCCAGCCGCGTTCCAACAACTGTCGCTGACGGTTAGACATGGTCCACCGGAGCCGCGATCGTCGCCAGGAGGTCGGTAATGACCTGGGCGGCGTTGCGACCGCGCAGGCGCGTCTGCGTCCGCAACACCAGGCGGTGCGCCAGCACCGGTCCGGCGAGCGCCTTGATATCATCGGGCAAGACATACGAGCGCGCCGCCAGCATCGCCCGCGCCTGGCCGGCCCGCAGCAACGCCAGGGTACCGCGCGGACTCACTCCCAGTTGCAGCACTTCGAGCCCGCGTGTCGCCCGCGTCAAGGCCAGCGCGTAGTCCTCGACGGCGCTGTCCACCCGCACCTGGCGCACCTGCTCCTGTAAGGCCAACACGCCGCTGGCGGTGAGGAGCGGCTGGAGTGTCAGCAGCGGCTGGTCGGTACGGAACCGGCGGGCAATAGCGCGCTCCTCCGCTTCGCTCGGATAGCCGAGGCGAAACGAGAGCAAGAAGCGGTCAAGCTGCGCCTCCGGAAGAGGGAAGGTGCCTTCCAGTTCGATCGGATTCTGGGTGGCCACGACGAAGAACGGTTCCGGCAACGGCAGCGTCACGCCGTCGATCGTTACTTGCCGCTCCTCCATTGCTTCGAGCAAAGCGGCTTGGGTGCGCGGCCCGGCGCGGTTGATCTCGTCCGCCAGCAGCATATGCGTGAAGACCGGGCCGGGCCGCCGCTCGAAGGCCGCCGTTTGCTGATTAAAGATGCTGCTGCCGGTGATGTCGCTCGGCAGCAAGTCCGGCGTGAATTGCAGCCGGACGAACGAACAGTCCAGGACGCGGGCCAGCGTCTTCGCCAGCGTCGTCTTGCCGGTGCCCGGTACGTCGTCCAACAGGGCGTGTCCACCGGCTAGTAGCGCCACCAGGAGCAACTCGACGGCCTGATCGGCGCCGACGACGACTCGTTGCACCTCTTCGCGCAGGCGCACCAGCAATGACGCCTCGGCGCTCCCAATGAAGGAAGTGGTGTCGACGCTACTCACGCTGCCCTCGCCGATTACGCAATGACCAGCACGGATGATACCGTTCCGCGGTCGCGGCCTAGTTGTTGGGGCAGAGCATGCGTAAATCGCCCCAAAAGCCGTAGAATTAGGGAGGTACAGTGTGTCGGCGCGACGGCGAGCGGAATTCGTGGAGAGCAAACGGTGCATAGTGAGTGGCAGTCGCGGCTCGACTTCCTCTTAGTACTGGTGGCGATTGTCGTCATCACACTGGTGGTCTTTAAGCTATTGGGACCGCAGGTATACGCCCTCACCCAGTACTTTTTGACGCGCGTCGGCGATTTCTTCGGCGCAATTAATAGTTTGATCGGTGGCGCTCTTGGGACCAAGACAAAGTAGACTGCACGGCGGACGGGGGTCGGCAGGTGTCTAACGCATCCAACCTGTTTACAGAAATCTCCCGGCGCATTGAGGCCGGCGAAACGCTCGCCGTTGCCACGATCTTCGACACACGCGGTTCTACACCGCGCGAGGTGGGCGCCAAGATGTTGATCCGCCCCGATGGCGGCATCGTCGGCACCATCGGCGGCGGCTGTGGCGAGGCCGATGTCTGGCGGGCGGCCCTTGATGTGATCGACACGAAACTGCCGACCGTGGTCCAGGTCGACCTGACTGAAGACATGAACTTGCGGACGGAAGCGGTCTGCGGCGGCATCATGCAGGTCTTTGTGGAGCCGCGCTACCCGGCCGGTGCCGATGCTGAACCCGGCTCGCCACCGGCCGGCGACGGCTACAGCGCGGCGATCACGGCAGCGCTCCAGCAGCGGCAGGGCGTGGCGCTCGCGACGGTCGTGCGCTCCTCCAGGGGGCTGACGTGGGGCGCACGCTTGCTGGTGACGGAGGAACGGACCGAAGGGTCATTGGGTCTTGCCGTCGATGACGGCGTCGTGGACGCCGCACGCCAGGCGCTCGCCGGCGAATCCGACCATCCCTTTCGTCTCCCGCTGCGGGACGGCAGCGGCGCGGAGGTCGGCGAAGCCTTCATTGAACTGTATCTGCCGACGCCGCGCCTGCTCATCCTGGGCGCCGGGCATATCGCTCAGCCGCTGGCGCGCGTCGGCAAGCTCCTGGACTACGAAGTCGTTGTCCTGGATGACCGCGCCGCCTTCGCCAACCGCGCCCGCTTCCCAGAAGCCGATGAAGTGCTGGCGGCGGATTTCGCCACAACGCTGGCGACGTATCCCGTTGACCGGCGTACCTCCATTGTCCTTGTCACCCGCGGCCACCAGCAAGATATTGCCGCCTTGCGCACCCTGGTCTACAGCGACGCCCCCTATGTTGGCATGATCGGCAGCAAGCGCCGCGTCTGGACGGTGCTCAAGCTCCTCCACGACGAGGGCGTGCCGCCGGAGAAGTTGCTCCGCATCTATGCGCCGATCGGCGTGGACATCGAAGCGGTGACGCCCGCCGAGATTGCCGTCGCTGTTGGCGCCGAACTGGTTAAGCTGCGGCGCGGCGGCAGCGCCGTCTCGCTCTCCGACGCTCCCCGTGCGTTGTTCCGCAAGCGTTTGGAACGGCTTGGGGAGAGGGAGATGGCGGGCTAGCGGAATGCTTGGCGTGGCAGCCGTCGTCCTGGCGGCCGGCGAATCCAGCCGGTTAGGGACATTCAAGCCGCTACTGTCCTGGCCGGCGGAGGACAGCGCGGAGACGCTGGTCGGCTATCAGGTGCGCCAGTTGCGCGAGGCGGGCCTGGGGCCGGTGATTGTGGTAACGGGCAACCGAGCGGATGACGTTGCTTCGGCCGCGGTTGCAGCGGGGGCGTCGGCAGTGCACAATGCGCAGTTCCGGTCCGGCAAGGCATCGTCGGTGCGGGCCGGCGTGGACGCGGCGCCGGAAGGCGTGCCGCTGCTCATTGTCGGCGTCGATCAGCCGCGTCCGGCCGCGATATTTCGGCAATTAGCGGCGGTACTGCTTGAGGGCAATACGCTGGTCATCCCCACCTATCGCGGACGCCGGGGGCACCCGCCCCTCTTTGCGGCGCACCTGCGTGCTGAATTGTTAGCAGTTCAGGAGGAGGACTTTGGTCTTCGGGCGGTGGTGCAGCACCACGCCAAAAATGTGACCTACGTCGATATCGATTGTCGGTTAGTACTCGTCAATCTCAACACGCCGGAAGAGTTGACGGCGGCGCGGCAGTTGCTGGCGCCGCATGGGTCCTCACCGATTGTGGGCTGACGAGTGACACTTCATCAGGAGGATGACTGTCGCTGACTCTCGGACCGCTTGTCAAGTTTGCCGGGTTCACCATGTCACTCCATGGAGGACAGATCGGATATGGACTGCGTGAGCGGAAGCCGGAGCGTGAAGGTGCTTCCCTCATCCTCGGTGCTCGTCACGGCGATGCTGCCGCCGTGCTCGGCGACGATCTGTGGCACGCCGGCCAGCCCGATGGCGGTGCCGGCGATTTCGCCGGTGACGCTGCTGTCGCCGTGGAAGTGATCGAACAGTTGGGGCAGGTCCACTGCCGGGATGCCGATACCCCAATCTCGGATGGTCAGCTGCGCCCAACAACCGTGGTGATCGTGCACCCGAAGCACTTGAACCGTGATCTGTCCGCCTATCGGACTGTATGTGATGGCGTTACTCAAGAGGTCAGCGACGACCCGCTCCAGACGGTCACCATTCCACCAGCCGGCGAGTGACTCTTCCACGGTGTCCATCTTGAGCTCATGGTCGGTGGTGCGCCTCCGGTACTCGTCGATGACGCGCCGAGTGAGGGCGACCAGGTCGGTCGGGGTTCGATTCAGATGCAGATCCGGGCTGTAAGGCAACCGGCTAGGATCGAGCAGAGCATCAATCATGCTGCGCATCGCCGCCACGGCGGCGTCGAGCCGTCCCACCTCCGCCAGCCAAGGTCCCCTGTCGGTTGGCGCTGATTGGACCACCCGCCGGCGAAGCACGGCAGCGGACTCATGAATGGCGGCCAGGGGACGCTCCGGGTCGCCGGCCAACTTCACCAGAGCGGCTGCGTTGTGCCGCGCTATGGTCTCCTCCTTTTGATTTTGGTCCGTCGTGTCGAGGGTGGCGCTGAGCAGCCGGAGTGACGGCCCATCCGCCGCAGTGGTGGGTCGTTCAGGCGGCGCAACGGAAACGCCAGGTCCTGAATCCATCCCTTCTGGGCCGAACGAGACCACGTGGTATTCGTCACGAGTGACGCCGGCAACCACCACCTCGCGGCCCGTCCGCTTGGCCGTGTACATGGCGGTATCCGCCTGCTGGAGGAGCGAGTCGACTTCGGTGCTGTGCTCGGGTGAAAGAGCTATCCCGATGCTGGCGGTGAGGTGTTGGGGAGTATCGCCGATCAGATATGGCGCCAGCAACGCCTGCAGTACGCGCTTGACCGCCAGTTCGGCGTTCGACCGCCCTACCACGGCCGGCAGCAGTAGGGCAAATTCGTCACCGCCCAGCCGGGCAGCGGTGTCGGAGTCGCGCAACGCGAGACGCAAACGCCCCGCCACTTGCTGCAGGAGGAGGTCACCAGCGGCATGGCCAAAGCGGTCATTAATCGCTTTGAACCCATTGAGGTCCAGGAGCAGGAGGGCCAGGGTCGTGTGTTCGCGGTGGGCGATCAAGAGCGCCTGTCGAAGCCGGTCGTATAAGAGGGTGCGGTTTGGCAAATCCGTCAGGGCATCGTGGAGCGCCTGATATTCCAGGGCCGCAGCATGGCGCAGCGCTCGGTCCGTCGCCGCCTGTTCGCGCAGGGCGGACAGCAGTAACTGTTCGTTGATGGCGAGCAGCTCCGTCTGGTGCGCCGTGTCAATCGCGACGTCGTCTCGGTCGCCATCGACCATCGCGCCTTTTCCTCCGCCCCTGCTCATCAACTAGCGTGTCTGCTCGCAGATAATACCCAAAGCACGGTTGCTGGCGCTATTGACGCCGTCTGGTGATGGACGGGGCGGGATGGGCGACGTTTGTCGCCACCGCCGTGGCAGGATCACATCGAGCCGGCCTTCGGCAAACGCGTCGAGGACCGAGTGCAACACGACCCCCAGAAATATCGGTCGAACCGCCGGCCAGCGCCAGGCGAGGAGCGCCATCCAGGCGACATTAATGGGGCCGTGCAGGGGCCGGGCATCGCCGCGCAGCTTTTGCTCGCCGCGGCGGACCATGAGGAAGTAACGATAGGCGCTTCGCAGCCGGACATCATGTCGGTGCAGGACGAACCAGGCGTAATGGTCGACATCGATCAGGACGCTGCCGGCGAGGAGACCCAGACTCCGCCGCCGCAACCAGGGGGCCAGCAAGAGCGCAGCAGCAGCGCCATAGGCGGCGTGGTGTGACGGCAACATGGCGTTAAGTGTAGCGCACCTGATCCCGTATCGATCGCCCTCAGGCGCGCGCGACCACTCCGCCGAAGCGGCGCTGCCGTCCGGCGAAGGTAGCAAGCGCCAGGCGGAGGTCGGATTCGCCGAAATCGGGCCAGAACGTATCGGTGGCATAGTATTCGGCGTAGGCCGACTGCCAAAGGAGGAAGTTCGACATGCGCACTTCGCCACCTGTACGGATGATCAGGTCGGGGTCCGGCAGGCCTGCGGTGTAAAGATTCGCGGTGATCTGATCCTCCGTCAACTGCGTCATATCAGCGCCACCGGCGGCGAGCCGGCGAATAGCGTCGATCACCTCCGCCCGTCCGCCGTAATTGAGTGCGACGTTCAATTGCAGGCGCTGGTTGCCCGCCGTGACCGCCTCGGCATCGCGAATTCGGGCCAACAGGTCGCCCGGCAGGCGTTCCGTCCGGCCCAGATGCCGGATGCGGACGCCGGCTTCAATCAGACGATCGAGATAGCGGATGAAGGAATCGGCAAGCAGGCGCATGAGGCCGCTGACTTCCTCCTGTGGGCGGGTCCAGTTTTCCGTGGAAAAGGCGTACACCGTCAGCATTGGGATGCCGAGACGACCGCAGGAATCGACGACGCGATGCAACGCATCCACCCCGGCGCGATGGCCGAACAGGCGCGGCATCCGGCGTGCACGGGCCCAGCGACCGTTCCCGTCCATGATGATGGCAATGTGTTTGGGCAACACCGCCGGCATGGGAACGATGTCGCCCCCAACTCGTTCACGCTCCAGCACTGCGCTCAACGCCGCCGTCTCCTCTCTTGGTGACTGCCTATATCGGCGCGGGTTGCCCGCGTCAGTTCTCTGTCCCTCTAGCACCTAAACGGTACATCCTGAAGGTGTCGCAGCCGACGAATTCCTGCTACCGCTACCGTTGCTGGCGATATATACTGCCAGGGCGAGAACAGTTACAGCGTCCCAATGTTCAGCCTCCGCCGAGACGGCGGTTTTGGTTATTCCTACAATTATACGCGCTTGCCTGGTCCGTGTACCATGTAAGGGAGATATAGATCGTGGCGCCGCTAACGCGAAGCACGTCATCAATGGAGGTATCGCCGTGAGTGCTCCCGAGCAGCCCTCGTCCAGCGACCAAGGGACCTGGCTCCAAGGGCGAGACATCTTGCCGGCCAATATCCCGCACCAGGTCGCCCCGAGTCCCGCCCCCGTGAAGCCACCGGAGGTTCCCGAGCGGCGCCGTCCCCGTCCCTGGTCGCTGATCCTTGGCGTGCCTTTGCTGATCGTGGTCCTTGCTGTTGCCTGGCTGGTGACGTCCTCCGGCGACCTCCGAAGTCGCGTGGCCGCGGCCTTACCGGGCCATGCCGCTGCCGCTGCCACTGCCGCGCCGGGGATCCGGGCGCTGGCCAATGTGGGCGGCGACCCTTTGCTCAGCGCGCGGGTCGAGAGTAGTCCGCCGGTGCCACGCGCCCCGGTGCTCTACCTGGAGGCCCAGGCCAAGGGCGACGGTCAGACGGCCTGGAACGAACTCTCGGCGGCCGCCCAGCAACAGATCTCCCAGCAGGGTGGTAGTGCCGCCGCTCTCACCCAGGCGCTGCAGCAGAGCCCGTTGCCCCCGGTGAAGCAAATCACCTTTGTCGGCGGGTCGGTCATGAGCGACGGGCGAGAGGCGACTATGTTCGTGGTGACGGCTGATGTCAATGGAGCGCTACGCCAGGTGCCGTACTACTTCACGGTGGACACCCAGGGCAAAATCGACGAAGTACATTAGGCCCGTCCGGCGCCGAAGGAAGGAAGCACGGTGGCTCAGGATGAAGAGGCGGCGGAAGTCGCCTCGCTGCGCGAGCAGCTCGGAGAACACAACTATCGCTATTTCGTGCTGGACGACCCACGCATCACCGACGCCGAATACGACGCCCTTTTGCGCCGGCTGCGCGCCTTAGAAGAGGCCCATCCGGCGCTGATCACGGCTGATTCGCCCACCCAGCGCGTCGGTGGTGTGGCGTCGGGGGACTTTGCGAAGGTACCGCACAGCGTCCCGATGCTCAGTCTCTCCAACGCTCTCAGCGAGACGGACGTGCGCGCCTGGGAACGGCGCGTGCAGCGCGTCGTCGGTGACGGCCCGCTGCAGTACACCGTCGAGCCCAAGATCGATGGGCTGGCGATTGCCCTCCATTACGAGCACGGTCGGTTCGTGCGGGGCGCGACGCGAGGCGACGGGTTGGTTGGCGAAGACGTGACGGCCAATCTGCGCGCGGTGTCGGCGGTGCCTTTGCGCTTACAGGGGGCGGCGCCGGCGTACCTGGAGGCGCGCGGCGAAGTGTACATGCTGAAGCGGGAGTTTGCCCGCCTCAACGAGCGCCGCGCCGAAGCGGGGGAAACCCGCTTTGCCAGCCCTCGCAATGCCGCCGCCGGCTCCCTCCGCCAGCTTGACCCGGCCGTCACCGCCTCCCGCGCCCTCCGCCTTTTCATCTATGCCGTCGGTCGCCTGGAAGGGGTGACGCTTTCCTCGCACGCCGATACGCTTGGCTACCTTGGCGAGCGCGGCCTGCCCGTCGTCCAGGGGATGCAGCTGGCCGAAGGTATTGATGCCGCCTGGCTCCGCTGTCAGTATTGGGAACAACAGCGCGAAACGCTGCCCTTCGAAATCGACGGAGCGGTGATAAAAGTCAACCGATACGACCTGCAGTTGGAACTGGGCGCCGTCGGGCGAGATCCGCGCTGGGC
>JBPCLN010000088.1:0-13992 GCA_051003235.1 Chloroflexota bacterium | reverse complement strand
CCGTGCGCGTGCCGGCGGCTAGCGTCAATGTGATCCCAGCAACGGCGGAAGGCAGCGCCGCGACGGCGCGTTCCTGTCCGCCATTTTTGTCCTGAAAACGATAGGTCACGCCGGAGAAGTTGATCGTTGGCGGGCCACCGGGCTCGCCTCGACGAGCAGAATCAAAGTGGCCGAGCGTCGGTTGCGCGACGCTGGTAGGCGTACCTCGAAGCGGCGCCGGTGTGCGGAGGATCTCCTCAATGCGCACCCTGGCCGCTTTGCCTTCCATTGCCGTATGCCGTTGGGCCCCCAGTTCCTGCAGCGGACGGTAGCATTCCGGCGTCAGGAGCAGCACCAGCAAGCCCGACGCCAGGGATAGGCTGCCGGCGAGCAATTGGATGGCCACCAGAACGGCGACGAGACCGATGGCCATGCCGATCATAATGTCCAGGACCATGCCGGAAAGGAACGCCACCCGCAACACCTGGAGCGTGCGCTCCTGAAACGCTTCGCTGGCCGCCCGCACCTGCCCGCCGGCGGCCTCACCCCGCCCAAAGAGCAGCAACGTCGGCAAACCCTGTAGCGTATCGAGGAACTGCGCACCGAGACGAGTCAGCGCCAGCCAGTGCCGCTGGACGTGCGTGTGCGAATAGCTGCCGATAAGCACCATCAGCAACGGGATCACCGGCGCCGTGCCAAGCAGCACCAGCGCACCGAGGAGATTTATCTTCAGCAAGAAGCAAATGATCAACGCCGGCGTGACCAGGCTGAGCGACCCAAGGGGCAGGTAGCGTTGATAGTAGGACGTCAGCCGGTCCACGCCTTCCATTGCCGTCGTCGACAGTTCGCCGCTGCGTTCGTACTGCACAAAGGCAGGACCAAGCTGGATCAGGTGGACGATCAGTCGTTCCCGCAAGGTACTGGTCAGGCGCAGGGCCGCCGTTTGCGCGCTGACTTCCTCCCGCCAGGCCAGCACTGCGCGCACCATGATGGCGCCAAGTAAGAGGAGGAGCAGCGGCAGCACCGCCGGTAGGTGTTGATGGTCTACGAGCACGCTACCCGCCACCGTGCTCAGCATGGTCATCTGCACGATGGTGGCAAAGGTCCCCAGGGTACCAAAGGCGATGGTGGGGGCCAGTTCGCGCTGTCCCGACGGTACCCGCTGCTCACACTCGTTGCGCATCAGCCCACATGGTCCACCCCGTCAGCCGCGCCCATTATCGCTGTTCGCTTTGTGCTTCGTGCCTCTCAGTGTGCCGTCGCCGGCCGGCAGGCGGTATCCATTGTAGGCTGTAGCTATCGCGCTGTTGGGACGTTGCTTCGTCTCGAAGGCCTTGGGCTGTCAGTGTGTTACAGTGTGCTCCAACGCACACAGGGCTGGAGGAAGTACAGTGACCAGTCGTCATCTCTCGTTGCGACTCGAACTTGCTACCTTCGAGCGGTTGGAAGCGGAAAGCCGGCGGGTCGGGCAGACCCGCTCCCAGGTTGCCAAGACGCTGCTGGAAGAGGGCTTGCGGACGCAACGCCATCCCGGTGTGACATTTCGAGCCGGTCCGGCCGGCCACCGGCCAGGAATCGCTGGCGGTCCCGACGTCTGGGAGATTGTCCGCGTCGTCAAGGGCGTGCAAGGGCGAGGTTCGGATGCCCTGGCCTTGATGGCGGAGTTAACAGGACTCACCCCAGAACAGGTCCGGACAGCCCTCCGCTACTATGCCGAATATCCTGACGAGATTGATGCTTGGATCCAGCGGGTCGACGAGGAAGCGACCGAGGCGGAAGCGGCATTCCTTCGCGAGCAGGCGCCTCCTATGCCGCTGGTGGCGGTGTGAGCGGGCCGGCGGTCGGTGGGACCACGAACCAGACCTTGCCGACGTTCTGCCCGGTGATATCACCGGGGTTGGCATCCTTGGCATAGTGGTACAACGGCATGTCGTCGTAGGCAATCTGCGTGCTGCCGTCACTGCGTGTGATCGTGCTCAGTTTGCCGGGTACGCCGGTCGGCAGCGTCGGCGTGCCGCTGCCGGTGAATGTCGGCCACGCGGTGAGGCATCCGCCGGAGCAATTGCTTACGCCGGCCGTGTATTTCGTGTACCAGTAGAGCGTGCGGCCGGTGGGGTCGGTCAGCAACTGTCCGAGCTTCGGGTCGGTCTTGACAAGCACTGCTGTCGCGCCGGCGGCGGCTGATGCACTGGATGTCAGTGCGGCGCTGGCGGTCGTCGCGGCAGTGGTGCTGGAGACCAAACCGGCTGTCGTGGTCGGAGCGGCAGCGGTCGTAGTGGCGGCGGCAGTCGTTGCCGCGACCGAACCAGACACCGTGGTCGAAGCGACGCTTCCTCCACACCCGGCTAACGCCAGCGTCAGCGCGAGGATGGGGATGAGCGGACGGTTACCGGTGAGCGGGGACAACATACGCATGGTCGGGGAGTCCTTTCCTAAACGGCAAGGCGCACCGGCAGAGAGGCGGCATGGCAAGAGCCGGCTCCCCGCGGCAATTGTGGCGCATCCTGGGACGCGTCGTTCCTTCGGCGTCTCCAGGCAGCATGACGAGCGCATACCACCTCGTCAACCGACTGCAGTCGTTGACTTGCAGGGACTTTGGTCTGATGCACGATGGCGCCATCATTGGTAGCGCTGCCCTATCGCGGTTCCTGCAACAGCCTGTCCAGCACCTCTAACTGGCGGCGCCCGGAGCGCAAAATCCCGTGCCGGCTGGCGAGCTCATTGGCATCGGGACGGATGCCACGCGGTGCAACAATCCAGAGGTGAGCGAAGCGGGTGCCCTGGGCCCGCTCGACGCCCTGCGTGCTACGCATGAAGCGCTCGATCATGGGGCGAGTGATCGCTCCCCGTCGGTGCTTGCACTCGACGGCCCACCGTTCTTCGGGAGACGCTGCGACCAGGACGAGATCGAGTTCATAGGAGTCTGGTCCATCGCCGTACTCGCCTTTGGCGTCGTCAACGCGAAGGCGATCAACAGAATTGGTGACGGGCAGTGTCAGATCGCCGTCCAATCCGAACAGCTTGCCCGGCACGGTCTGGCCACGGAACCGGCGCACCGTGTTCTCGACCTGCTGTTCAAAGAGATGGCCCATCGTCGCGCGGTCTTCGGCGTGCTGCGTCTCGTACCAGAAGAGCAGTCGACGAAGCGCTTGAGGATTGCCGATTGAACCTAACGGGTCACGGCGATCCTGTTCCACATTCAACCACACCGCGAAGACCGGGTCGGCCAATCGAAGTACACCCTCCGCCTCCAGGATGAAGTCGGCGTCGATAAGGTGATTGATGGCGCTGTAGATGTCGTTCTGGGAGTAGTGACGGCTGAGATGGCGGGCAAGACGGGCACGGGGAACCGCACCTTGTCGTGCGACATAACGCAAGAGCGCTTCCAGCCGGTTGCGGCGGGCGTCACCAACGCTTTCCAAGGCGGTCTGCAGGAGGTATTGACAGTGAAGGGCGATGTTGCCGCTGCGTCCAATGAGTTCCTGTTGAAAGGCGATGTCCACGAGATCAGGAGTGATCCTTTCTGGACCATTTCGGACTAGCGCATCCGTTCGTATCGCAACCGAATGGACATAGAACGGCCAGCCGCCGGTGAGGCGCTGCAAGCGCACCACCGCGTCCGGTTCAAATCGACTTTCGTCTCCCCAAACGTGGCCGGCGAGTTCCAGAGTAGCGTCGGGAGAAAAGGGCGGGAGTTCCAGCGCGGTGAATCGCGTGAAGAGGGGACTGCCGCCATCTTCGATGATGCGCCGCATGGCGGTGACGCGTGATCCCGCGACGACGAAGGTAACGCGGCTCGGTCGATCCAGGGCCGCTCGGAAAGCGCCCAACAGCGTGGTCGTCTCTCCGAAAGCGCGCAATCGGGTGATGTCCTGGAACTCATCCAGCATCACCAACAACGGCCTTCCTGTGCGAGCGGAGATCTCGGCGGGGAAGCGGAGCGCCTGGTTGAGTAACCGTCCGTGGGCCTCGGCTTGGGCGGCAGCGAGCAGTTCACTGACCATTCGTTCAAGGTCAGGATGCACGGCGCCGGCCGCCACGAGCAGGCTGTCGTCGCTATCACCGATATATCTTGATCCGGGCCGCAGACGGAGGACAGCGCGCAGCGATTCGGCCACAAAGGCCCGCGCGAAGTCCTCCGGCGTTGTGACGACGCTGTCGACATCCAGGCGGGCGATAGCGACACTGGGATGTCGACGGCGAACTTCGTCGAGCAGCAGACTCTTGCCGATGCGACGCAAACCATAAAGTGCCGTGTGACGGCGGACGCCGAGGTCGAGCAAGCGCAACAGCTCATCGAAGGTGGCAAGCTCTGCGTGGCGATCAACGAATAGCGGCTCAAGCGGCAGCGCCTCGATGGAGGTCTCCAAATAGCAGTCGAGATGCTACGGTAGCATTTTTTACGGAATTCCCGAAAAACTTGCTACCGTAGCATCTCGAGCCGCTACCGGCGGAGGTGGACAGTACCTGCTCCTCGAGTAGGATTCGAACCTACAACCTTGCGGTTAACAGCCGCCTGCTCTACCGTTGAGCTATCGAGGAATGACTCTCAGATTATACGCGCTGCGGAGCCTGGATTCGAACCGGGAATAGACGCTCCAAAGGCGCCTGTGTTACCGTTACACCACTCCGCATTCCCCCCTTGATCGCCCTGGTGCCGGAGGCGGGAGTCGAACCCGCACGAGGGTCGCCCCCCAACAGTTTTTGAGACTGCCGCGTCTGCCATTCCGCCACTCCGGCCGGCACCAGCCGCTCAAGAGCACCGAAAAGTGTACGACATGCGATAGGGCCGGAGCAAACGGTTCGGCACACTTCCGGTTCCGCGCTGCCTGGCGGTACACCGCCTGATAGCTTACGCCTGGAGCAACTGCTCGATCGGAATGACGAAGGCTGCTCCACGGAAGGGCGTCGCTCCACTGCTCCCGGCGATCGTACGGGGGTGGGCATTCTCCCGCATGATGCCGAGCGCTTCGTCGACGCGATCCGCCTCAACGGCCAACAACAACGTCACGTTGCCGCGCCGCAGGAAGCCGCCGACGGTGCTGATGCGGGTCGGGCCGCGAAAGCCACGCGCTATCAGTGCCTTGACGATCTTGTCGGCATCGTCGGGCAGCACAATCGCTACGACGAGTTTCATTGGCAGTTCTCCCTCCCAGCAGGTCCGTCGACGGGACTAAAATGGCTCAAAACGTTCCACGTCCAGGATGAATACGACCGCTCCACCGACCTGCACCTCGATCGGCTCCGACAGAAACGGCTCCGCCATCTCGACGGGGTAGGTTGCCGTCAGGAAGGCCATACGGGTGCGGCAGGTCTGGCGGATCGTGGCGAGCAATTCCGGGATCTGCCGCTCCTGCACGCCAATGAGGATCGTGGCGTTGCCCTTGCGCAAGAAGCCGCCCACGGTATGCATGCGCGTCGCCCGATAGCCGCGCGCCACCACCGCATCGCTGAGGGCCGGCGCATCTTCGTCCTGCACAATGGCGACAACGAGCTTGGTCGCCACGGGTTGGGCGCTCTGGGGCGTCACCGCTGATTCCGGCATCACCACACCTCAATTTCCAGCAGTCAGGCGGACCGGGGCGGCGCGCTTGAGACGCTCACGATCCGGCGATCTTTCCTACGTTCGGACTTCTCGACAGGCGAGTTTTACACTCGCCCCTGCCGATTACCCACCGGCGTTCCCCGTCTTTGGGGACTACCAACGGGAGGATGACGGCAAGAGTGTACCCGACGTTGTTGCCGCGCCCTAGCACCAGTCCTCATTGCGCGTGTTCCCGGCAACGCCCGGCGGGAAGGCGCCGCTGGTAGAATCGTGACGGCAAGAGGAGAGAGGCTTTCCTGCACACCCTGAAACGTACTGCACCACCGATTGGTCCCGCCACCTGGCTGCCGCCGTTGGCGGGACTCGTGGCGGCGGGGGCCGGGCTGCTGATCGGCGGCACGTCGGCGGTGATCGGCGCCGCGCTCATCCTCGGTGCCCTGGTCGCCGGCGCCGTGCTCGTGAGCGACGAAGCCGCGCTGATCGCCCTGGTGGCCACGATCACGCTGCTGCCGTTTGCCACCTTGCCGATCAAGATCGGCCTCTCCCCCACCTTCCTGGATGTGCTATGCGTGGTCTTGCTGGTCCGCTGGTTAGGACGGCGGGTCAATCCCCAATCTCCGGCGGCCCAAACGACGCCTCTGGACGGCCTGGTGTGGGTCTGGTTGGGCATCGCGCTCGTTGCGCTGCTGGCCGCCTTCGGCCGCACCCCCTTGACTGCGGACACCCTCCATTACTTCGTCAAGGTGGCTCTGGCAACGCTGATCTACTTTTTCGTGGTCGACGCCGTCCACACACGGGAGCGGCTTCGCCACCTATACGTTGCCTTTTGCGCCGGCGGCGCGGCCGCCGCGGTGATCGGCGTCGCTCTGTACCTGCTGCACCCTGCCACGTCGACCCGACTCCTGAACCTGCTTGGTGTCCTCCATTATCCAACCGGACCGACCGTCCTGCGCTACCGCGTGGACTTTAACCTGGCCGAACGCGCCATCGCCACGTCGGTCGATCCGAACGTGCTCGGCGGCCTGCTGATGTTGAGCATCGTCCTGACGCTGGCCCAACTGGTCGCACGGACGCCGTTTCTTTCCCGCCGTTGGTGCGTCGTGCTGCTCGTGCCGATGTTGCCGTGTCTCCTCCTGACCTACTCGCGCAGCTCGTGGGTAGGGCTGTTCGCCGCCTTTCTCTTCATGGGGGTCTGGCGCTACCGCCGGCTCCTGATCGTCGGGCTGATCGTCCTGGCCCTGTTTACGCAGTTGCCGGTCAGCCACCGTTTTACCAGACAGTTAATCTCGGGATTGCAGGCGAAGGATAAAGCCGCCGCTATGCGTCTCGGCGAGGCGAGCGATGCCTTGCGCCTGATCGGCGCCTATCCGGCGTTTGGTGTCGGCTTCGGCGGCTCGCCTGATCTCGATCTCTACGTGGGCGTTTCCAATATCTATCTGCAGATGGCGGAGGAAGTCGGCGTCGGCGGCCTGGCCATTTTCCTGGCGATCATCGTCGTCTTCTTCGTCTGGCTGCTCCCCGCGCTGCCGCACCTGCACGACCCCCCCGGCGCCGAAATCGCCTTCGGCTTGGCAGCAGCGGCCGTGGCCACCTTCGTCGCCGGTATGCTAGATCGCTATTTCTTCAGCTTTCAGTCGGACATTGCGCTCATGTGGTGGCTGCTGGCGATGGGCGCCGCCGCCGTTCGGGTGGGGCAATCACCGTTGCCACAGCCGGCAGCGCCGCGTCTGTCCGTGCCGGCGCCGGCGCTGCGGGTCGGTCGTTTGCCGGCGCCGGCGGCGGGGCTGCGCCGTGTCCGCTGAGCGTTCCGCCCGCATCGTGATTGATGCGCGCATGCCGGCCTACACCGGCGCCGGCATCAGCCGCTATGTCACCGGGCTGCTCAGCGGCCTGACGGAACTGCATCCGCATGCGGTCGCCATGTTGTTGGCCCGCACCGACCACGGAGACTGGTGGCAGCCGCTGGCGGATCGCGGCGTCGCCGTGGGCCGCGCCGCGACGCCGTGCCACCATCGCCTGGAACGCTGGACATTGCCGTTGGAGTTGACGCGCCTGCATCCCGCCCTGTTCCATGCCGTCGACCACGTGGGCGTCGGTTGGCGCCCCTGGCCGACCGTGGTAACCGTCCACGATCTCGCCTTCTGGCGCTACCCCTGGACGCATCATCCGGAGAGCCGCCGGCACTACGCCACCGCGGCGCTGACGCTGCCGGCGGCGGAGGCGGTGATCTGCGTGTCCGCCTTCATCCGTGCAGAATTGCTCCGCGCGCTGCCCTTGCGTCCGGAGCGGGTCCACGTTGTGCATAACGGGTTGGATCAGCGCTTTACGCCGCGGCCGGACCGGCATTTCGTCGCCGAACGCTATGGCTTGCACCAGCCCTATATCCTGGCGCTGGGCACCGTGGAGGAGCGGAAGAATTTGCCCATGTTGCTGCACGCCTTACGGCGCCTTGGCCGGGACGACATCCATCTGGCCATCGCCGGCGCCGACGGCTATGGGGCGGAAGAGGTGTGGCGGATAGTCGAAAGCGACGGGCTCACCTCCCGCGTTCATCGCCTGGGGCGGGTCGACGATCGCGATCTCGTCGCGATCTATTCCACCGCCGAAGGCCTTGCCTTCCCGTCGCTCTATGAAGGCTTCGCCTTCCCGCCGTTGGAAGCGATGGCCTGCGGCACGCCGGTGGTTGCGCTGGCCGAAGGGCCGCTGCCGGAGATCTGTGGTGACGGTCCAACTGCCGTCGCGGAACTGGTAGCTCCCACGGCCGAGGCGTTGGCGGGGGGACTGCGCAGGGTCCTGTCGGACGCGGCGCGGCGCCAAGAACTGATTGCCGGCGGGCGCAAACGCGCGAGCCACTTCTCCTGGCAGAAGTGTGCGGCGGAAACATGGGCGGTGTACACCGGCGTGCTGGCCGCCTGACGCTTCGGCGGCGTGGTACACTCCCCGACCAATGACGCCTGATACCTTGCCCGTGTTGTTCCTCGCCCCCCAGATGCCGTACCCGCCGGAGCAAGGCGCCGCGCTCCGAAACTACAATATCCTGGCCTATCTTGCCCGTCGACACCGGGTGACGTTGGCAACATTCGGATCCACTGACGCGATTCCAGCAACTCTGGTCGAGCAATGTGAGCAGGTGGTCGCGGTCCCGCTCGCGCCGCGCCCAGCGGCGCAGCGCCTGGCCACGCAATTCCTCCCGCAGCCGGACCTTGCCGTTCGGTTGCGCTCGCCCGCCTTCGGAGCGGCGGTCGCTGCTCTCCAACGGCGGCGGGCGTTTGCCATCGTGCAATGTGAGGCCCTCGAACTCTTTCGCTATACCAGGGCGATTCCCATTCCCCTTATCCTTGATGCCCATAACGCCGAGTGGCGGCTGCAACAGCGCGCCTTTCAGGCGGCCCTCCGGAATCGGCGCCCGGTTGCCGCGACCTATTCACTGCTCCAGTGGCGAAAACTCGTCCGTTACGAGGCGTCCGCCGTGCGTCGTGCGGCGCAGACAATGGCCGTCTCGGCCACCGACCGGGACGATCTGCGCCGCATCGCACCGGACGCCAAGATCACGGTGGTCCCCAATGGGGTCGACGATCAGGTCTACGCGCCGATGCCCGGCGTCCCTGAAGAGAGCGACACCATCCTTTTTGCCGGCAAGATGGACTTTCGCCCCAATGTGGAAGGCGCTCACTGGCTGGCCAGGCATGTGATGCCGCTCGTCTGGTCACGCCGGCCGGCGGCGCGGCTGACGCTCTTTGGACGCGACCCAACGCCGAGCATCCGGCGGTTGGTCGGCGACCACCGGATCATCGTCACGGGCCACGTCCCCGGTACGGAAGCGGAAAAACTGGCGCTTGCCCGCACGGCCGTCGTCGCCGTGCCCTTGTTTTCCGGCGGCGGTACCCGCCTGAAGGTGCTCACGGCGCTGGCTATGGCGCGGCCGTTGGTCAGCACAGCGCTGGGCGCCGCCGGTTATGACCTGCGGTCCGGCCAGGACCTGCTACTGGCGGAAAACGCCGGCCACTTCGCCGAGGCCTTGCTATGGCTCCTGGCCGACCGCCCGCTTGCGGCACGCCTGGGAAGCACTGGCCGCCAGACGATACAACGTCGCTATACCTGGGAGCGGCTGCTGCCGGTGCTGGATCGGGTCTATGAAGGGGCGATCGGTGGCTGACGCCGTGCATGTTGCCGTCATCGCCACGGTGTGGAACGAGGCGGCGACGATCGACGACCTCCTGCACTCCTTGCTGACCGGCAGTGTTTTGCCGGACGAGATCGTCATCGTGGACGCCGGCTCGACGGACGGCACCGACGCCGCCTTGCAACGCTGGGCAGCGCGCGAGCCGCGCCTGCAGGTGTTGTCGCAGCCCGGTTGTGGTCGCTCCGAGGGACGCAACCGGGCTATCGCTGCCAGTAGCGCGCCCTGGCTTGCCGTCACCGATGGCGGGGTACGGCTCGGCCCCGGCTGGTTGGCCGCCCTCCTGGCGCCGGTGACCAGCGCCGGCGCAGCGGCGCCGGACGTCGTCGCCGGCTTCTTCCGAATGGCGCCGCAAACGTGCTTCGAGCTGGCTTTGGGCGCGACAACATTGCCGGCGGCGCGGGAGGTGCAGCCGGACCATTTTCTGCCCTCCAGCCGCTCGGTGCTCTTCTCCCGGCAAGCCTGGGTCGGAGCAGGCGGCTATCCGGGGTGGTTGGACCTTGGCGAGGACCTGATCTTCGACCTGGCCCTTCGCCGCGCCGGCGCTCGCTTCACCTGGGCGCCCGAGGCCATCGCCTATTTCCGCCCGCGCCGAAATCTGGCGGAGTTTTTTCGCCAGTATTATCGCTACGCCCGTGGCGACGGGAAAGCGTTGCTGTGGCCGCGCCGGCATGCTATTCGCTATGCGAGCTACCTCACGCTGCTCCTGCTATTCGTCACCAGCGCCATTTCCCGTCGTCGCCTGGTCCGGTTCGCCGCGGTGGCGACAATTGGCCTGGGGGCAACAGCCTATCTCTACCGGCCCTACCAGCGTTTGGCTCGGCCGGAAGATCCGTCCCTTCGCCCCTCGGCGGGGCTGGACGGTCTTCAGGTGCTGGCGTGGTTACCGGTCCTGCGGGTCACGGGCGACCTCGCCAAGATGCTCGGCTACCCGGCCGGCCGGCTGTGGCGCCTCCGCCAGGGCGGCGCGATTCCGGCTGACCCGACGGCGCCGCGCCACCACCTGTACACAGGTTCGCCCGCCCGGGGTACGGCCGTTGCCGTCGAGAGCAACCGCGCATGATCCGCTGGTCGCCCTTCCCGCTGCCGAAGCAGCCGCTTCCGACGTTGCGCCCAGGCTGTTTGCCGGCAGTCCAGCCCTTAGAGCAGCCCGATCTTTCCATCGTGATCGTCCATCACCGGCTACCCTGGCCTCTGGTACGAGAATGCCTGGAGGCAATTGGACGGGGCCGCGGCGGCCTGCGCTGCCAGGTGATCCTGGTGGATCAAGGACCAATCGGAGAGCGACCCGCATGGTTGGCTGCTGGTTTTGACTGGGTCGCGGTGATCGCCGATCGGTCCGACCGCGGCTACGCGGTATCCAATAATCTCGGCCTCCGCCACGCCACCGGTCGCTACCTGCTCCTGCTCAACGACGACGTCGCCCTGCCGGCGACGGCCATGCCGGCCTTCGTTGCCTGGATGGACGCCCACCCGCGTGCCGGATACGCCGGCCCCCGTCTGGTCTTACCCGATGGTCACCTGGACCGTGCCTGCCGGCGCACCTTCCCGACACCGATCGTCTCGCTCTACCGGCTCTCGGGCCTGGCCTCCCTGTTCCCGGCGAGCCCGATCTTCGGCCGCTATAACCTGACCTACCGGCCCGCCGATCAGACGGGGCGCGTCGACGCTGTGGTCGGCGCATGCATGCTCGTCCGCCGCCGGGCGGCGGAGCAGGTGGACCTCTTGGATGAAACCTACTTCATGTATGGCGAAGATCTGGACTGGGCCTATCGACTGCAGGGAGCGGGCTGGGAGGGGTGGTACCTCGCGGATGTCGTCGCCTTGCATGCTAAGGGGGCCAGCAGCAAGCACCGCCGACGGCGGACCACCTATGAGTTCTATCGCGCCATGGTGATCTTTTATCGTCGCCACTATGCCGCCGGCGCCCCCTGGCCCGTTACCGGGCTAGTGTTGACAGGGATCTTCTGGCGCGGGACGGTCGCCATCTTGAGCGCGTGGTTCGCGCCGACCCAATCGGCGCCCTGAGGCAAGAGGATGGAATATGCGACGAGTCGTTGTGGGTGCCGTGGGAGGGACTTGAACCCTCACGCCCTTGCGAGCACATGGCCCTCAACCATGCTTGTCTGCCTATTCCAACACCACGGCGGAGTGGACCATAGCGTACCATGACGGCCATAGGGGGGCGACGGATGGCCGGCGATTTGGCGAACCGATGACGATAACCCGTGCTGCGCCGGCGGTGGGCGACTACACCATCGCCACGATCGGGAGCCACTCCGCCTTGCAGATCTTGCGGGGGGCGCGGGAAGAAGGCTTCGCCACCCTGGCGATCTGTACTGAGGCGTCGGCGGCCCTCTACCGGCGTTATCCTTTTGTGGACAACGTCCTGACCCTCCCCAGCTACCAGGCCCTCCTCGGGCGCCAGCAAGAGTTAGTGGCCGCGAATGCCATCCTCGTGCCGCACGGCAGCTTCGTGGCCCATCTTGGTGTGGAACGTAACAAACAATTGCGCGTCCCCTATTTCGGTAACAAGCAAGTGCTCGATTGGGAGACCGACCGCAATGCCCAGCGGCAATGGTTAGAACAGGCGGGGCTGCGCATGCCCCGCGAGATTCGTCACGCCACAGAGATTGACTGCCCCGTCATCGTCAAGTTGCACGGAGCGCGCGGCGGTAGCGGCTACTTCTTTGCCCGAGACGCTGTCGATTTCTCGGAGCGCACTGCTGCTATGCCCCGAGACAGCTACACGGTGCAGGAAGCCCTGATTGGCGCCCCCGTGTACCTCCACTATTTCTACTCCCTGTTGACCGAGCAACTGGAGTTCCTGGGAGCGGACATTCGCTATGAGACCAACGTCGATTCCCTGGGCCGGTTGCCGTCGGAGAATCAGCGGGGCCTACCCATTGACCCGAGCTTTGTCGTCGTCGGTAATATGCCGCTGGTGGTGCGGGAATCCATGCTGCATAAGGTCTATCGTCTGGGCGAATCGGTGGTTGCCGTCTCCCGCCTGATCTGCCCGCCGCAGGGCCTGTACGGCGCTTTCTGTCTCGAAGGGATCATCACCCCGGACGAGCAGTTCTCCGTTTTCGAGATTTCGGCGCGAATCGTCGCCGGCACCAATGTCGCGTTGCCGTCATCGCCCTACGCCGACCTGTACTACGGCGAGCCCATGTCGACCGGACGGCGGATTGCGCGAGAGCTACGCAACGCGATCGAGGCCGGACGTCTGACGGAACTGGTGGGGTAGGAAACACTGCGGATGCAGGGGAAGGAGCGACAATGGCCCGTACCGTAGTGACGCTCGGTATTAACTCGGCGTTGCAGATCTTGCACGGAGCGCATGATGAAGGCATGCAGACCCTGTGCGTCTGCCTTGCCCGCCATAGCGACATGTATCGACGCTATGGCTTCATTGATCATCTGCAAGCGGTGACCGACTATGCGGAATTGCCGTCCGTCTGCGCCGATCTCGATCCTGCCATGCACTGCATTGTGCCGCACAGTTCCTTTCTCAGCCGCCTGGGCTCGGCCGGAATTTCTGCCCTGCCGCTTCCCTATTTCGGCAGCCGTCAGGCGGCGGTCTGGGAGGAGGCCCGCGACCGCCAGCGCCAGTGGATGGCGCAGGCCCGCCTGAACCTACCCCGCGTCTTCCAGCACATTGATGAAATCGACGCCCCCGTCGTCGTCAAGGCCGGCGGGGGGATGCGGGGAGACAACTTCTTCGCCCGCAATCAGCGCGAATTCGAGCGCCGCCTGCGCGACTTCCGGGCCCAACTGTACGTCATCCAGGAGTACATCATCGGCGTGCCGATCATGCTCCACTACTTTGCCTCGCCCCTCACCGGCCAGATCGAATTTCTGGCCGCCGATCGCCGCTACGAGACGAACGTCGACTCGCTCGGTCGCATCCCCACGGAGAATCAGGCCGGCTTGCAAATAGAACCTTCGTTTGTGCGCGTCGGCAACTTGCCCGTGGCGATCCGTGAGTCGTTGTTGAGTGAGGTCTACCGCATGGGTGAGGCGCTGGTGGCCGTCTCCCGTGACCTCTTCCCGCCGCGCGGCCTCTTCGGTCCCTTTTCGCTGGAAGCGATCATCACCCCCAGCCAGCAGTTCTATGCCCTGGAACTCTCCACGTCGATCGTCGGCGGCACCAACCTGTTCATCAACGGCTCGCCCTACTCGGCGCTCTTTTTTGACGAACCCATGAGCATGGGCCGGCGCTGTGCGCGGGAACTCCGCCTGGCGGAGGAAGCGGGAATGCTGAAGGAGGTCGTGTCGTTGCCGG
>JBPCLN010000087.1:0-15730 GCA_051003235.1 Chloroflexota bacterium | reverse complement strand
CTGGGCCTTCGCCTCCGAACCCGTCCTGTCCGTCTTTTCCCCCGCTACGTTATGTCCTATAGGTCCCATTGGACCGTTCATCGGCACGGACTACATTGTCCAGGCTTTCATGGTTGTGGTCCTGGGCGGCGTTGGCCAGTTGGTCGGCACCGTCGGGGCGGCCGGGGCAATCGGCACCTTGAGCAGCGTCTTCAACTATGCCTTTTCCGTCAGTATTGGCCAGGTGCTCGTGTTCGCCGGCATCATCGCCTTCCTGCAGTGGCGACCGTCCGGCCTGGTGCGCGCCCGTGGTCGCTAAGGAGGTGGCGATGGCGAAATTTCGCGTAGCGTCACCGGCGGGAGAACATACGCGGCTCCTCCCGGTGTTTTGCCTAGCGCTGGTGACTCTGGTGTTACTGTTTGGCGCACCGGCGTTGCTCTCGCCCTTTCGGCTCAACTTGCTGGGCAAGTTCCTCTGCTATGCCATCGTCGCGCTGGGACTGGACCTGCTCTGGGGCTACGCCGGCATGCTGAGCCTGGGCCAGGGGGTGTTTTTCGGCCTCGGTGGCTATTCAATGGGCATGTACCTCAAACTGGATGCCGCCCATGGCAAACTGCCGGACTTCATGAGTTG
Source organism: Chloroflexota bacterium (assembly GCA_051003235.1). Classification (GTDB taxonomy): domain Bacteria; phylum Chloroflexota; class UBA4733; order UBA4733; family UBA4733; genus UBA4733. Next base: position 15,117 of record JBPCLN010000087.1, on the reverse strand, counting down.
GAGTGGCCTGAATCACCTACCCGTCTACTGGTATCCCTTCGCCAACCCAGGATTTGCCCTCGGGGTGGCCATTTTGCTGCCGGCGTTGCTGGCCGGGCTGCTCGGCTATCTGCTCACCCGCAGTGGCATCAGCGGTGTCTACTTTGCCATTATCACCCAGGCGCTGGCCTTCATTGCCAGTACGCTTGTCGTGGGGCAGCAGCCATTCACGGGCGGCACGAACGGCTTGACCGATTTTTCGACGCTGCTGGGCGCCAACTTGCGCGAAGCTTCCGTCCAGATACATCTCTATCAAGCGACCGTCATGGTCCTGCTGTTGGCGCTCGCTTTGACCTACCTCGGGACGCGGACGCGGTTCGGTCGGCTCCTGGTCGCTATGCGTGATGATGAACAACGCCTGCGCTTCCTGGGGTTCAGCCCCACCGCCCTGCGGGCGACGGTCTTTGCGCTCTCCGCCGCCCTTGCCGGGTTGGCCGGCGCCCTGTTCGTGCCCCAGGTCGGCATCGTCAACCCGGATTCATTCGGCATCATCATCTCGATCCAGATGGTGATCTGGGTGGCCGTTGGTGGGCGTGGCACGCTATGGGGGCCGGTGGCCGGCGCCATCCTCGTCAACGCCGCCCAGAGCGCCATCAGCGAGTCCTTCCCCTCCGTCTGGCAGTATTTCATCGGGGCGCTTTTCGTGGCAACGGTGCTGTTCTTCCCCCGTGGTCTGGTCGGCGCGGGTGACGTGATCGCCGGGCTCGCCCACCGGACGGCCGGGCTGCAGCCCGTGGCCCGAACCGGTGGCACAACACGGTCGATTGCGCTAGAAGGAGTCCCGCCCAGTGAGTGAACTGCTGGCGGTGCGCGATGTCCGGATCAGCTTCGACGGTATTCGGGTCCTGGAGAGCCCGGATCTGACCTTGCAGGATGGTGAGTTGCGCTTCCTCATCGGACCGAATGGCGCCGGCAAGACGACCTTGTTGGACGTGATCAGTGGCAAGACGCGGCCCCAGCAGGGGCGTGTGGTCTTCGGCGGAGTAGTTAATGTGCTCAAGCAGCGTCCGGAGCAGTTGGCGCGGCACGGTTTGGCGCGCAAGTTTCAGACGCCGTCGGTCTTCCCTAGTCTGACCGTAGCCCAGAATCTCACGCTTGCCGCCAGCGCCCGTGAGCGACTCCCCGCGCTCCTCCGAGCGATGCCCACCGACGTGCGGGAAGCGGTAGCCGCCACCCTGGTCCGCACGGGACTCCAGGCCCTGGCCGGCGTTCCGGCCGGGCAACTCTCCCACGGCCAGCAGCAGTGGTTGGAAAATGGCATGCTGCTGATCCAGCGGCCTCGTCTACTGGTTCTGGATGAGCCCGTGGCTGGGCTGACCCGGGCCGAGCGCGATCGGACGGCCGACTTACTGCTGGGCATCGCCGGCGAATGCGCTCTCTTGATCGTCGAGCACGATATGGCGTTTGTACGCCGCTTCCAGGCGACCGTGACGGTATTGCACCGCGGCAGTGTCCTGACTGAAGGGCCGTTATCCGTCGTGCAACAAGATGCACGCATGATCGACGTTTACCTCGGCCGGGGCAGCGTGGAAGGGCTGGCGTCGTGAGACCATTGCTCTCGCTGCACGGTATCACTGCTGGTTACCGGCGCGGCGCGGTGCTGGCTGGTCTCGATATCGAGGTCCCCGCCGGCTCCGCCCTCTGCGTCCTCGGTCGGAACGGCGTCGGCAAGACGACGCTCTTGAAGACGATTATCGGAATCTTGCCTGCCAAGAAGGGTCGCCTGGAGTTCGGCGGGGAAGACATGACCACCGCGCCGCCGTACGCGCGGGCGCGCCGGGGCATGGGTTACCTGCCGCAAGGGCGCATGGTCTTCCCCCACCTGACCGTCAAAGAGAACCTGCTCATCGGTATGGAGGCGGCTGGACACTCCGACCAGGCAGCGTATGAGGAAGTGGTGACGCTCTTTCCCGTGCTGCGCGAGATGGCCCGACGGCTCGCTGGCACGTTGAGCGGCGGGCAGCAGCAACTCGCCATCGGGCGGGCGTTGGTGAGCCAGCCCCGCCTGTTGTTGCTGGACGAGCCAACGGAAGGCATCCAACCCTCCATCGTGCAGGAAATTCTCCTGGCCCTGCAGCAAGTGCGTCGGGAACGCCAGGTGACGATCCTATTAGCTGAGCAGTTCCTTGATGTCGCAGCGGCGCTAGCCGACCACTACTACATTCTGGATGGCGGCAGCGTGGCGCTCAGTGGTCCGGCGGAGCAGATCTCGCGGGCGAAAATAGAGGAGTTTCTGTCGGTGTAGCGAGCTCAGCGCCGGCGACTCCGGTCGCCCGGCGCAAGCGGTGGAGCGCGGACCTCACGGCGTCTCGGCAGTCCTGCGGGTGCTGCGTCAGCAGTTTGCCGCTGATGCCGCCGGCGAGCGGGCTGAACGCGCCCCACAGGCAATGCCTCTGCCACAGCCTGCTGAGTTCGTCGGCCAGAGTCGCGTTGAACGGTTCACCCAGCGCCAGGACCGTGCCGAGGCAGCGGAATTCGCCCCAGTGGGCAGCGTTGTCGGAGCGATAGGTGGCCCGTTCGCGATGCACCGTCTGGCCGGCGTAGTGGGCAACGGTGGCCATACTCAGGCGCGTCGGCACCGCTCCACTCCCACTCAATGGCCCAGCTTGGAGGATTTCCGCGGCGAGGAGTATGCCGCTGCCGGCCACGTCAATAGTCGTCACCTGTTGGTAGTGCGATCCCCCGGTTGGTAGGAGCGGACCAGGGAGCCACTCCAGGTGGGCCCCGGTCTCGACACGCAGCCGGGTCGTGCGAAGGAGGGTCCGCCGGCATTGAGTAGCGTTGCGCCGACGGCGCCGATCTGGGCCCGCTGCGCTTCGCCTACCGCCACGTCAACGCGCAGCCGGTCGCCGCCAAGCACAGCGCCGCTGGTATTGACCAGCGTGTACGCCGGCACAGCTTCGTCGCTTCGCGGGCCCAGGAGCCGCAGTTGACCGCGCTCCAGCAGGTGGAGGGCCCGCCCTGTTGCGCCCCCCCCCAGACTGGCTAGGATGAGGCCGTACACCGTCCCCGGTGTTCCGTGAGCCAGCGTTCCACCATGGCGATGACCGGTGGGGCGCCGTTTCCCGAGCGCAGGTTCGTAAAGAACGTCGGGCGGTCAGCGCGCAGTTTGGCGCTATCCGAGCGCATCACGTTGAGATCGGCTCCCACCGCGACGGCCAGGTCGATCTTGTTGATCACCAGCAGGTCGGACCGTTCGATGCCGGGTCCCCCCTTGCGTGGTACTTTGTCGCCGCCTGCCACGTCCAGGACATAGATTTGGCGGTGGACGAGGTCGGGACTGAAGGAGGCGGAGAGGTTATCGCCCCCGCTCTCGACGAGAATCAGGTGGAGATCCGGGACGCTCCGTTCCAGGTCCTCGACTGCTTCGGCGTTCATCGAGATGTCGTCGCGGACGGCGGCATGCGGGCAGCAACCGGTCTGCACGCCACGGATTCGCCCGCTTGTTAGCGCCGCCTCCCGCGTGAGGATGCGGGCGTCTTCTTTCGTGTAGATGTCATTGGTGACGACGGCCATCGAGTGCCTGTCTCGTAGTTCTCGACACAGGACCAACGCCAGTTGCGTTTTGCCGCTGCCGACCGGCCCGCCAATGCCGATCCGAAGGATATGCTCGTCCATTGATTTGCTCTCAATTCTCTAGCTGATGCGACCAACAGCGCTAACACACAAACAACCGCCGCTCCAGGTGCGGCTGGACGTAGCGCGCGATGTCGCTGTCGGGCGTGGCCACAACACGACCGATCCGCCCCGTGCCCGCCTGAACGATGGCACGAGCGATGGGAGCGCGTAGTTCCGCCAGTGCCGTGAGAGCGTCCCGTTGCCCAAGCGGAATGACGCGAGCCGCCGCCTGGACCTGTGCGCCACACCAGGCAGTGAAGTAGACGGTGAGAGCGACGTGCTCGGGAACCGGCAGCGCTGCGCTCAGGGCGCCGACGGCGCACGCATATGAATACCGCCAACTGCGGCCGCCAGAGTGGGTAGTGGCGCCGGTAGGTCCGGGCACAGCAGCAAGGCCGCCTGAAGAAAGCGCCGTCCGACGCGACGCGAGGCCACCCGTGATGCGGCAGCCGCGGCGTAACTGTCCAGCAGCGCGTCCAACTGGCAGAGGCCGGTGTTATTCGCTCGCTGCGCGCAGCGGTAGGCACGCAGCACGACCGGACCTTCAACACCGCCGACGCTACCGGTCAGCGCCTGCCGGATCACAGCAACCGTCGACGCGCTGTCGTGGACGAGGCCGCGTTGCACGGCCGCTTCGAGGCCCCAGGAGCAGGTGAAGCTGCCGGAAGGGACGGCGGAATCGGCAAGTTGCAGTAACTGGATCAGCGTCTGCCCGTTGTCAACGCCCGAACCCGGCCACTCCATCAGAATAGGAAATAGCGCTGGGCCATCGGCAGGACGTGGGCCGGTTGCGCCGTCAGCAGTTCGCCATCGGCGCGGACCTGATAGGTCTGGGCATCGACTTCGATCAGGGGCAAGGCATCATTCAGGTGCATGTCGCGCTTGCCGAGGGTACGCGTACCACGCACGGCTACCGTCGCCTTCGCCAAGCCCAGTTGCTCCCGAACGCCGGCCGCCTGCGCCGCTTGCGAGACAAAGGTAACGGCGGTCGCCCGTCGCGCCGCCGTACCGAACATTGGTCGCAATAGCACCGGCTGGGGCGTCGGAATGGAGGCGTTCGGGTCCCCCATCGCCGCTCCGGCAATCATGCCGCCGATCAGCACCAGACGCGGCTTGACGCCAAAGAAGGCCGGCTGCCAGAGCACGAGATCGGCCCGCTTCCCGACCTCAATCGAGCCGGTCTCGTGGCCGATGCCGTGGGTGATGGCCGGGTTAATGGTGTACTTGGCGATATACCGGCGGGCGCGCACGTTATCGGTGTCAGCGTCCCCTGGTAAGGCACCGCGTTCCTGACGCATCTTGCTCGCCGTCTGCCAGGTCCGAATAATCGTCTCACCCACCCGACCCATCGCCTGGCTGTCGGAACTAGTCATACTGATCGCGCCGAGGTCGTGGAGCACGTCTTCGGCGGCGATAGTTTCGGCGCGGATGCGCGACTCGGCGAAGGCGACATCCTCGCGCACCTGGGGGTCAAGGTGGTGGCAGACCATGAGCATGTCCAGGTGCTCCTGGATTGTATTAACGGTGTAGGGGCGGGTGGGATTCGTGCTGGATGGCAGGACATTCGGTAGGCCGGCCACACGGATGATGTCGGGTGCGTGGCCACCGCCGGCGCCTTCCGTATGGTAGGTGTGGATGCTCCGTCCGGCGATAGCGGCAATGGTGCGCTCGACAAAGCCGGCTTCGTTGATGGTGTCAGTGTGGATCGCCACCTGCACATCCATGGCATCCGCCACGCGCAGGCACGCATCGATGGCGGCGGGGGTACTGCCCCAATCCTCGTGCAGCTTCAGTCCACAGGCGCCGGCCTCGACCTGCGCCTGTAATGGCCCCTCCGCCGAACAGTTCCCCTTGCAGAGGAAGCCCAGATTCAGTGGATAGGCGTCAGCCGCCTGCAACATGCGGGCGAGATACCAGGGACCAGGCGTGCAGGTGGTAGCGTTAGTGCCGGTGGCCGGTCCCGTCCCGCCACCGATCATGGTAGTGATGCCGGCCGCCAACGCTTCCTCGATCTGTTGCGGGCAGATGAAGTGGACGTGGCTGTCGATGCCGCCGGCGGTCAGGATCAGGCCTTCCGCGGCGATGACTTCCGTCCCGCCGCCGATCACCAGGCGCCGATCAACGCCATCCATCACGTCGGGATTGCCGGCCTTCCCGATGCCGCAGATGCGCCCATTGGAGACGCCGACATCGGCCTTGACGATACCCCAGTAGTCGAGAATCAAGGCGCCGGTGATGACCAAGTCCACAGCCAGTTCGTGGACTGACTGCCCCATCCCGTCGCGGATGACCTTACCGCCGCCGAATTTCGCCTCCTCGCCGTAGACGGTGCGGTCGTCCTCCACCTGAATTAACAGGGCGGTGTCGGCAAGCCGCAGACGGTCTTCGGTAGTCGGGCCGAACTGGCGGGCGTAAGTCGTGCGAGCGATACGACTCATATTGTCCGAAAACCGTCCCGCGTTGCCCGTTGCAGGGCCCTCCGTTTGGTGGCAGGATCATCAAGGTCGCCGTTGACCAGGCCGTTCAGCCCGAAGATGCGCCGCCGTCCGCCAATCGGTACCAGCGTGACGTCGCGCTCGTCACCCGGCTCAAAGCGCGCCGCAGTGCCGGCCGGAATGTCGAGGCGCAATCCGTACGTGGCGGCCCGGTCGAAGACCAGGAACGGATTGACCTCAAAAAAGTGAAAGTGGGAACCTACCTGGATGGGCCGGTCGCCCTCGTTGGCTACACGCACGACGGTGATCGGCCGGCCGGCGTTCAGTTCCAGCGTGCCGTCGGCTGGGAATACTTCACCTGGGATCATCCTGCGCCGCCTACCCGCTAATGGGGTGGTGAACGGTGACGAGCTTGGTGCCATCGGGAAAGGTCGCTTCGATCTGCACCTCCTCCAGCATCGCCGGCACGCCTTCCATGACATCGTCAGCGACCAGGACAGTACGCCCGAAGCGCATGAGGTCGGCCACCGATCGCCCGTCGCGCGCCCCTTCCAGCAGTTCGCTGGAAATGAGGGCCACCGCTTCCGGGTAGTTCAGCTTCAGTCCCCGTGCCTGCCGGCGGCGGGCCAGATCGGCGGCCACGCTGAGGAGCAGCTTTTCCTGTTCGTGGAGCGTTAGAAGCATCGGCCTCTCCCGGTGTCATTCGCGAGACGGGCAACACTGCGCCGAGTGAGTATTGCCGCCGCGCGCCGTTGCAACTGGTGGCCGAGTAGATCCATCCTACCGTAGAATGGCACTGCCCGTAAAGCGGCGTGCCGGAAGCGGTGGAGTTCCCTGCCGCATCTTGGGTATCATGGGTAGGTCGATGACGACTATCGGCCAGTGGGAACGGCTCCACGCTTCGGGCGGGCAGCCGGTGTTCCACCTGGTCGCACGCACCGTGGCGCCATTCCCGCTGTGTGCTGAGGAGTCCGTTTGACGCTCTTTGGGGACTACGCACCGGAAGCCGGTTGCTTTGATGAGCTGTTCGCCGCACCCGGGCAGCCGCGTTCGCAATACGGCGCGCTGTACGAGCGACTCTGTGGGTTCTCGCTGGAAGAGTTCCGACGGCGTCGGGCGATGGCCGACCTGAGTTTCATCAATCAGGGCATCACCTTCACCGTGTATAGCGGCGACAGTGATACCGAACGCATCATGCCCTTCGATATGGTGCCCCGCATTATTCCGGCGGAGGAGTGGGGCCAGATTGAACAGGGCTTGATCCAGCGCATCACCGCGCTGAACCTCTTTTTGGAGGATATCTACCACGACCAGAAGATCCTCAAGCAGCAGGTCGTGCCCTTTGAACTGGTATTGAGTTCGCGCTGTTTTCGGCGAGAATCCCACGGCGTAGCTGTGCCGCATGGCATCTACGTGCATATCGTCGGCACCGATCTCATTCGCGACGAGCAGGGGCGCTACCTGGTGCTGGAAGACAACCTGCGCACCCCGTCCGGCGTCTCCTACGTGCTTGGCAACCGCCAGGTGATGAAGCATGTCTTCCCCACGCTCTTTCATTCCTATCCTGTCTGTGCGGTGGACAGCTATCCGCACGATCTGCTGGACGCGTTACGACACCTGGCGCCTGCCCACGTAGCCGATCCAACCATTGTGCTCCTGACGCCGGGCGTCTACAACGCCGCCTACTTCGAGCACGCCTATCTCGCCAAGCAGATGGGGATCGAACTGGTGCAGGGCGAAGATTTGCTGGTGGAGGACGGCGTCTGTTACATGCGCACGACACGCGGACCGCGCCGCGTTGACGTCATCTACCGGCGAGTGGACGACGACTACCTCGACCCTTTGGCCTTCAGTCCGCGTTCGCGGCTTGGCGTTGCCGGGTTGCTTAACGCCTACCGATTCGGCAACGTTGCTATCGCCAACGCCGTCGGTACGGGCGTGGCCGACGACAAGGCCATGTACGCCTATGTGCCGCGCATCATCAACTACTATCTGCACGAAGAGCCGATTCTGCCGAATGTTCCGACCTATCTCATGGGGGACGAAAACGATCGGCGCTATGCTCTGGAGCATTTGACGGAACTGGTCATCAAAGCCACCAATGAATCCGGCGGCTATGGCATGCTGATCGGTCCGGCGGCCGGCAAGGAGCAATTGGCGGAGTTCCGGCAGCGGATCCTGGCCGATCCCCGCAACTACATTGCCCAACCGACGATCGCCCTGTCCAGCCATCCTAGCTTCATCGACGATCACTTTGAGGGGCGCCGCGTCGACCTGCGTCCGTACGTGCTCTACGGCCCAAAGGTGAAAGTGCTGCCGGGGGGGCTTTCCCGCGTTGCCCTCCGCAAAGGATCGCTTGTAGTCAATAGCTCACAGGGGGGCGGCGCCAAAGACACCTGGGTGCTTGACGCTGTGAGCGATGCCGAACAGGACGGCGCCGGATGCTAAGTCGTGTCGCTGACGCTGTGCTCTGGATGGGCCGCTACATCGAGCGGGCGGAACATGCGGCGCGGGTGATCGATGTCAACATCAACCTGTTGCTCGACCTCGGCGTGCAGCAGGATCGCGACGCCCCGCGCTACTGGGAGCCGTTGATCGGCGTGCCCGCCGCGCAGGAACAGTTCTACCGCCTGTATAGCCGGGCCGACGAGCACACGTTACCGGAGTTCCTCACCTTCAATACAGAGAATCCCAACTCGATTCTGTCCGCCATCAGCCGGGCGCGGGAGAATGCGCGCGGTGTGCGCGAGGTGATCTCCAGTGAGATGTGGGAGCACCTCAACCGCACCTACTGGCTGGTGCGTAGCGCGACATCCCGCCGCTTATGGGAGGAGGGGCCACATGCCTTTTATCAACAGATCAAGGAGGCAGCGCAGGCATTCCAGGGCATCACCGACGCCACCATGTTGCGCGGCGAGGAGTGGCACTTTGTGCAGTTGGGCAAGTACCTGGAGCGCGCCGACAACACCTCCCGCCTGCTCGACATTAAGTTGCACATGCTGCTGCCGCAGACCGGCGAGCCGGCCGAGTCAATCGAGGCGGTACAGTGGATGGCCGTGCTCCGTTCCTGCAGCGCGTACGAAGCCTACCGCCGGCATCAGCTCGCTCCGCTGGACGCCTGGAATGTGAGCGAATTCCTGGTCTTCAGCGATCTCTTCCCGCGTTCTATCCGCTTCAGCGTCGGCCAGGCGGCGACGGCCCTGGACGCCATCGGCGGCGACGGCACGACTGCCGCCCGCCAAGCCCAGCGGGTAATGGGCCGGCTGCGTTCCTCGCTCGACTTCGGTTCCGTGGAAGACCTGCGTGCCGACGGCATCCATGACTATCTCGATCAACTCCAAATTCGCCTCAATCGCGTCGGTGAAGAGTTGCACGCTGCCTATTTCCTCTTCGAGCCGTTCCTGGTCCACGGACTGCAAGGCGCCGCCCAACAACAGGCACAAGAACAGTGATTATCGCCATCACCCATGAAACCACGTTTGACTACAGTGAGGACATCTCGGAGAGCGCGATGGAGGTGCGTCTGGCGCCGGCGACGAACGACCGGCAGCTGCTGCGTCGCCACCTGTTGCAGGTGAGTCCCCGCGTCAAGCTCATGCCTTACCGTGACTTCTTCGGCACGAATGTCCAGTTCTTCACCGTTCCCTCTCACTATCGGCGGCTTTCCGTCGTCAGTCAGTCGGTGGTAGAGACGTTGCCCGCCAATCCCTTCCAGCCCTCCGTTGCGGACGGAGAGCGGCAGGAAGCGCCGGCGGCGCTGTACGATTACCTGCAGTTCGGCGGACCCGTTGGCCGTCATCCTGAACTCGCCTTGCTCGCCGCGTCCTTCCGCGACGATCGGCCCTTGCTGGAGCGGTTGACGGCGCTCAATCGGGCGATTTACCAGCGGCTGCAGTACCGGCCGCTCGTGACCCAGGTTGACTCGGCGTTGGACGAGGTGCTGACCCTGGGTCAGGGCGTCTGCCAAGATTTTGCCCACCTCATGATCGGCGTGTGTCGAGAACTGGCGGTGCCGGCGCGCTACGTCAGCGGGTACCTCTACATTACTCCCAATGCCGGCGCGCGCGGCAGTGGCGCTTCTCACGCCTGGTGTGAGTGCTATCTACCCTGTGCCGGCTGGCGAGGGTTCGATCCGACGAACGACCTTCTGGTCGATGACCAGTATGTGCAAATCGCCACCGGCCGCGATTACCGGGATGTGCCGCCGACGAAAGGCATGTACCGCGGGTCGGCCCAGGAGGTGATCGCCGTCTCGGTACACACGGACAAAATTGAGCCGCAGCGTGGCGGAGCGCGGAATTAGCGTAGTAGGAAAGGGAGCGCCCGTCCATGCAGATTCGAGTTGGCTGTGAGTTTCAGTACGAGGTTGCCGTTGCCACGCCCTCAGTGGTGCAGATTCAGCCGCGCCCCGATGGGGAGTACCGCGTGCTCCGAGAGCGCTGGGAATCCGGACCGGATGTCCCAGTTCACGAGTACCGCGATCTCTATGCCAACGTGTGCCGGCGCCTGATCATGCCGCCTGGCGCCTGGCGTCTCACTTACGATGCTCTTGTGGAGGTTCCTGATCGGCTGGACGCCCAGGAGTTGGCTGCTCGCCAGGCGCCGGTTGAGGAATTGCCGGACGACACGCTGGTCTACACCATGCCCAGCCGGTACTGCCTTTCCGACGCTCTCGCCGATACCGCCTGGGAGCTATTCGGCGCCGTCCAACCCGGTTGGACCCGGGTGCAGGCGATTTGCGATTGGGTGCATACCAACCTGCAGTTCCAGTATGGCGCGAGCAACCCGCTGACCACGTCGCTTGACGCCTATCAGCAGCGGCGCGGTGTCTGCCGGGATTTTGCCCAACTTGCTGTCAGCTTCTGCCGCGCCCTGAATATTCCTGCCCGCTACGTCTTCGGCTACCTACCGGACATTGGTGTGCCGGCCGTCGACGCGGCGATGGATTTCTGTGCCTGGTTTGAGGCCTACCTGGGCGACCGCTGGTACACCTTCGACCCCCGCAACAATACGCCGCGCACCGCCCGCGTGCTGATCGGACGCGGTCGTGACGCCGTGGATGTGGCAATGGTCACCAGTTATGGCGCGCCGTTCCTCCGCCAGATGACCGTCTGGGCCGACGAGTGGCCAGGCAGCAAATGGCCCCTGCCACCCGCCCTGGGCAAGCCGGTCTCAGCGGCGCTGTCGTGAGCGCCACGCTGGAAACCGACAACACCTTGTTGGTACTGGACGTCACGGAAGTCACCGCGTTGCCTTTGCTCGATCACCAGGCGGTCGATTGGAGCCGCGTGCGGCGCACCGCCTATCTCGTCCACCAGCACCTGCGTTACGACTACACGGGGCCAATTGCCGACCTCTGCCACCAGCTCATGATTGTGCCGCCCGAGCGGTTCGGCGATCAGCGCCGCGTGGTCTATCACGTCGATATCACGCCACCGGAGCACACGTTTAGCGAGAGTTACGACGAATTCGGCAACGTTGTGCTAACGGTCAGCATCCCGCGCCTGCGTCGTTCTGTCGAGTTCGAAGCTTGGATCGTCGTGGAGCGTTCCGCCGACAGCGGCCCCCATCTGGCGCCGGAAGGGGCGTTGCGCGATCCACGCTATGTGCAGTCGTCGACCCTGACCCAGCCCGACACCGCATTGCGGCAGGCTGCCGGTGAGTTGCATCATGCGGGTGCCGACGGTCTGGCGCTGGCCGAGCGCATCAACGAGTGGGTTCATGCTACCCTCCGCTACACCCATGGAGCGACCGGTATCCACAGCACGGCGGCGGAGGCATTGGCGCTACGGCGTGGCGTCTGCCAGGATTACGCCCATGTCATGCTGGCGCTTTGCCGGCTCTGCACCCTGCCGGCCCGCTACGTTTCCGGCCACCTCCTCGGCGAAGGGGGCACCCACGCCTGGGTCGAAGTACTGCTGCCGGTACCGGGGCAGCCAGGCAGGGCGGAAGTCATCGCCCTGGACCCCACCCATGGCCGCCGCGCCCGCCTCAGTTACCTGACGGTGGCGGTCGGCCGCGACTACCTTGACGTGCCGCCGACTTCCGGCACCTATCGCGCCGCCCACGCCGGCCGCCTCTCCACTCGCAAGCGCGTGGGTATCGCCGCGATTCGCTATGCTGAAGAAGGGGCACGCCACAGCGAGACAGTGTGAGCGGGTTACAACCTCACGGTTTCATCACGGTCTGGGGCTTCTTCGGCAGTACGAGCGCCTCGCAGGTGAGGGCCATCAGGCCGCCGCTGACGCCGGCTTCGAGCGAACTGCGGCAGACCTTGACGGCGTCGAGAATGCCGGCTTCGAACATGTCCACAAAGGCGCCGCTGACGATATCGAAGCCGTATCCCTCCGGTTGCCGGGCAAGCTGGTCGATAATGGCGGCGGCGTGGTGCCCGCCGTTCTCGGCGATCGTCCGCAGCGGCGCTTCGAGGGCGCGCATGAGAATGCGGATGCCCATTTGCTCGTCGCCGCTCGTCTCCCCTTCCAGTTCCTGCAAGGCAGGAATGCAGCGGATGTAGGCAATCCCACCGCCGGCGACCACGCCTTCATCCAGAGCGGCGCGCACCGTCCAGAGGGCATCATCCACCTTAAGGCGCTTCTGCTTCTGCTGCGCTTCGGCGGGAGCGCCGACCCAGATCGTGGCGATCCTGGCCTGCAGCTTGCCGAGGCGCTCCAGCACCCGCTCCTTCTCGTGGTCCATCTCCTCCAGATCGACCTCTTTGCGGATCTTTTCGGCGCGGGCCCGAATTGCGGCGGCGTTACCGGCAGGGCCAAACACGCGAAACTGGCCGCGGTTGACGGTGATCTTGGTGGCGCGTCCCAGGTCGTAGAGCGACGCTTCCTCCGCCAGATCGCCGCGCTCCTCCGAGATCATCCGGGCGCCAACGGACAGCGCGAAGTCTTCGGTGATGCGCACTCGGCGATCGCCGGCGCTGGGGGCGTTGCAGGCCACGGAAGTGATCAGCCCACGTTGCTTGTTGACGACCAGGACGCCAATGGCGTCACCCGAGACGTCGTTGGCAAGGATAAAGAGGTTCTTGACGCCGGCGGTGACGAGCTTGTCCAGCAGTGGCGCCAACTGTTGCGCCTTGTCCAGGTTCCGGTCGGTGACCAGGATCAGCGGGTTTTCCAGCACCGCTTCCATGCGGGTTTCATCCGTCACCATGTACGGAGAAACGTACCCTTTGTCCCACTCGATTCCGTCGACAAAGGTCCACACAATATCCGTCTGGGCGGAATCTTCGGCATGCAGGACGCCTTCGCGGCCCACCTGCTCGTACATGGCCCCGATGACCTGGCCCACCCAGGGATCTGAGGCGGCGGACTCCGCGACTTGCGCCACCTCTTGCCAGGTCTCGATCCGCCGAGCCTGTTCCAGCAAAGCCTGGTCAGCGCGTTGCCAGGCGCGTTCGATGCCGCGCTTGAGCATCATGACGTTGCCGCCGGCTGCGGCGTAGCGTGACGCCTCTTCCAGGAGACCCTGGGCCACGACTGCCGCCGTGGTTGTGCCGTCGCCGGCGTTCTCGCCCGCCCGCCAGGAGAGTTGGCGGCAGAGCATTGCCCCCATGTTTTCGTAGCGCCCCGGCAACTCGATCACTCGGCGGGCGATCGTCGCGCCGTCGTCGAGGATCTCCGGTACGCCGGTGGTGAACATTTTGGCGATGGCCACATGGCGCGCTTTCGGCCCCAGCGTGATTTTCAGCAGGTCAGCCATCGTGTCGAACCCACGCTTCATCGCGATGCGCGCGTCGGGGCCGATCATGACGTAGTCGTTATAGGCGGCCCGGCGGACCCGCACTTGCGGTGTGCGGCGAGAGACAGTCACCATATCGTCGTTTTTCCCACCTAGTTCAACAGTATATTCGCGTTACCATTAACGTTCAAAGTGCGCGCCAATTGCGCGGAAGGCAACGATGCAGCCGGCAGACGCAAGAGGGGACAAGCGCCAACACCTGCCCGTGCCACTCCGCAGCGCAACAACACGTGTCCGAGTACCACTTCGATACCTTCTATTTGACGCTACAAGACGCCGCTCTGTCAAGTCGGTGGGACCCGCCGACTGGCGCAGTCGATAGAATAGCCGCAGGCGCCTTGCCGACACCTGTCGTAACCTCGGAGGAGAGATGGTTCAAGCGCTCGATTACATCACCCTGTTCGTGACCGATCTGGATGCCTCGCTCCAATTCTACCGCGATGCCCTCGGCCTCTCGGTGCTGGAAGTATCACCAAGTTTTGTACTGCTGTCGGTCGGCAACTGCCGCCTTGGTTTGCATGCCACCGAACGGCAACGCGACAACGCTGGCGTCAACCTCCACTTTCGCGTCGACGACGTGGACCTTGCCAGTACGGAACTGGTGCGACGCGGCGGTCAGTGCGAGCAGCCGCCGCGCAACCGGCCGTGGGGGATTCGGGCTGCCGATTTCCGCGACCCAGCCGGTTATGCGATAGAACTCGTGGGCCCGTTGAAGGAGGGAGCAGCACCGTGCGCGTAATTATTACCGGCGGGACCGGCCTTATCGGCCGCGCCGTGGCGGCGGACCTGGCGGCGAGCGGCCGCGATGTCATCATTTTGAGCCGCTCGCCGGAACGGGCGACCGGTTTGCCGGTGGGCGTTCGTACCGAACGCTGGGACGGTCACAGCGCGCGAGGCTGGGGCATACTGGCCCATGGCGCGGAGGCGATCATCAATCTGGCGGGCGAAAATCTGGCCGCCGGACGCTGGACGCCGGAACGGCGCCGCCAGATCAGGGAGAGTCGCCTTCGGGCCGGCCAGGCGGTGCTGGAGGCAATGCAAACGACCGCGCAGCGACCACAGGTCATGATCCAGGCCTCAGCCGTCGGCTATTACGGGCCCTGCGGCAGTGAAGTGTTGACCGAGGCTAGTCCGCCGGGTGAGGACTTCTTAGCCCAACTCTGTGTCGCTTGGGAAGCGTCCACTGCGGCGGCGGAGACACTTGGGGTGCGCCGTGCCGTGATTCGCACCGGTATCGTGCTCAGTAGGAAGGGGGGCGCCTTGCCCCGCCTGG
>JBPCLN010000086.1:0-8708 GCA_051003235.1 Chloroflexota bacterium | reverse complement strand
CGGCCAACCAGCCCGCACATCGATCGCTTGGCGGCCCAGGGCGCCCGCTTTACCGACTACCAGGCGGCGCATATTCCCACCCATCCGGCCTTTACGACATTGCTCACCGGCGTGGACCCGCTCTATCACGGCATTCTCGCCCATTCCGGCGACCGGCAACTGCGCCCCACCGTGCCTATGCTGGCGCAGCGCCTCCACGATGCGGGCTATGTCAGCGCCGGTATCGACAATATGATGTCCATGCAGGCGGGGCCAACCTGGTTCGCCCGCGGCTTCGATTACTTCCGCATGTATCGCTATACGCCGGGCAGCGGCGAAGCGGCGAAGCTCACCGATTGGGCCCTGGAGTTGTTGGCGCTGGAACGGCAGAGCGAGGCGCCCTTCGCCCTGTTCATCCACTACTTCGATCCCCATACGCCCTACGCGCCGCCGCCGGCGTTTCGGCGCCGCTTCTACCAGGGCGATGAACGCGACCCGGCGAATACCTCCCTGCGCCGGCTGGTCGAGCCGGACGACCCCCTCACGCCCTTGCTCCTCGGCGACATGTGGCGCGATGGCGTGACCGACCGCGAGTATGTGATCGCCCAGTACGACGGCGAGATCAATTTCCTCGATCAACAGATCGGCCGGCTCCTGGCGGCTCTCGATGCCCCCGGCCTCCGCGAGAATACCCTGGTGATCTTCCTGTCCGACCACGGGGAAGCCTTTGGCGAAGGCGGCTTGCATTTCGATCATCACACCCTGCACGACGCCGTCACCCGCTGCGCCCTGTGCATGCGCCTGCCCGGCGTCATTCCGGCCGGCAGTGTGATTGAGGGGCTGGCGTCCAGCATGGATCTGACGCCGACGATCCTCGATCTGTTGGGTCTGCCGACGATCACGCCGGCCGCGCCTGCCGGTCGCAGCCTCGTCCCGCTCTTGCTCCATGGCCAAAGCGTGCGGGAGGACGCCCCGTTGGGTGAGGCGTCTCGTCAGGTCAGCCACGGCGTCGTGACCAGCGCATGGCGGTTGATCGAACCGATCACGGAGACCGAGCGCGGGGAGCCGATTCCCGACTTTCGGGGCCGCCCCCGCGATCCGGGTCTGCTGCTCTTTCAGCGGACCAGCGACCCGGAGGAACGGCACAACGTGGCTATGCACTATCCAGACGTGGTGGCCGACCTGCGCGCCCGCCTGCGTCGCCGGCTAGTGGACGCCGCGCCCTACACCGGCCTGGACGACCCGTTCCGGCATTGCACGCCCAGCCTTCCCTACGACGTGCTGGTGGAACGGCAACGTGGGCGGACAGGGCCGGTGAGCACCGGTCCCGGCAATGCAGCCACGTCCCGCCCGGCGCGCTAGCGGGCCGGGGCCGTCCCCCCGGTGTTCGCGAAGGATCATCCCTGGCGGCGCTCCCTAGCCCTCGTTGGCTGACGCCAGGATCGGGAAGAGGTCGCCGGCTAGCGGGGCGCCCGGCGCCAACTGGAGGGGATCCGTGGTGACGTGCTTCTTGCCGCTGTAATGGATGGTGTCCGGCATATAGTTGATGATGAAGCCCTCCCGCGGTCGATCGGTCTGGTTGGGCCCGGCATAATGCAAGGTCAAGGCATTGTGGAAGGTGCAACTGCCGGCGGTGACCGGCACAATCACCGGTTGCACCTGGTCCCGCTTATCGGCCGGGATCAGCAGTTTCACGCCGTCCAGCGATTCCAGTAATGGATTGGGCAGCGACGCCACCGCCAGACGGCCCCAGCGGTGAGAGCCGGGGATGAAGTGCATACAGCCCATCTCCACCGGCACGTCCACCAGGGCGAGCCAGCAGGTTAAAGGACCCGCCTCCACCATGGGCCAGACCGTCAAGTCCTGGTGCCAGGAGGAGGGACGGTCGCCGGGCATCTTAATGATTTCCTGATCGTGCCAGAGCCGGACCTGCGCACTGCCGCTGAGCCGCCGGGCGATCTCGGCGAGCTTGGCATTGAAGACCATCTGCCGCATCGTCTCGCCCATCGTCCAGACGTTGACATGCTGCGTGTATTGCGTGCCCTTGTTGTAGACGTACCCCTCGCCGGGGCGCGCCGTCGCTTCGGCGAGGGCCTGGCGAAACGCCGCGACCTCGTCCGGTTGGAGTACCTGCTCGAATTTGACGAAGCCGTTCGTCTGATACGCGGCGACCTGCTCGTCGGTGGCTATTGGCGTTGCCATCGTCGTTCCATCCTTTTGCTATGCGCCTGAGTACTGCTTCAGGGTACCAGTCACGACCGTCTCAAACTGCTGCAGCGCCGTCGAAATGTCGGTCTTTCCCTGCACGGTGTTGAGCAAGAGGTCGTCAAAGGCCTTCGGTGGAATATCCGACCAGCCGAGCCGGTAGACCGAGTGCGGGTGCTGAGCGCCCTTCAGCACGGTGATGTACTGGCCGACTGCCGGGTCGCTGGCGTGCTTGTCAAAATATGGTGACTTGGAATAGCCCGGCAGGAAGCCGTTGATTTCCGCCCAGGTTTCCGTCCCATCGGGCGAGGCCGCCATCCATTCCAGCACGGTCCAGGAGTCGTCCGGCCGTTTCGCGCCCGTGGGGATGCCGATGGCCCACCCGCCGACCCAGGCGGGGTCGGCTTTCACGCCTTCCGCGACCGGCATCAAGCCGACTGCGAAGGCATCGGCCAGCGCCGTCCCTTTGGCTGCGGTCACCGCCGTGGTGTAGTTGGCCGACACCATCGGCCCCATCGTCACGAAGCCATGCGCCATGCCGTCGGGGTACCCTTGCTTGCCCCAGGTGCCGGCGAACTTCTTGATGGCATCGTAGCCGCCAAACTGGTCGGCGTACTTTTTCATCCAGGTCAGCGCGTTGACGTTCCCCGGCTGCTGCAGCGCCAGCTTGTTTTTATCACTAGGATCGTACCAGCCGCCACCGAACATCAAGAAGTAGGTGTAGAGCGCGTTCGTGGAACCATAGGTACTCCACGGTGGGAGCATGCCCAGTTGGGCGATATCCGGGCCGTTTTTCTTGAAGAGCTTCTGATTGGCGTCGTCGACCTCGCTCATGGTCGCCGGCGGCTTATCGATGCCGGCTTGCTGGAAGTTCGACTTGTTATACACGAGCGGGAAGTTCGGATCGACTTGGAGGGGCAGCATGTACTGGTGACCTTTGTAGGCGGTCTGCTCCATTCCGGCGGCCACAAAGTCCGCCGTGTTCACCTTCCCGGTCTGCATATAGGCGTCGAGACTCTTGATGAGCTGCTTGTAGGCCAGGTCTTGCTCCGGGACCAGGAGAACGAGGTCGGGCGGCGTCCCCCCGGCGGAAGCTGTTAGGAATTTGTCTGGGTAGGGGGTCGCGCTGACGATGACGGTGGCGACCTTCGGGTTCTTCGCCGTGAGGGCATCAAGCGCCGCGGCGTAGCCCTTGACGATCGAGCCGTTCGTATCCCACCCCGGTTCCCATAACTGCATCGTGTTCGGATTGACCGTGGGGGCAACCGTCGCGGAGGCCGGCGCCGCCGCCGCCGCCTTCGACGTCGCGCTGCTGCTGGTCGTCGTGGACTGCACGGCAGAGGCCGTAGACGCCGTGGTGCTTGCCGATGTGCTGGCCGCCGTCACGCTCGTGCTCGTGCTCGGCGCCACCGTCGTTGTCGCGCTCCCGACGGTAGTAGTACCGGCGCCGCAGGCGGCGAGGGATACCGTGCTGACCCCGGCAACGATTGCCGCCAAAAAGCGCCGCCGTGACGGGAGTGCCTTGGTGATGAGACCGGATGAATCCATGAACGTCCTCCTCTACACCTGCCAACGCGCACGACCTACGGGTGCCAATGATGCAGACCGATGCGCCCATCTTGAGGGCGATCATAAAGGGATTACGCGGTAACGTCAATACCATGCGCACAGTGGGGTGCCATGCCACCGGCCTTAGAGATCACGTTCCCGGAGCACGCGCTCCAGCGTGGCGCGGAGACGGCGTAGTTCCGACTCGAAGGCGTCGCGCTGCTCCTGGAGCTGGCGTTCGTAATCCTGGCGTTGCTGCTCCAGGCTGTCGTGCATATTGAGGACGACCTCGACGCCGGCGAGATTGACGCCCAGGTCTTCCATGAGTTGCTGGATGCGGCGCAAACGGGCGATGTCGCGCGCAGAGTAGCGGCGAATGTTACCGTTGGTACGCTCCGGCGTTACCAGCCCGAGTCGCTCGTAATGGCGGAGCGTCTGGGGATGGACCTGCAACATCTCCGCGGCCACGCTGATGACATAGCAACCCTCCTTGGCGACGCTGCAGCCGCCGGGCGGCTCGATTTCCAGATCGGGATACGGTGATCGACGTGCCATGACCGTGACGCTCTACCTTCCCGCCGTGGCGGCGGTGCGGGATTGCGCCAGTTCGGTGAGCAGTTCGCGCTCGCGTTCCGTCAGGTGACGCGGGAGCACCACGCTGAGCTTGGCGTACAGATCGCCGCGCCCTTCCCCTTGCAGGCGCGGCATGCCCTGGCCGCGCAGCATGAATTGCTGACCGTTGGCACTTTCCGCCGGGATTTTCAACAGCAATCGCTTACCGGCGGGCGTCGGCACCGACACCTCACCGCCCAACAGCGCCGTCGTCAGATCGACCGGCACCTCGGTGTAGAGATTGTTGTCCTCACGGCGGAAGTTTGGATCAGGCAGCACTTTGATGAGCAGGATGATATCGCCCGCCGCGCTGCCACCGCGCAAGGCGACCCGGGACCCGGTGTCCACACCGGCGGGGATTTTGGCTTCAATGCGGCGGGACCGCATCTGCTTCCCGGTGCCGCCGCAGGTATAGCAGACGGTGCCGTTATAGCGACCGCTGCCGCTGCAGATCGGGCAGGGCTGGGGCACCTCGACCTCCAACTGGCGTTCGACGCCACTGTAGGCCTCGGCCAGGGTGATCTCCACCGGCTGCTCCGCCGCGGTCGGGGCGCCACTCGTGACGCCGGCGGCACTGCTCGTGCGACCAGCCTGCCCGAACAGGCTCTCGAAGAAATCACTAAAGCCGCCCAGGCCGCCGGCACCACCGGCACTGCCGCCGAGATCTCCCAGGTCGCCCAGATCAACCCGGCCATTCCCCGCCGGTCCCGCCGTCGTGCGCGTCCCGGTGAAGGGCGACTGCGTCGGGCGGCCGGCGCCGCTGCCACTACGCGTAAAGGGATCCCAACTGGGGCCGACCTGATCGTACTTGCGGCGCTTCTCCGTGTCGGAGAGCACGGCGTAGGCCTCGCCGATCTCCTTGAAGCGCTCCTCCGCCCGCTTGTCGTTGGGGTTGACATCGGGGTGCGATTTGCGCGCCAGACGGCGGTAGGCGTCGCGGATCTCTTTTTCCGTCGCCTTCTTGGTGACACCGAGGACCTTATAGTAGTCCTTATATTCCACGCCTGCTCACCGCCTCTTCCACCATTGCGGCCCTAGCGCTCCGCCCGTTGCACGTCGCGATGGGGCGCCGTTGCCACCACCACCCGTGCCGGACGCAGCACATCATCACCGAGCCGGTAGCCTCGCTGGCTCTCCTGGACCACCGTGCCCTCCGGCTGCTCGTCGGTGGTTATGGTATCCACTGCTTCATGCAGCCGCGGGTCAAACGGCTGCCCGACCGCCGCGATCAGTTGCAACCCCTCTTGCTGCAGCAACTGGTTGAACTGCCAGACGGTCAGACGCAAGCCGGTGGCGAGGCTATCGCGTCCCGCCGTTTCCTCCGTCTGGTATTGCAAGGCGCGATCGAGATTATCCATCACGCCGAGCACCTTCAAGAGTAAGCCACGCTTCATTGCCGCCGCCTGGTCCACCGCCTGGCGCTCCACCCGCTTCTTGTAATTGTCCATATCGGCCCGGGAACGCAGAAAGCGATCGCGGTTGAGGGTGGCCTCCGCCTGCGCCTCGGCCAGGGCCCGGCGCAGTTCAGCGAGCGCCTGCGGGTCGTCGGACTGGAGGGGGAAATTGCTCATTGGGGTACTCCATTATTTGGCAAGTAGGAGCAGGGCCCAGGGTGCACTCTGGGCCCTGCTCCCAACACTAGCTCGCCCGGCTCAGCGGAACCGGCGCTTCCACCGTCTCCGGGTGGAGCGCTCGGAAGAGGACATCTTCCACCCGCTCCACCGGGATCAGCTGCAGATCGCCGCGAATCTCCGTGGGAATCTCTTCCAGATCGCGCTCGTTCTCCTTCGGGAAGAGCACCGTGCTCACCCCAAACCGGTGCGCCGCCATGACCTTCTCTTTGAGGCCGCCGATGGGCAGCACCCGTCCGCGCAAGGTCACCTCACCGGTCATCGCCACGTCGCGATTGACTGGGCGGCCGGACAGCGCCGAGGCCAGGGCCGTCGCCATGGTGACGCCGGCCGAGGGACCGTCCTTCGGGATGGCGCCCGCAGGAACGTGGACGTGGACGGAGTGCCCCGTGAAGAGCGCCGGATTGATGTGCAGGGCGCGGGCGTGCGAGCGCACGTAGCTCAAGGCCGTGCGGGCCGACTCCTGCATGACGTTGCCCAGTTGGCCGGTGAGGGTCAGGCCCAACTGGCCGTCCTCGCCGCCTTCCATGACTGTTGCCTCGACGGTCAGCACGTCGCCGCCCGTCTCTGTCCAGGCCAGGCCGGTGACCAGACCGACCTCGTCGGCCTCTTCCTTCAAGCTGTCGGTGAACTTGCGGGGACCCAGGTATTCCGCCAGATTCTCCGGCGTCACGTCGGTCACGTTAGCGTCGCCCTCGGCAACCCGGCGGGCCACCTTACGCGAGACCGTGGCAATCTGGCGCTCCAGGCTGCGCACGCCGGCTTCGCGGGTGTAGCCCCGAATGATCGCCTCCAGCCCTTCCTTGCTAAAGGTGAGCTGCTCGGCGGTCAATCCGTGCTCCTTGACTTGCTTCGGTACGAGATGGCGGATGCCGATCTGCACCTTCTCCACCTCGGTGTAGCCGGCCAGCGGGATGATCTCCATGCGGTCGCGCAACGCCGCCGGCACGGTGTCCAGCAGGTTGGCGGTCGTGATGAAGAGCACCTTCGACAGGTCGAACGGCACGTCGAGATAGTGATCGGCAAAGTCCTTATTCTGCTCGGGGTCCAGCACCTCCAGCAATGCCGCCGATGGGTCGCCGCGGAAATCGGCGCCGACTTTGTCGATCTCGTCCAGAATGAACACCGGATTCCTGGTGCCGGCATTCTTCATGCCCTGGATGATGCGGCCCGGCATGGAGCCGATATAGGTGCGGCGATGGCCGCGAATCTCCGCCTCGTCGTGGACGCCGCCGAGCGAAATGCGCACCGACTGGCGACCCAGCGCCCGCGCGATCGACTTGGCCAGGCTGGTCTTCCCGACACCCGGAGGGCCAACGAAGCAGAGGATCGGCGTGCGCAGTTCCGGCGCCAGCTTCCGCACCGCCAGGTGCTCCAGGATCCGATCCTTGACCTTACCCAGGCCGTAGTGCTCGTCGTCCAGCACCTGGGAGGCCTCGGCAATATCGAGCCGGTCCTCGGTCTCTTTCGACCAGGGCAGGGCCAGCAAGGTGTCGATATAGCTGCGGATCATGCCCGTTTCCGGCGAACCTTGCGGCATCGCCTCCAGGCGCGCGACTTCCTTTTCCGCCTTCTTCTGGACCTCTTCCGGCATGTTGGCGTCGGCGATTTGCTTGCGCAGTTGATCCGTCTCGCTGCCTTCGGCGTCGCCGTTCAGCTCCTTCTGGATCGCCTTCATCTGCTCGCGCAGCAGGTACTCGCGCTGCGTCTTCTCCATGCCCTGCTTGATCTCGCCATGAATCTTGGCCTTGATCGCCAGGATCTCGATCTGCTCGTTCAGGAGGGTGATGACATGGCGCAAACGCGGCTCGAGCTCGACCGCTTCCAGCGTCTGCTGCTTCTGCTCAACGGACAACTCCGGCACGAAGGCCGCCACGAGGTCGGCCAGCAGGTTGGGGTCATCGATCTTGCTGACCCACTGCGCCGCCTCTTCGGGAATCGCGCCATCCAGCTCGATGTAGCGGCGAATCAGCCCCTGCACTTCGCGCTGGAGGGCCTCGATGCGCGGCGTGCGCTCATCCGGCTCGCTAATGATCTCGATGGTGGCCGTGATGCTCGGCTCGTACTGGTTGTACCAGCGGACGCGAGCTCGGGCGTACCCCTGGATGACGAAGTTCAGGACACCGTTCGGCGCCGCATACAACTGCAGCACCTTGGCAACGGTTCCCACGTCGTACAGGTCGCCGGCGCCGATCTTATCCTTCTCGCGCTCCTTTTGCGCGACGAGCAGCACCAGCTTCTCCGCCGATTCGGCCACTTCGGCCAGCGCCCGGCGGGAGCCTTCGCGCCCGGCCATCATGGGCATGGGAATGCGCGGGAAGGCAAGCGTGCCGCGCAAGGGCACGACGGGAAGCGTCGACGGAATGTGTTCGATCTTCTCCTGCCCGATGGATTCAAAGGTATCTGGTATTGCCATGGCTGTGGGGTTTCCTCTCCTGGGCGTTACGTGGCGGCGCTTCCCACTCTGGTGGGGCGGCAACCTTGACCCGTGACTTAGTATCCTAGTTGAGTGTGTGTCTGTCAACTAGAGAAGTGTTAGAGAACCTCACCCTCACCGCGTTCCAGCCCCAACGCCATCAGGTATCCCCGCGCCCGTTCGGCCAGCTTGTAGCGCTGGACCAGTCGCCAGAAGGCTGGGCTATGATCCGCCCGCAGCAGGTGGGCGAGCTCGTGCACAATAACATAATCGCGCACCCAATCCGGTACCTGGGCCAGGCGGTCGGAGAGGCGGAT
>JBPCLN010000085.1:0-3627 GCA_051003235.1 Chloroflexota bacterium | reverse complement strand
GATACGACAATCGGTAGAACGCGATTAGCGACTGCTCGTGCCGTCCTCCTCGAAGGCGAGCCGGTGCAATTCGCGCAGGCGCTGGCTAGCGACGCGGGTGTACACGCGGGTCGTGTCGGCAGATTCGTGGCCGAGCAGGTCCTGCGTGGCGGCGAGATCACCAGTGGTTTCAACCAGGTGGGTGGCGAACCAGGCGCGGAAGCGATGGGGGGTGACACCGGCGTCCTCTTGCTGTGCGGCGATGGCGAGCTCCTTCACAATCTGCCGGATGGACTTGGTGGAGAGCGGCAACAGATGCCCACCGGCCCCTCGGTCGTGGCGGGCGAAGACCGGCTGCAGGGCAATGGAGCGGCCGGCGCCGACATCGGAGCGGCCGGTAAAGTAGGCGTCCAGGCTGCGCCAGGCGGCCGGTGTGAAGTAGATGATGCGGACTTTGCTGCCTTTGCCGGTGACCCGAGCGGACTGCTGGCTGCGGACTAAGTCGCTACGCCGCAGGCCGACCAGTTCGGACACACGCATGCCGGAGCCGCGCAGGCATTCGATGATCGCAATGTCCCGCAGGCGGATGCACTCCAGGTGTGGTTCGTCGCAGGGGGGGCGCTTGCGCGCCGCCGAAAGGATTGCTTCCACCACGGCGTCCTCCGGCACGCGCGGTAGGCCGCGCACTCGCTTGCCGCGCAGGGCTTTCAGGCGTTCGGCGATGCGCGGCAGCGGCAGGTCGGAACGATAGCCTTCGCGCAGCACATAGGCATAGAAGCGCATGACGGCCGTTGTATAGGTCAGCAGCGTTGTCTTCGGCATCCCCGGCCGCTCCCGCACCAACTGCCGGGCGAACTCGATCGGCTGCTCTTCGTTCAGGTCAGCGAGGGGGATGGGGGACGGGGGGCCGGAGGGGCGGGGACGCGACCTGGTCAGTCCCCCCTGGAACTGCCGCAAGGCGGCGCGGTACGTCGTGACCGTGGCCGGCGACTTGCCAATGGAGAGGTCGGCCAGAAAGCGATCGACAGCGGCGCTGACGTCGAGCGGAGTATTGGGTTGCAGAGATGAAGCGTCAAACGGCAGGGGCGGCGGAAAGGCATAGTTTGCGTTTATCGCGCCAGCAGTGGCCGGGTTTTCGGCAGGTGTCTTCGGAATCGGCGTACCGCTCACTGTTCGTTCCGTCACCTCGCGCCCCATCCCCCACCACCGGGTGTGTCGACGATCAGCACGTCACCGGGCTGGACTTTGACCGTTGCCTTCCCGCCCAGGTCGAGTTCCTCGCCAGTGACGCGACGGAGGCGGTTCCGGCCGGGGCTACCTGGGCCGCCGCCGGCGAGGCCGTAGGGGGAATGGCGGCGACGTTCGCTGATGACGGTCGCGGTGGCCGGGGCGAGGAACTGCAGCTCACGCCGGAGGCCGTTGCCGCCCATGGCGCGACCGCCGCCACCGGAGCCGCGGAGCAGTTCGTAGGCCAGTACGCGCAGCGGGTACGCCGTTTCCAACGCTTCGATCGGCGTATTGAGTGTGTTGGTCATGTGCACCTGCCGGCCGGAGAGGCCGGCCAGGTCGGGAAACGCGCCGCTGCCGCCGGCGAGGGTTTCGTAGTACGTGTAGGGTTGTCCGCTCCGCCGATCGCGGCAGCCGATCAGGGTGTTGTTCATCGTCCCCTGCCCGGCGGCGGGAACGCGGTCGGGAGCGGCCTGGGCCAGCGCCCCGAAGACGACATCAACGATGCGTTGGGACGTTTCCACGTTGCCGGCAGCGACGGCGCGAGGGCGCCGGGCGTTGACAATACTCCCTTCCGGCAGGATGAACCGCAATGGAGCGAAGCAGCCTTCATTGGTCGGCGCATCGGGGTCCATCAGGCAGCGCAGGCAGTAGAGGCAGGCCGAGCGGGTGATGGCGGCCACGGCATTGAGCGAGCCGGCGCACTCCGGCGCGCTGCCCGTGAAGTCCAAGGTGAGCATATCACCGGCGATGGTCAAGGTGACCTGAATTGGCAGATCCTGATTGCCTTGTCCGTCGTCATCCAGGTAGTCCGCGAAGCGATACATCCCATCGGGCAGATTGCGGATCGTGGCGCGGGTCAGGGATTCGGCGTAGGCGAGTAAGGCGGCAGCATGGATTGCCACGGTGTCACGGCCATACTGTGCGGCCAGTTCCCGCAACCGGCGCACGCCGACGGCGGCGGCGGCGACCTGAGCGGTCAGATCGCCGTCCCGCTCTTCCGGCGTGCGGGTGTTGGCCAGGATCAGTTGGTACACGCCCTCGTTGCGGCGCCCTGCCTCGAACAGCTTGACCGGCGGGATGATCAGGCCCTCAGCGTACAGTTCGGTCGAAAGCGGCATGGAGCCGGGGGACATGCCGCCGACATCGGCGTGATGGGCGCGGCTGGCGACGAAGCCGAGCAGCGGTCCCTCTGGCTCGTCGACGAAGACCGGCGTCACCAGGGTGATATCGGGCAGATGGGTGCCGCCGGCGAAGGGGTCGTTGAGTAGGACGGCATCTCCTGGTGCGAATGGAGCCAGGGCGAGGGCCGCTTGCACCGAGGCCGGCATGCTGCCAAGGTGCACCGGAATGTGCGCCGCCTGGGCGATCATGTGTCCCGTGGCGTCGAAGACGGCGCAAGAGTAGTCGCGCCGCTCCTTAATGTTCGGTGAAAAGGCGGTGCGGCCCAACGCCGCCCCCATCTCCTCTGCCACAGCGCTGAAGAGGTGACGGAAGACTTCCAGGCTGACGGCATCGACGGTGGGTACTGATTCGCTCACGTCGCCCGACCCTTGTCCCGCTTTTTTTGCACCGCCGTGAGGCGATGGTAACTGGAACGGAGCCGCAGCGCCAATCCTGGTGACCAGAGAGAGGTTCGAATTCGGCCATTTCCAAGGCCGCGGACTGTTATACTTCAGGCCCAAATGGGGCACGGGAGGGACAGTCACGTGCGTAGCCTGCTGCCCAAACACCGCATCTCCCTGCGTCTCGTTGTGGTTGCTCCGTGCCTGGTGCAGCGCTCCATGCTCATGCCGTGCCCCTGGCGGCTATCTCGCGCGGGATAACGACCAGGGGCGGCCCCCGGCAAAGTAGTTCCAATGTCCGCTACGTAGCCCGGCGTTGCAATTAGCCACACGACTTCAAGAAGGAGCATCATCCTGTGCTATCCAAACGATACTACATCACGACTGCTATCCCCTATGTCAATGGCCGGCCGCACATTGGCTTTGCCTTAGAAGCCGTCCAGGCCGACGTTCTGGCGCGCTACCACCGGCAGCGCGGCGATGAAACCCGCTTCCTCACCGGCACGGACGACAACAGCCTCAAGAACGTCCTCGCGGCGGAGGCGCAGGGGTTGCCGGTGCAGCAATTGGTGGACAGCAATGCCGCCTACTTCCAGGCGCTTCGTGAGCCGTTAGACCTCAGTTTCGATGACTTCGTGCGCACCAGCACCGACCCCCGGCACCTCGCCGGCGCGCAGCGGTTGTGGCGCGCCTGTATGGCCGCCGGAGACATCTACAAGCAGCAGTACGGTGGCCTCTACTGCGTCGGCTGCGAGCAGTTCTACAGCGGCGGCGAGTTGATCGACGGCTGTTGTCCCGAACACGGCACAGCGCCGGAATGGGTGGAGGAGGAGAACTACTTTTTTCGGCTCCAACG
>JBPCLN010000084.1:0-17633 GCA_051003235.1 Chloroflexota bacterium | reverse complement strand
ATCCTTTGTTGGCGGGGTTCCCGATTGTGGCCCCCCGCTCGCGCAGGCGGTCCCCCCTCCAGGCGACGGTATTGGCGTTAGGGGTTGCTCTCTCCGGCGTTGTCGACTTTGATGCCGGTGTGTTCCGCTTCGCAGCCCGGATTCCTGGCCCGCGCGATGTCGCACTGCGGGAGGGGCTTGCCAGGCGATTTGGGCTGGTCACTGCCGTCGACGACCTCTCGCGGGCGCGCGCAGTCGCTGAACATCGCTTTGGCGCCGTGCAGGGTGTACGGGACTTCCTTTATGTGCATGCCGACATCGGCATCGGCGCCGGCCTCTTTCTCGATGGTCGCTTGTATCGCGGCGTGCGCGGCCTGGCTGGGGAGATCGGCCATCTCATCCTTGATCCGAATGGTGTGTGGTGCAGTTGTGGCCAGCGAGGCTGTTTGGAAACATTCGCGACGCCGGCGGCCCTCGAACGGATGGTGCGGGAGTTGAGCACCCCATCGCTGGCGCCAAGCTGGCTGGGTATCGTCGCCGCGGCCCGAGAAGAGGACCGGACGGCACTGAACCTCCTGCACTCCGCCGCCGAGCGACTGGGACAAGCCATTGCCGCCGCCATCAACTTGTTCGGCGTCGATCTCGTGGTGTTGGGCGGCTGCCTGCCGGCCGCATCCCCCCGGGTGCTCGATACCGTTCGTCAGGTGGCACAACGCGGCTGCCTCACCGGCATGACGCCCACGGTACACCACACCGAACTCAATGAGGATGCCGCTGCGCAGGGGGCAGCAACGCTGGCGCTCGATGATCTGTTCGCCGCCGACGATCACGCCCTGGCGTTGGCGACAAGGAAAGGAGGGAGCGCCGCTGCCGGTTGACCGCCGTATCCCAACGTGTATGCGGTTAAAAGCAAAGGAGCAGCGTGTGGACGGTTAGCGGCGGCCATGACGATGTGGACGATAGATATAGACGAGGAGGCAGACGATGTCCAGGCCTAACGAAACGGGAATTCTTTCGCGACGACGTGTGCTGCGCGCAACCCTCATGGTCGGCGCCGGCGCCATCGGCAGCAGCCTGCTGGCCGCTTGCGGTGGTGGCGCCGCGGTCGGCACAATCAGCACAAGCGGCGCCATCAGCGCCAGCACCACACCGATCACCAGCGCCGCCGCGACCACCACCACCGCAGGAACCACCAGTGCGCTTTCGACTGCCGGCGGGGCGGCGACCACCAGCACTGTCTCGACTGCCGGCGGCGCAGCGACCACTAGCGCCGGCGGGACGGGCACGTCGGCGACGAGCACTGCGGCAGCCACATCCGTGAGCGCCGCCACAACCGTCGTTCCGAAGGCCGGGACCGTCAACTTTTATGCCTATGTATCCAATCCGGCCGAGACCGGCCAGTGGAATGGCTATGCCAAACAGTACATGGCGACGCATCCCGGCACCCAGGTAGCAGTGTCCGGCACGGGTAGCGATTATTGGACCAAGCTTTCCACGATGATGGCCGGCGGCGCTCCGCCTGATGTCGTTCAGTTGTACAGCCTGGTCTTCGCCCCTTTTGCCGCCAAAGGCACATTGCTCGATCTGAGTCCGTATATTGCGCGCGACAAGTACGACCTCAGCGACTTCTATCCCGTCTCCTATGAAGCATTCAACTGGAAAGGTACCAAGCTCGGCCTGTCGACCGATCTGTACCTCGTTGGGTTCTACTACGTGCCGGACCTCTTCGCCGCGGCGGGGGTGAAGGAACCGGACAACACCTGGACGTGGGAGAACGTGCGGGAGGCGGCGCAGAAGCTGACGAAGCCGGATAAGTCCCAGTTCGGCATCCGGCTTGCCAACGATTACTCCCGCTGGGCCACCGTTGTTTGGGACTACGGCGCGGAGTTCTTCGAGCGGAAAGACGATCCGCGTAAGGCAAATTTCCTCCAGCAGCCGATCATCGATGGAGTCAGCCTCTGGGCCGACATGATTAATAAGGACCACAGTTCGCCGACCGACGCCGAGTTGGCCGCCAATAAGCAACTGTACTTCTGGTTCGGGACCATGGGCATGGACGTCGTGGATGGTCCAACGATCCTCTCCCTGGTCAAGAAAAGCAAGGCGGACTTGAAGTGGGCAGTCGCCCCCTATCCGAAGGGCCCCGGCGGCGCCAACACCACCGGCGCCTTCCCCGACGGTCTGGAGATTCCTAAAGGGACCAAGGAAGCCGATGGCGCCTGGAATCTCCTGAAGTACTTCGTGAGCGCGGAGTTCTTGACCACGTTCGCTGCGGACACCGGACGGATGCCCAGCCGCAAGTCCCTGGCCGAGGGAGCGGCCTATCAAAAGGCCTTCACGGATGCCGGGGTCCAGCATGCCGACCAGCTTCCAGCGGCGGCGACCGACGCGGCCACCCTGGCGAATAGTGGGGCCAACGACCAGATCCGCGCCCTCGCCAACAAGGAGATGCAACAATCCTGGGCCGGCACGCGGGCCGTCAAGGATAGCCTGCAAGCGATCCAGCAGCAGGTCCAGCCGCTCCTTGATGCGCTGCCACAGTAGCTCCCGCTCGGGTAAGCTGGAGGCGTGACGGCGCATCCTCCTTACCTACGGTCTCCTGCCGAGATTGGTCGGGCTCGTGATACGTTGGCGCGAGCAAACACCGCTCTACCTGCAACAGCCGCCACCCTGGCGCTCGCCGCAACCTGGGCCGCCTTCGATGACGCCAACCTCCGTCACCTCGTGCCGCCCCCAGAGGTGCCGCGTGCCTTTAACACCTCGTTCGAGGGCTGCCCCGTCCACGGCCGGGCCCTCTTTACCTACGGGAACTACTCCTGGCGCTTCGACCCCTTTACCGCCCCCTGGAAGCTGACCTGTCCGGTCGGCGGCGAGATCTACCCCAGTAACGACTTTGCCGGCTTCCTGGCTGGTGGCTTGCAGGACCGCCGCCTGCTCACCGGTCCCTATGCCGAGGATGGCTGGGGCTGGCAGCCACCAGCGGGCGGGTACAAGCACTGGTTCGTCGCCTACTACTGCCACTGGCTCTGGCGGGACCATATCATTCCGGCGACGCTGGCGCTCGCGCGGGCCTATCTCCTCACGGGCGAGGCGCGCTACGCCCACAAGGCCGGCGTCTTGCTGGCGCGGATTGCCCAGGATTATCCCCGCATGGACCATAACCGGCAGTCCCGTTACGCCACCGAATTTGCTCCGACCTACACCGGAAAGATCATCAACGCAATCTGGGAGACCGGCACGGCGCGCGATCTGGCAGAGGCCTGGGACGCCGTGAGTCTGGCTGTCCAGGCCGATGTGAGCCTGGGGGCCGACGCTGTTGCGCTGATCGAGCGCGACCTTTTGCGAGAGGCCCTGGCGGCTATCCCTCAACGGCGCATCCTCGGTAACTACGGTATGCACCAGGAGACGGCGGTCTACCTCGCCCTGGCGCTGGGCGATCCCGATCAGGCGGCAGCGACGGTGCGCGACCTCTTGCAGGGCTGGCCGGGAATGGCCGACTATCAGTACGAAGGCATTCCCGCCGTGCTGGCCAACCTGTTCAGCGCCGAAGGTATCAGTTACGAGACGGCACCCGGCTACGCCTCGATCGCGAGTGAACTGCTGCCCACAGTGATCGCGCCGCTGCGGCGCCTCCAGGTGTTAGCGCCGCCCAGTGCCACGCCGGATGCTCTGACCGCGTACCTGCCGCGACTGGCAGCGCTGGTGACGTGGCCATCGCGCCTCGTCTGCCTCGGCCAATGGACGCCGGCGATTGGCGATTCCGGCGCCGCCGCCGCCCCCGCCATCGTCGACGTGAGCAGGCAGGCGCTGCATGCCGCCTATGACGCGACGCAGCACCCCGACATAGCGGCACGCTTGGCCACGCTGCCATCAGGCGACGAGGCAAACCAGCGTTTTGCTGATCTCTTTGCCGAGACACTGCCAGTTCTGGCAACCAATGTTCAGCCGGCCGCTCCGACCAGCGACGTGCTGACCGATTATGGCCTCGCCATATTGCGCTCCGGGGTTGGCGTGAACGCGACGGCGCTGACCGTCCACTACGGCCGGGCCAACGCCGGCCACGCCCACGCCGACCGCCTGAATCTGGAGTTCTACGGCGCCGGACGCAAGCTGATCCCAGACCTTGGCTATCCACAGTTCGCGGCGGACGACAAGCAGGCCAGCGCCTGGGACCGCAACACCGGCAATCATTCACTCGTCGTTGTGGACGGCCAGAGCCAGCCCAGTCGGAACGGCGGCGACCTCCGCCTTTTTGCGCGTTCATCCTGGCTGCAGGCCGTTTCGGCGGATGCCCCGGCCTACCCCCAGACGGAGCGTTACGAACGGACGACGCTCCTCATCGGGGACGGCGAGCGAGGGCCCGCCTACGCCGTGGACCTCTTTCACGTGTACGGCGGCCGACGGCACGATTACCGTCTGCACGGGCCTGACCTGCCCTACGCAACGGACGATATCGCCTTCGAGCCGGAACGGCCGGGCACCCTGGCGGGCCCAGAGATTCCGTTGGGCGAACTCTGGGACGATCCGCCCCTCGAACAGCCCACCCGCTCCCGCTCCTTCGCTACCTATGCGGGCTGCGGCGACAGCTTCCTGTACGGCGTCCAGACAGCGCAACCACCGCGCGGCCCCTGGCAAGTGCGCTGGGGGACGGACGACGGATTGCGCCTTCACCTGCCACCTACGGATGCTACGCAGATCTTCCTCGCCTGGGGCGACGCACCAAAACGGCCAGGCAATCCGGAGCGCGTCCGGTACATCATTGTGCGCCACGAGGGCGCTACCAACACGCTCGAATCCACCTTCACAGCGATCCTGGAACCCGTAGTCGGCGGACCCGGCATTCAGAGCGTGGAGCGCCTGCAGGCCGGACCGCCTGACCAGGTCGCCCTGCGCGTGACGCACGAGGACGGCAGCGACGTCATCCTGGCGGCGGACAACGATCACCGGCTGGAGACGCCGGAGTTTCAACTCGATGGGCGCCTGGCCGTCGTCCGCTATGATCGCGCCGGCGCTGTCCGCGCCGCCTATCTCGGCGGGCGCTCCGTCCAGGCGCCCGGGGTGGCGCTGCAAACCGCCGGCCCGTTGCGCGGCACGATCACGAGTGTCGCGGCAGGTGGGCAGGAAGTGATCGTGACACTGGCCCACCCCACCTCAACGCCGGCAGCCCTCGCGGCGGAACTCACCGGCACCGTCTTCGCCGTGGGCGGGAATCAGCAACGGGCGCTGGTCGTCGCCGCCGACATGGTCGGGAACCAGTCCCTTCGCTTGCAACTCGACCGACCGGCGATGGTGGGCCAACTCGCTATCGAGACCGTGCTCGGCTCAGCCATCGCGACGCGAACGTCCCTGTACCCGCCATTTCAAGGCCATACTGATATCGGACGGCACCTGGAAGGCACATGGCTGCTGACGGACGCGACGATCCATCGCGTCGCGACGATCCAGGCCCGCCATCCCGCCGGCCATACCCTGGCGCTGACCGCGCCTGTTGGAGACCGCTTACCGCCCGGCGCCGTGGCAACGCTCCTCGCCTGGCACATCGGCGCCGACGTCACGGTGACGCCGGCGGCCTGGTGGGATGCAGCGGGATGGGGGGAAGGTGGCGCCGCAGCGCCGGATAGCGGTTCCCCTGCGTCTCGTCCTCACAGCACGTAACGCCAGATGCTCGCCCCGCAGGCGAAGTACACGCAATCCTCCGCCATCGCGAAGCCTGCCGTCACCGGCGCCGACGCTTCCGCCACCAGCCGCACGGCAAATGTGGCCG
This sequence comes from Chloroflexota bacterium, assembly GCA_051003235.1. GTDB lineage: Bacteria > Chloroflexota > UBA4733 > UBA4733 > UBA4733 > UBA4733. The sequence goes on along the minus strand of JBPCLN010000084.1, from coordinate 11,890 downwards.
GGTCAAGACGGAAAATGCTCTTGTTCGCCAGTCCCCAGATTCCGCCATCGGGGCCAAGCGCGACGCTGTTATACGGTACGCCCTGGAACGGCAGTGGGGCTATGTGTATCACCGAACGGGCATTGGGATCGAAGACGAAGAGCGTCGCCCCTCCGGCAATACCGAACACCAGACCGTTCGGCGCCTGGATCAGGTCGGTCAGCTCCCGCGCGCCCGGCACCGGCGCAATGTCGTACCGCATCTGTCGCGTCTGGGGGTCCCAGAGGAATAGCCGGGCCTCGTTCTGCGTCGGCCGGCTGCCACCGCCGCCGCCAACGCTCGTGCCGCCGACCAGGAGATCACCGGCGAGGGCCAGGGTGACGACACTCTGATCGGGTACCAGGTGCGGGTAACTCTCGATCCGGTTCGTCGCCGGGTCCCACACCGTCAACGCCCCGCCCAACGTCCCATACCCGGAGACCGCACCCAGGTAGACCTCCCCGGACTCACGAGCGACCATCGCCATCGGGCGCCAACTTGCCACCTGCTCCGGATAGGTCACCAGCGTCGGGTTACTGCCGGCGGCGCTGCCGGGGGCGATGCCGGGGGCGAAAGGCAACTGCGGATCAAAGCGCATGAGCGGCGCCAACCCGGAGTAAGCGGCCAGGAGCAGGTAATTGTTCTGCGCGACCATGCTATACACTTCGCCGCCGCCCACCTGGCCGAAGTAGCGTTGCCGGCCGCTAGCGGGATCGATGGCGAAGAAATGCGCCGGCAGGACGCCGCTGCCATAGAGCAGGTGATCCGGGCCGAGAGCCAGCCGAAACAGGCTCAGCGGGCCGCCCGCGTAGCGCAGCGAACCGATCGTCGCCAGTTGGCCGTCAGCCCCGCGCTGCTGGACCACCCCTTCGCTCGTCTCGATCAGCCGGCCATTACTCAGTTGATTGCGCGGCAACGGCGGCGCTGCATCGCTTGCTGCAATGGGCTGCGCCTCCCAACGCACTAGCCGAAACCACTGCCCACCAGCCTGGGCATAGACGTAGCCATCGGCGTGCCGCTGCACCATCCCCATACCGGCGCCACCATACTGCTCCGGCAGCATTGCTTGATGCCGGCCGCCAGCAATTTCATAGGCGACAACGTCGGCGTGCGTTGTGCCGATGCCCACGTAAATGAAGCCGTCATCACTGGCGGCGAGGGAGCGAGCGTACTGCTCCTCGTCGTCCATGCGACCCAGATCATCGCTCCGTTGTGTCACCGGGTCGAAACGTACCAGCCGGGCCGAGGGATAGGTACAACCGTAGAGGCGCCCGTCCGGCGCCGCGATCAACTGCCAGATATATTGCTCGCCGGCGCTGGGCCGGCCCATATCCTCCAGCACGCCCAGGCGGGGATCCAGGCGGAAGAGATGCGCATGCGGCAACGTCCCGATATAGATGTTGTCGTCGGGGCCAAGCGCCATCCCCCAGGCGCCGTACTCGCCGGCGACAGGACTGGGAAAGACCTGCGTGACGCCGGTCGCCGGGTTGACAGCCACGATTTCCAGGCTGGCGCCGGTGTAAATGTAGCTCTGATACAGCCGTTCGCTGCCGGACTCGGGTCCCGGCCCGACCACCTCCGCCAGTACGCCGCCGCGCTGGCGGAAGGTGGCGATCTGCTCAAACATGCTTCGTTTTGTTCCTCGTGCCGCAAAGCCTGCCGGACCACCGGAAGTATAGCCCGGCGTTCCACTGCCTCCGCACGGGGTATGGTCATGGCATGCCGTGGTCCAATGGAGCAGAATCATGCAAGAAGATGCGATAGCCGCCCATGCAGCCGCCAGCAGCTCGCCCGCCCGGGACGTGACGAAGTGGTACCTCGAAATGTGCCAGCGCGAAGAGCTGCGTGGCCGGCCGGCGCCGGAGGGGGACATCGCCGTGGTGCGGTCGGCGATCCCCTCGCCGGAGTTTAGCCGTTTCCTCTACACGTCCGTCGGAGGCGATTGGCATTGGACAGATCGCTTAGCCTGGGACGCTGGCCGCTGGCACGATTACCTCGCCCGTCCGCAGGTGGAGACCTGGGTCGCCTACGTCTCCGGCACGCCGGCGGGCTATATTGAGCTGGAAGCGCAGGAACATGGCGATGTGGAGATCGTCTACTTCGGCCTGCTGTCAGGGTTCATCGGCCGCGGTCTCGGTGGGCATCTGTTGACCATCGGCGTCCAGCGGGCGTGGGCGATGGGAGCACGCCGGGTGTGGCTCCATACCTGCAGCCTCGACAGTCCGCACGCGCTCGCCAACTACCAAGCACGCGGCTTCCGCGTGTACCATAAGGAGACCGCGCCCCGGGAGACGCCGGCCGCAAGGCCATCCCCGTATATGGGCGAACTGCGCCCAGCCTGAATACCCGGCCAGCGAATAGCAAGGATCCCAAACGCGACGTTAGGCCGCTGCCGCCAGGCGGGCCGACCAGGTTTGCAGGCGGGCCATTTGCAGGACGTGAGGGGCCTGGAACTCCGGCGCAAACATGTTCCAGCCGCCGTGGAAGCGCAAGCCCGCGAAGTCGGGGCGCACGGCCAGTGCCGGCAGTTCGTTGGACTGATCGAGCGTCACCCGCTCCGGCGTCCCTTGCAGCGCCCGCGCCAGTTCGCCCACGACGCAGAAGCAGCCGGCCATGCCGTGCCGGCTAAGCGCATCCGCCCACCACAGCTCACCCTCATCGGCCCCCGGCGTCTCAAAATCCTCGCTATCGAACGAGAAAATCACGTCTACGGCCATGCTGGTGTTCCCAAATGCTTCCTGCCGCTTATGCGGTCGCCGCCGGTTCCGGTAAAGTCCGCACCGTAATCGCCCGACCGTAGCCGAAGCCGGGCCCGGCGAGCGTGGAGATATCCAATTGCCCGTCGCGGCGCGTGTAGAGGCCAGGGTGAACCGCCGCTTCCAGCAGCGAGGCCTGCGGATAATACTGCATGCCATTCGACTCGACACCCATGATCGTGCCGGCGTGACCGGCGAGCAACAGGTGGGGGATCTGGCCGAGCATGTTATTCGACAGGTCCTGCACCATCAACGGCATCCCATGGGCCCTGGCCCAGCAGAGGCTCAGGATGGCGCCGGTCTGGGTCTTACAGGTCTTCAAGGCGACGCCGCTCCAGCCCAGTTGCCGTCCCAGTCTTATTAACTGCCAATCGTGGGCGCTCTCGTCCATAAAGAGCGGCTTGCGGGCGGCGACACTGCGCACATCCATGCGGTTGTGTTCGAGGTCGTAGGCAAAGGGCTGTTCGACGTAGAGCAGCATCCCATAGAGGCGTGGCTCCTCCGCCAAGAGGCGATCGAGGATGGTGTTCACGTACGCGGGATCACTGACGGTGCAATTGAAGTCCGCCGTCAGCCAGGGGCAGCCCTCCTCCAGAGCGATCCGGCCGACCGCAATCAGCCGGGCATTGTCCCAGGCGGCGTCGTTGCCGCGCAACTTAACCTTGAGGCACCGCAGGTCGTCCCGCCGTACCCAGTCGCGCAGGAGCAAAGGATAGCCATCCTGCGGCTCGCTACCGTCCAGGTCACCCGCTTCCAGCGGATCCTTGCCGCCGACGAGGTGCCAGGCGATCAGATGGTCGGGGACGGACTGGACCAGGAACTCCTCAGGATACGTCCCGGCAAACGAAGGCGCCGTAGCGCCGCCCATGGCGTCCGGCGTGAGGTAGGCCGCGAGGTCGGCATTCATGTAGTGCGCATTGTAGGTCGTGTAGATGCCAACGTCGTGCAACATGCCGTAGGCGTCGTGCAGCGCCAGGTCAAAGGCCGAGCAGCAGACCAGCGCCGCCAGCCAGGGAATCGCCTCATGGCCGGCGCGACGGGCGTTGGCCTGGTCGAGCAGGCGCGGGAGCTCCCGCTCCAGGAAGGCATGGCCGACCTCCAGCGGATGGCCCCACACCTCGAAGCGCGCCCAGGCGGTCGTCAGTGCAGCGCAGAGCGTTTGGAGCGCTTCCTCTCGCTCGGCGAGGGGAACGCTGCTCGGCCAGACCCAGGACACGCTCAGCGGCGTCTCGCCCCAGCCCTCGGCGGACGCCCCGTGCCGGTCTTTCACCTGCAGGCAAACGCGGGCGGACGTCACGTCCCGTGTCGTCTCAGGACCAAACTTGACCGGAATGCGCGCCCGCATCGGCAATAGGTAGAGTTGCGCCCCCATCGGGCGGACGTCGGTTGGCTTGCCGGCCATCGTTGGTGATTCCTCTCGGCCCACAGTCTCGTAGGGCACGCTACATGTCTTCAGATTGGCCCAGTCCGGCGCCGCGCGTCACCGGGCGTTCGATAGGCTGGGCCGGCGACGTTTACCTGGTCAGCTCGTCACCTTCTGCTCAGGAGCGAATTCATCTGGGGGATCGCCGACCGCAACGCATCCGAGACGGATGCTGTCCCCTTCTGGGCCGTCTTATAGGCTTTCGAAAAGGCGTTGTTGAGGTCAATGTAGGTGCTTGGGAGCGGCATCCCCACGACGTGCGCTGAGGCGTCACGGTACACCGCCGCACTCTCCCAGGGGTAGAGCGACTTCTCAAACTCACCGGAATTGGCCACGGACTGGCGCGCCGGCACAGAGCGCTTCAAGTCGAAGCTGACGGCCTGCGCCTCCTGCTGGGTAATCCAGTTGGCATACCGCCAGGCCTCTTGCGGATGCTTGGACGACTGATAGATCGGGAAGCAGTTGGGACCATTGCGACAGAAGACGCCCTTCGCGCCCTGCGGCAGTGCCGTCATCCCCAGGTCGAAGTGGACATCCTTGAAGCCGGGGACATCGCCGCGAATGCCGTGAGCGAGGGCCGCCGTACCGCCAGCAATACTGCCCCCAATGATCTTGTATTTCGCCGTCATGTCGGCCTCGAACTGGAGGGCATCCAGCGCCGCCGGTTGGTCGACGAGCATCTTCGTCATCTGGTCGTCCCAGACCTGGCCGCCGTTGCCCCAGATCGCCACGGAGATCCAGTGCAGGTCGGTACCGGTGCCGTGATAGCCGAAGACCTTATTCGTGGCGTTCGTGAGCTTCTGCGAGACATCAACCAGCGTCTGCCAGGTCCAGTTCCCTTCCTGGGCGTAGACATCCGGTGTTTTGACGCCGGCGTTACTGAACAGTGTCTTATTGAAGTAGGTGACCGACGGACCGGAGTAATAGGGAAGGCCATAGTATTTACCGCCGAAGAGGTAGTACTCGAGCGTCGTCTTGTAAAAGTCATCGATGTTCGCCGTCTTATCCTGGGCGACGAACGGATCAATGGGGACAATCACCTTCTTGGCAGCGAATTGGGCGAGCGCTCGGGGATGGATATAAGAAAGGTCCGGCGAAGTACCGCCGGCCACCATCGCCAATAGCTTGCTATACAGGTCGGCATCCTCCGGCAGGAGGGATCCCTGGATGGTAATTTCCGGGTTCAGCTCGTGGAAACGCTTCATCCAGGCCAGGTGCAAAGGCTGCTCGCCGGGGTCGGAAACGTAGATCAGCTCAACGGTCACGCCCTTCCCGCCGGCCTGCGCCGCCGCGCTCGTGGTAGACGCCGTTGACGCGGAGGCGCTGCTGATCGTCGCCGAAACCGGCGTTGCCGTAGTTGCGATGGCGCTCGTCGCTGCTGACGAAACGGCCGCGGTGGTGGGAACGGCGGCGGCTGTGGCCTGAACCGTCGCAACACTACTCGTACTGGTGGCAGTGCTGGAGATCGCGGCCGTGACAGCGCCGCCGCAGGCGCTGAGCATTCCCACGCCGGCTGCGCCAACCACACCGCCCGCCAGTTGTAGGAGAGAGCGGCGGCTCAACGTTGAAGAAATCGTCCGACGGACCATCTGGTGTACACCCCTTCATCTTGTCGCATCTTATCGCTCCACCGCCCGAGCGGTGGCGCATCCGGTGACAAACCGCGCAACACAGCCCGCCGACTGTCCGCTCCCTTCCTCGGCCATAGGATCATCTCGTTTGAGGTATTCCCGGATCATTGCCCCGCTGTCGTCAGCAGTGTATTCACCTGGGGGGCGATCGCCGACATGGCCGACTGGGCGGTTGCCTGACCCTTCAGAATCTTGGTGTAGGCGTCCTGAATCACCGTGTCGATCTCGACGGTCCGCACCGGCAGCAAAATCGCTTGCACTTGCTCGGCCGCGGCAGCGTAGGCGGCGGCGTTCTCGCCGGGGATGAGCTGGTTGAGCCACACCGGGTTCTTGGCCAGCGTGCGCGTCGTGGGCGCAGAGAAACCCACCGCCATCGCCAGCTCCATGCCGCGCGTCAGATCGAAAGCCATGAACTGCCAGGCGGCGTCCTTGACTTTACTGGACTGCGTGATGCTCAGGCCGTTGGGGCCATCACGGTTGTAATACTTGTCGTCGGGCATCTGATAGAGCGGCACGGTACCGAAGGGGACCGCCTTCAAGTCCGGCGCGTCGCTCCGGATGCCAAAATAGAAGGCCAGCCGTCCGTCCGCGAAGAGGCTGTGGATGCCGTTGGGGAGCCCTTTGAGGTCGGCGGAACCGGGGGCGTACCCCTTCGTCACCTGACTGGCCAGGTACTCCCAGGCTTTGACGGCGTCGGTGCTGTCGATCAGCGTCTTCGTCGCATCGGCATTCCAGACCTGGCCGCCGAAGCCCTGGATCCAGGGCGACTGGAAACGGATGCTGTGCGAGACGTCGTCCCGAGCGAAGACCTTGGTCGCGCCCTGACCCGTAGTGACCTTGGAGCCGTCGCTATCCATCTCCTGGATGGTCCACTGGCCCTTCTGGAAGAGTGTCCAGGGATCGGCCAGCCCTTGGCGCTTGAGCAGATCCGTGTTGTAGTAGTACACGCCGGGCCCCGAGTAGTTCGGGAGCGACCAGAGCTTGCCCACCCAGCGGAAATAATCGATGGTGCCGGGGTAAAAGTCGTTGAGGTCGAAGGTGTTCTTGCTCCGATCCAGGTAGGGCTCGAGCGGCACGATCACCCCTTTGGTCGCGAAGGCGGCGTTGTAGATCGGGTGGATGTAGATCAGATCCGCCTGACTGCCGCCGGCGATGACGGACTGCAGCTTCGCCTCCTGGTCGGTAGTATGGCCGTCGAGCGGATTGAGGGTGACCGTGATGCCGGGATGCTGGGCTTGGTATTCCTTGACGGTCTGCTCCCAGGCCTGCTGGGCCGTCCCGGTGACGTTAAACCACCAGACGACGTTCGTGGCGCCGGCAGGGGCGGCGGCCGCCGTGGCGCTCGTTACGCCGCTGGACGCTGCAGCGCGCGTGACGACGGCGGCGCTCGCTGCACTGGTCACCGAGGAACTTCCGGAGGCGATGGCGGTCGTCGCCACGGCGGTCTCCGGCGGGGCCGAGGCCGACGTTGCCGCAGCACTCGTTACCGGGGCGCCTGTTGTCGCGATGGTGACAGATGTGGACGGGGCCGTCGTGGCCGTGCCACCACAAGCCGCAGAGGCCGCCACTGCGGCGAGCGACGCGACCAGCAGGCCAAGGGCGCGACGGCGCGGCAGGATGCGATGTGACGATCGGGGCAACGACACCAAGGACGGGACTCCTCTCTTCACTGCTCTGCGGGAACCACGCCGGGCTTGGCCGGCGCCTGGATCCGAGGACCACCCTATCCGAACATCGACCCGGACGGTCGATCAATGACCGCACTGTACCCACGGAAATTCTCGGTCACGGACGCCCCGCCATCCCTTTGCGCGGAGCATGCCTGTTCCGCGCAGCAGCTACCCGGCTGATAACTTCTTATGGAATCTGGAGGAACCGTACCAGTATTTCCGGTCGTTGTCCAGAGGAAGGCTTACGGCACCAGGATGGCTCGCCCGACGATCTCGCCGTGATCGAGCGCCTGGTAGGCGGCGTTCGCTTCGTCCAGCCTGAAGCGGCGAGTTACCACGGCCGCGGGGTCAACGGCGTGGTGTTGCACCAGTTGGAGTAGCGCCGGCATATCCGTCCGCGTTCGCGCGCCATAGGAGCCGACGATGCGGATACCCCGCCGAACGAGATGGGTGATCTCAATAGAGGCGGTCACACCCTGCGCCGCGAGGCCGACCATCACGGCGCGACCACCGTCGCGCACGCTGCTCACGACCTGGCGGAAGGTCTCGGGACGGCCCAGCGCCTCGAAAGCGACATCAACCCCGCGTCCGCCGGTGAAGGCCCGGATACGCTGCACGGCGTCCTCTTGTGCCGTGTTCACGGTGTGCGTTGCGCCCAGTTGCCTGGCTGCCCTGAGTTTGTCCTCGCGCACGTCGACGGCGATCACGGGCGCGGCGCCGAAGGCCCGCCCGAGTTGAATCAGGTTGGAGCCGACGCCGCCCGTGCCGATCACGGCCATGGATTCGCAGCCCCGCAACTCCGCCCCATGGCGGAGCGCGCCGTAGGCCGTGAAGACGGCGCAGCCCAGGATGGCCGCTTCCTCCAGCGGAACGTCTTCGGGCAAGGGAAAGACGTCGGTGGCCGGCACCATGGCGTACTCCGCCAGGCCGCCCATGGAATACATCCAGAGCGGCGCGCCCGCCCCGTCGAACAGTCGCGTCTCCCCATCGTAGAGCTTGCCTTGCAGCCGGTTATAGGCGAAGAAGGTCTCACAGAGGTCGTCGCGGCCCCGGGCGCAGGAGGCACAGTGCCCGCAGGGCATGATGAAACTGCACACCACCCGCTGATCGACCGCCAACCCCGCAACGTCCGGCCCCAGCGCCGCCACGGTCCCGGAAATCTCGTGGCCCAGGACACATGGAAGCGGAAAGGCTATTTCGCCTTTCATGACATGCAGATCCGAATGGCAGACGCCGCAGGCCCGAACTTTGACGAGTACCTCACCGGCCCGGGGAGCCGGACGAGGAATGTCCTCAATCTGGAGGCTCCCACCAATCGCCCGCAGCACCGCCGCCCGCATCCCGGCCTCCCTCTCCCACTTGGCAGCACGATACTCGGGTCGCCGCGCTGAAGTATGACCATTATAATCACGTCGCAGGCAACGCCAACGGTTCCTTGGCACACTGGAAGGAGAGTGAATTGCGTGACGGGAACAGCAACGGGCGCCCTCTAAATATCCTTTGGTTGACCAGCGATCAGCATTCGAGCCATGCCCTGGGTTGCTATGGCAACGCCGTTGTGCAGACGCCCAATCTCGACCGGCTGGCGGCGCAAGGAATGTGTTTCGATCGCCACTTCTGCTCGTATCCGGTCTGCGTACCGGCGCGCTTCACGATGATGACCGGTCTCTACCCGCACCATCACGGGGCCGTCGGCAATGGCACGCCCTTGCCGCTGCGTACCCGCACTGTCGCCCATCACTTCGGCCAGGCCGGCTACGTCACGGCCTGGCTCGGCAAGATGCATCCGGTGGACGGCCAGACCCACGGCTTCGATTACTACATGGACATGGGCGCTTACTTCGACTACCTGGGGCCGAAAACACGGGTGTTCACCTACGGCATGGGGGCGGAGGATAGCGGCTGCGGCTCCCCCTGGATCACGATCCACCGCCCGCCGAGCGAAGGACGCAGCGCCTGGGTGCCCGCCGATTTGCCCCGCCACAACGACACCCTGGAGGTGCGCGAACTGCTAGCGGAAGCCGATCACTTCGAGAGCTTCGTCGCCCGCGAAACGATTCGCTTCCTGGAGACCTATCGGGACGAACCCTTCTTCGTGACGGCCAGCTTTCTCAAGCCGCACAACCCCTTCTCCCCCCCAGCGGAGTACGCCGCCATGTACCGGCCGGAGGACATGCCGCTGCCGGCGTGGTCGCCCACCCAACTGGCGCAGTTGCCGCCCCAAGTGCGGTCCCACCGCTACCCCGGCGCCGGCACGGCGGCGGGCGACGTCTGGCTGCGCCGCTTCATCGCCGCCTACTACGGCAACGTCAGCCACATGGACGCCTGCGCCGGGCGTATCCTGGACGCCCTGGACCGCCTGGGGCTGGCGAACAATACCCTCGTCGTCTACACCACCGACCACGGCGAACTGCTGGGTGAGCACGGGATGCGCGGCAAGTTCTGCTTCTTCGACGGCTCGGCCCGGCTGCCGCTGATTGCTCGCCTGCCGGGCCGCATTCCGGCCGGCGCCCGAAGTGACGCGTTGGTCGATCAGGCCGACTTCGTGCCGACCTTCCTGGAGGTGGCCGGCGTATCCCCAGCCAGTCGGAGCCAGTCCATCGATGGGCAAAGTTTTGCCGCTGTGCTGGGCGCGCCGGACTTGCCGGGCAAGCCGTTTGCTTTCGGCGAATACGCCCTGCCGCAGCGGCCGTTCTACATGCGGCGTGACGACCGCTGGAAATACGTCTACTACACCGACGCGACCACCGAGCGGAGCGTCACGTCGGGGCAACCGCCGTCCGCCGAGGAACTGTATGACGCTGTCAACGATCCGGCGGAACTGTCCAACCTGGCCGGCGACCCGGCGTGCGCCGCCATCGTCGCCGAGCAACGGGCCGCCCTGTTCGCATTCCTTGCGGCACAAGGCGTGACGGTCAAGGGCAGCGCCGGCTGATCATCCGCGCCGTTTCATTCCATGCGCTACCCTAACGCCTGGACATAGGAGAGGGGAAGCGCGTTTGCTCGGCATGAATGTCAATCTGGCCGCCGTCATCATCATCGGCGGTGCGATGATCGTGGCCATCCTGGGGCTGCTGGCAACCCGGCGGGTGGTCAAATTGCAACTCAGCGAGGGCCACAACGATATCGCGGGTTTCGTGTTTGCGACCGTCGGCGTGGTATATTTGCGTGCCGCCAGCGATTCCCCACGGTCGGGAAAGCTGGTAGACTTCCAGCCACGGCGACGTGGCCAAGTGGTTAAGGCGGGGGTCTGCAAAACCCCTATCGGCGGTTCGATTCCGCCCGTCGCCTCGACAATATCCCCTCAGGCGTGAGGAAGTAGCCCGGAATTCCTCCTTGATCGCCAGGTGCTCCAATCCAACCGGGCACTACAGTGGTCGGCAGCTTAAGGGATGACGGCGTCGGCGAGCGATGCGAGCCCCAGTTCCATCGCCAGCGTTCGCGCTTCCTGGCTGTACCACGCCCTTCGCGCATCGGCGAGCGCCGCGTGCGCCGGATCGCCGGCGATTCGGCGCTGCGCCGCCTGTTGCGCGTTGCTCCCGGCATAGTCCAGGGCTCGGGCGAGGGCGGCCAGACGCAAACGCACGAGGTCCAGGTGCGGGCCGAAGACGGCCAGCACCATCCGATCTACCGCCGGCCAGGGCATGGCGGCGGTCGGGTAGCGTAACAAATCGGCGATGTCGAACTCGGGGGCAGCCAAGGCCATAGTTTCCCAATCGACGAAGCGGGCCGTCGGGCCGAGTACCACATTCAAGGGCGACAACGAATTGTGAATCATCTGCCGGGGGCCGCGCATCAGCGGCCGCACTACACGTTCCGTGTACTCGTGGAGGACGGAAGGAGGGGGTGTGCTGGCTGACGCTTGAATCTGCTGCGCGGTAAGCAAACGCCCATGGGCGACCCGCAGCCGGGCCAGCAGGGACGCTGCCGTGATGCGATCTAACTCCGCACTGTGGCAGACGCGCTGAAAAATGCGCTGTTGCCCTCGCAAGACCGTATGCAGTTGCGCCAGCCGTTGGAGTGCCGGAAGCAGCAACGCCTCACCGTCGTCTGGCCGGTGCTGCCCGAGCAGTTCCGCCAGAGATCCCAACCCGACGTCCTCCATAACCAGCAGGCCCCATTCCTGCCCGAAAGCGGCGGCAAAGGGCCGCGGCGCTCCGCCGGGCCAGAAGCGGGCAAGTAATTCCAGCACCCAATGTTCGCGTCGCAGGTGGTGCTCCCAGAAGCGGTCGTCCGCCGTCCGCACCAGCTTCAGCACGAGACTATCCACGGGGGCAGCATCCAGGGTCAGCCGGTAGAGCTGGTTGCGGGAGCGTAAGACCACGCGCGCCGTTCTGGTGAGGTGGGCGCCGCGGAATTCCGCGCCGAGCAACTGACGCAGCGCCGCCCAGG
>JBPCLN010000083.1:0-9061 GCA_051003235.1 Chloroflexota bacterium | reverse complement strand
CCGCCGACGGCACGATTATGACCCAGGCCGGGCTCGCCTCCGCCGCCGTCTGGGCTGCCGTCCTTGGTGGCCGCCTGGCGTTCGCCTGGGCCGCCAGCAACCCCTGGCGGCAGGCAGTCGGTCAGTTTTCGATCAGCCACGCCATCACCGGCGAAGCCGCCTGGACCGCCGCCTTCATCTTGATGGCGCTGGCGATGGTCGGCGTCCGCACGGCAGTGCTGGCCGCCCGTGTGGCCGTGGTCTAATCGTTGCCAAGCCGAGTGCCCTGTCTCTCCCGGCGTCAAGGAGAAGGCAGGGCACTTTGCTGCCCGTGGCTCCTATCGGAGTGATACCGCTATTGCGCCAGGGCTAACGTTTGCCGCTGCCTTCCGGGTTGCCGGCAGACCTGATCCCGCTACCTGTCGCCATATAGCCGGTCAATGACGTCCTGCAACTCTTGCCACCCCGGCTGATCCAGCGAGCCCCCCGTGGGACGGCGAATGGTGGCGGTGCGGATGACGCCGCGTTGGCGGAGCAGTTCCTTGTGGACGGTAGAGAAGGCGCCCCAGCCAAGGCCCGCCAGACGGTTGATGGGGACGATCTTGGCATCGAACACGGCCCGGGCCGCCGGCAGATCACCCGCCTGGTGTAGATTCCAGATCTCCACGAAGGCCTCCGGCTGGCTGCAGCCCGGCATCGTGCCGCGGGAGCCGCGGCGCAGCTCTTCCAGCAAATAGTTGCCGCCCGCACCACCAAAGATGGTGAGCAGATCACCGGCCTGACGTACCGCCTCAGCTACCTTCAGCGGCGCCGGCGCGCTTTCCACCTTGATGTAGCGAACATGCTCGCACTCTTCGGCGATCTGGCGGGCCAGGCTCGCCGAAATGGGGGCGACGGCCGTGTCCTGCAGGAACACCGGCACTGTCACCGCTGCCGACACTGCTCGAAAGTAGTCACGGGTCTCCTCGGCGTCGGCTGGGGCGAAGGTGGGTGGCAACACCATGACGGCATCCGCGCCCTGCTCCTCGGCCATCTTGCTGTACAGCACAGCCAGATCGGTCGCCGCGGCGCCGGTGTTGATGACCACGGGTACCCGGCCGGACACCTGGTCGACGATGATACGAGTCACCTGCGCCCGTTCCGCCTCGGAGAGCTTGTAGATCTCGCTGCCCAGGGCCAGTCCCAGGCCGTGGACGCCGGCGGCGATGTTGAAGTCCACCAGCTGGCGCAGGCTCTCCTCATCCAGGCGCGACTGTTCATCGAAGGGAGTGACCAGAATGGGGAAGACCCCGGACATCCTACTGGCACCCATTGGTCAGTCCGCCACCCGGTTCGCTTCGATATAGTCCCAATCGAGCGCGTAGCCCAACCCCGGTCCTGGCGGCAGTCGCACATGGCCGTCGGCATCCAGCGGGTCGCATGGCTCCTTGAGATAGGGATAGGAGGCGTCATAGTCGACACCGGGCGCCAGCAGGCCGCGCTCGTAGTATTCGCAGGTGTCTTCACTGCTGGCGCCGAGCACCTGAAGATTGCCGAACCCGCTCATATGCACCTCGCACTTGACCCCGTAGGCCTCGCAGACGGCAACCGTCTTGCGCGCCGCCGTGATGCCGCCGCGCAGGACGTCGATCCGGCTGATGTCGGAGGCTTCGCGCTGAATCCAGTCGGCCCGGGTGAACACGCTGCCGTCGATGATCTCCGGCGAGCAGATCGGGATGCTCAACTCTCGACAGAGCCGGATATAGGGCTGGACGCGGTGTTCGGGCATCGGGTGCTCGAACCAGGTGAAGTGCAACCGCTCCAGTTCGCGCCCGACGAGCAGGGCCTCCTCGAAGGTGTGATAGGTGCCCCAGGGGTCGTACATGAGCGCCATGTCGTCGCCAACGGCGGCGCGCACCGCCCGGCAGACCTCGAGGTCCCAGCGGATATGCGACGGCCGGCCCGGCACATCCCGGTGCGTTACCGGATCCCAATAGTAGTAGGGATGAATCTTGTACGCCTGGTAGCCGGCCCGTTGGCAGGCCAGCGCGTGTTCGGCGTAGTCCTCGGGCATGCCCATGTTGGGGTAGGTGCTGGCATAGGCTTTGACCCGATCGCGGCAGCCGCCCAGGACCTGATACACCGGCAGATTCGCCACGCGCCCGATGAGATCCCAGAGCGCCATGTCGACGACGCCCATCAGGTTCTCCGGCATTTTGGCCGCCCACATCCACTGCCAGAACTTTTCGCGATCGAAGGGATTGTGCCCCACGAGCAGCGGCTTCATGCGCCCCAACAGTTGAGTGCGCGCCGACGGCGCCAGCCCTTCCTGGTCGCCATGCCCCTGCCCGCCCAGGCAGTAGCCCACGGCGCCGTCGTCGGTGACGATGCGCGTCAGCGTCTGGATGATCGGCGCTTGGGCGTGGAGTACCCCGTGTTGGAAGCGGTCTACCGCGGTGCGGAACGGAATGATGTCGAGGTCAACAATCTTCACGGTTCACGCCCTCCTTTCACCTGGCGGCGATTGTAGCCTGAGCTATCCCACCGTGTGGCGCGGCTACACCTGGTCAGCCATACTGCCTGCCCTGTTTATCCAGCCACTACTGCCGACGTCAGCTCCATCCCTCATTAGCCATTGCTTTGGAGCACCTGCTGCAGTTCGTCGGTCAACTGCAGCACCGCCTCCGGTCTTCCGTGAAACTGCGCCGGAGTATTTTGGAAGAGGACGATGCGCCAGGTGCCGACACTTCTGGCGGCGACGAGGGTCTGAATCGCATTGAGCGCCCGTGCAATCGCCGATTGCCCGGGCGGCGTCATGCCCGCGACCGCGCACAGGACGGCAACGTCAGTTCCCAGAAGCCGAACGCTTCTGACCTTGCTCACGTAGGCGGGCGTAGGATGATGGGCAAAGACCTGCTGAAGCGCTGAAGTAATGTCTGCCCGCCCGATATTCTGGGTGCCATCGAACCCGATGGACTCGCCGTCCTCAGCGAACATGGCGGCGAAAGCGGCGGCATTGCGCTGGTTCCAACCATCCAACAGGCGGCGATAGAGCGCGCGGACTTCCGTCTCCTCAGGAGAGGTGGTAGGGAGCGGGTGCTCTGCGCGTGCGTCCATGACGACCTCCGTTGATGCGGCGGATCCTTGGTCGCTGTCTTCGCCCACGAGCCGGCCGCGCGCCTCCGCCGGTGATATGCCTATTGCCGGGCGAGCACAACGTCACTGGCCGTTATGACAGGCAGCCAAAGCTCGTCGTGCAAGCGCTGCCATGCTTTGCGAATGTGCTCCGGCTTTAGGAGTTTGCGCTTGCGCTCACTCCATGCATGCACCTTCGCAATGGCAACGGAAGCATCAGATGCCGCCAACGAATCCTCCTGGGCCACCCAATGCACGGTCGCCAAGAGTTCCATGCCGTAAGGAGTCTCAAATCCCTCAATCAATTGGCTCACCTTCTTGAGTGGTTGTGCGGCCTCCGGCGCCGAGCCTAAGAACTCGCGAGCGCCTTCCGTCGCGTCGGGTAGGGGACAGATCATCGCCTGCCGGCTGCGGTCACCATAGCCGCGAATGTAATGACCTTCCATCCGTTGCAAAACGTGATTGAGGTTCCCGGCATAAGGCCCGTACTGCCGCTTCGCCCACTCCAGCTTCAGGGGCACGCCGGCCACCTGAAGAAAGTAGGCAAGCTTCTGAACCTCTAACAGCGACAGGCGGTAGCCCGGGAGGCCATATTGCGCCAATACCAGAACCAGCGCCGACCGGGCCAGCGTCATCCGCGGCTTGCTGGTTGCTACCGGCATTGCTATCGCCTCTGGCGCACCCTCCGGTGCGAACATGACAACACGCACCTCAGCAAGCGCAGCAAATGCTGCTTCGATGCGCGGTCTGACCTCTGACCATTGCAGCCCCCCATTGCCGCAACCAAGCGCAGGTAGGGCAATCGACCGAATGCCGCGTTGCTGCACTTCCTCGACCAATGCCTGAAGCCCGGCGTCGATGTCCTCCAACCGCGACTTGGCCTTCCAATGCCGCTTC
Organism: Chloroflexota bacterium; assembly: GCA_051003235.1. Taxonomy (GTDB): domain Bacteria; phylum Chloroflexota; class UBA4733; order UBA4733; family UBA4733; genus UBA4733. Next base: position 5,071 of record JBPCLN010000083.1, on the reverse strand, counting down.
GTCGGAAAGTTAATGATGAATTTCGGATTTACCAGCCCGTCGGTTGGCACGACGAACATTCGGCCTGGCTGCACCTCACCCGCAGCGCACGCCTGCACATAACGGCGGTAACTCTCAGGGAATGCTTGCTTGAACTGCAAGGCGACGCCCTTACCCATAACGCCAACGCAGTTAACCGTGTTGACCAGGGCCTCGGCGTCGGTCTTCAATAGGTTGCCATGTCCGTGCTCAATCATGCGATCCCCCAGAACAAGTGTACTAGATTATTGAAAGCTTGGCGGCGCCGCTTGCGATCATTGTCTATGTTCGTATCGCTCCGGTACCGCGCCCGCATGATCGACCAGTCAATGTGCTCCAGTTCACTGAGCGTGTCAAAGACGTCCATGTACTGCATCGTGCCATGCCCGTCAATGAACGCGAAGCGCAAGGCCATCCCGTCTATGTTCTGCGCCGTGGAAACGATCCCTCGTCGTTCACTGCGCTACCGCCGCGGCGACGCGGACGTTGGCGAACTCGCCGGGCAGCATCACGGCCAGTTGGTCGAGAATGCGCTGGCGGCACTCGTTGGCCAGGTTGAGACAGGGCGCCAACTCGTGTTCACGAATCGTGTCCATGGTGCGATGCGGGTAGAGCAGCTTGAGCAGCCCGGCGGTCGTCTTCTTTACTGCCGTGCGATTGCGTTCTCCGAGCCCCGCTAGATCAGTCGCTGCTTCCACAATCATCTGGTAGTTGCGTTGACGCAGGCGGGCGAAGATCTCCGCCAGGTAGTCGGTGATGAAGCCATAGCCATCGGCATAATTCTCCGGCTCGATCTTGGGCATTTCCCAGCCGGGCAGGTAGGCGTGCAGGCGATCGAGAAAGGCTGTGTCTTGCAACTCCTCCGGCATCGGCTCGAACAGGTGGAGATAGCGCGGGAAGGCTGGCGCCGCCGCAGGTCGCATTCGATGTTGCCTCCCAGGACGATCGAGGCCTGTGCCGTGTACTCCTGGCCTAAACGGGAAAAGCGCCCGGTCTGCATGTAGTCCTTCAGCACACTCAGCGTGGTCAGTGCGTCATCGAATTCAGCGTGGGCGATCTCATCGAAAAAGACGACATCCTTCAAGCCCAAGATGCCCATGCGGCGCGAGTTGTTGTTGTAGAACAGTGAAGCTGCCGTGACCCGACTGCCCGAGACGACGAAAGACTTGCTGGACGTGTTGCGGTAGGTGTAGGTCTTGCCGGTCTCGCGTGGCCCCAGCTCGATCAGGTTGAAGTTTGCTTCCACGAACGGTACCAGTCGCAAGAGCATGAGCATCTTGGTCCGGTGGTCAAATCGCTCCGGGTTGAAGCCGATCGACTGCACCAGCAGGTCCAGCCACTCCTCGTCGGTGAGCGCCTCACGCAGGCGCACAAATTCATCAACGTCGATGCGGCTGACCTGGAATGGCGCGAAGTCCTCGACGATGAACGGATAGATCGTTCCCTTGATCGTGAAGCTCGGGTCGTGGGCGACGTCGATCGTTCCCCAGGCGCCCGACGTCAGCAGCAGGTCTTCGTAGCGTTTGAGGACGGCCGGGGCGATGCGGGCAGTCTGCTCGCCGATGGCCGGGATGTCCGCCCAATACATGTTGCGCCGCGAGTCATAACGCACTTTCAATTCCCCGAGCAGGGCGTAGGTCCCGCGCTCATTGATCCGGTGGCGGATCAGTTCCTTTGCGCCGCTCTCCACGTAACGCTCGCGAATGATCCGGTCGATTCGGGCCTGCCCTTCCGCCGGCGCATCGGGCGACACGTAGCGAGCACAGAGAAACTCCATGACGTAGCGTGGAAACTCCTTGTAGGCGTCGTTCCAACGCGTCAGCGGCTTCAGCACCACCTTATCAGGGGCGAGGGCGCGCAGTTTCTCGTCGAGCGCAGCTACCATCGTCGCGCCCCTCTCAAAATTCGTCCAGCTTGTCCAGCCCACTGATCTTGATGCCCGGCTTGAGCGCGACCGCGACCCGCTGTGTGGCGGAGGCCAGGTTGGCAGCGCCGGACCCCAGGCGCACGCGGACCCACTCCAAGCCCTCTCCGGCGACGACCGAGCAGCGCCGCTCCGCGCTCGCCCCGGGTTGGACCTGCAGCGGCATGGCGAGCAAACGGCCCTGGTTGGTCTCGAAGATCAGTTGACCCCGCACCACTTCGTCGGAGTCATTGCTCAGTCGAGCAACGAACTCCGCGGCGCCGTCTTCCTCCAGCGTGGCCTGACCAGTGAGGACCATCTGCAAGGCCCCGGAGCGCCGAACGGGCAACCTGAGTTCCACCAGCGGCACCACGATTTCCTGCAGCGTTGCCCCACCGTGGCGGAAACCGGCCAGCGGCGTATTGGCCTCCAGGGCCCGAAAGAGCGTATCACCGGTCGCAACATGGAAGCGGCGCTCGCCATAGCGCACCTCCACACTGCTCCCGGCAGGCGGCAGATTGGACTCCACGTACCGGTCGTGTACCAACTCCGCCGGCGCCATCACTGCGGTGACATTGACGGGGGCCACCGCCAGGAAACCGTGGTCGGTACCGACGAACACCAGGTCGTCGGCGCTGACGGCGTCGGCCAGTTCCGGCAGGACGTTGTCGTGGAGGAAGGTCCAGAACTGTGCAGCGGCGTCACGCAGGCTGCCGTCCGCCTGATGGACCAGGCGATCGGGCGTGCGATAAACCCAAACATTGATCCGTCCTGGCGCTGCGAGTGCGGCAACATCGTCGCCTCGTTCGGCCTTCAACCGGTAAACCAGATCAGATTCCTCCGTCGCGCGACCAGCCAGGCAGGCGCGCAACAGATGCTCCTCCGACGGCGGGTTATCGCTCAGCCAAAGCGACGGTGACTTGCCGGCCAGGAGCGCCCGCCGAGAGAAGGACGTCTCTGACGGCAGGCAGGCGAGACCGGCGCGGACGGATGGCGCCCAGCCAAGCGCTGCCAGTTCTGGTCGGAGGACACGCTCCCAGAGGTCCCAGCGCAACCCGTCAAAGATCAGCAGCCAGAGGCGCCGGCCTTCCGTCGAGTGCAGCCGTGGCACGATATCGGCGGGTAGCCAGCGGTGCAGCGCCAGAGGCGAGCGCGCGACAGCCAGCGGATCCAGGCGCAGGATTTGAGCAAGGCGGTGATTCGCGCTGTCGAGGCAGGCGACAATCGCCGATTGGCGCTCAGCTAGACGTGCCGCCATCTTGCGTTGCTCACCCAGCACGGTCGCCACGATCTGAAGATCACGCCGTGCTTCACCGGCGTCATATTCGAGCGTGGCCAGCCCTTCCGCATACCAGGTAACGAGTTCGTCCAGGGAGCGTTCGGCTGAATCGCTGGCGGACGGGCCAACCGAACGCGCCAGGGTTCGGGCCAACCGCACCAACGCTTCCGCGCCGCGGACCATTTTGGGTGCGCCGACTGGCGGCACAACGTCGGCGTCGAGTTGTTGCGGCAGTTGACCGCCCTCGTCAATGACCGACGCCAACAGCGCCAGCCGCACCCCGGCAATCCGTTCGGCCGCCCAGTGCGGAGCAGCCCGCGCCAGCACCGCCTGCAATTGCCGTACCCGCGCCGGTGCCAGCCGCTTCTCGACCTCCTGGCAGACGACACGGAGCACATCCTCATTGCTATTGAGGTGGTCCGCCGTCTCCAGCATGAGTTCCGGCCAGCCGGCCAGGAGCGGCGTGGCGTCAGCAGCCAGTCCATGATTGATCATGGCGGCGGGAGCGTTGACCACCGAATGCCGCCGTGCCGCCGTCAGCGCATAGCCGAGGTGCAGCAGCGCCTCCGGCGGCGTCTGCAACAGCGCCGCCACGGCCTCTCGACTCCCCCCGTGTACCAGAGAAGCGACGTGGCGAAGCTGTTCCGCGGCGGCCGCCCGCACCGTCAGGGTGCTATCAAGAGCGAGCACATGCGTGTAGGCGGCGATGCAGGCACTCAGGCTGGTGTCGTTCCGCCAGGCGGCAACCGGCGTCACCGGCCGGCTGCCCGCGCACAGCGCGGCGGCCAGGACGTGCCTTTTGCTCACCGGCGCCGCGTGCTCGCGCAGCACGCGCGCCAGGGCACGGGCGAACTGCGCCGGCTGCTTCGCCGCTTGCGGCGCCCACGTCGCCAGCTCCTCCGGCAGCGGCACATCCGGTAACACCGCCGCGACCATGCCCGCCAAGGAAGCATCAAGATGGGCATCGGCCGTGGCGACGAGATCGGCCAATGTGGTGACGTCGACCTGCCGAGCCCCGTCGCCGGGGGCAGGGCGCACCCAGATCACCGTGCGCCGTCCCGGCTGGAATCGCGCTCGCAGGGCCAGATCGTTGCCGCGATAGCTCAATACGCGCCAGACGTCATCGGAACTGTCGCTGACGCTGGCGTCGGCGTCCTCCGGCCAGTTTAGCAGCAACTCCGGATCGAACACGAACACCAACGACCGTCGCCCAGCCCCACGTTCGCCCAGGGATACCTGCACGAACTCATCGGCGGTGCTGAAGGCAGCAGTGTGTGCCATCTACCACTCCAGCTTGGTAAGGCACAACGCATACAACCGTTCTGCGTTGGTGCGGCAGTCAGCGTCAAGTTCAGCCAACAACGCCTGTTCACATATGGTCGCCGCCGTGTAAAAGTGCCGGACTTCATACAACATCATCGCAAGAAGATATCGCTCCAGTCCAGTTATATGGTTTATATGGTCGGTCGTGGTGCGACTCTTCGCCTTCTTCACAAGGAGCACCAGATTAGGAGCGCTGCGAAGTGGATCGACCAATTTGAAAGTCAGACTGTTCGGTCCCCCTACGCGCTCGAACAGATTGTCGCCATGACCGTCGGAATGCAGAATGAGTACGGCCGCTGCGTTGCCACGCCAGTCCTTACGGGGCCCTGCGCCAATGCTACCGCGGTGCTCAAGTCCCCACGTCCATAAATCTGCGATCGCTACTTCGCCCCCCAGGGCAAGCATCCCCTTCACCACCGCATCTACCCAGCCCTCATCGTCCAAGGTACGTAGAATCGTTATCATGCTCATCTCATTGGTGCCATCATGAGAAGGTTGGTTCCCTGCATCCATCATCACAATTGTCTTGACTTCTTGGACTGTGCTGC
>JBPCLN010000082.1:0-4412 GCA_051003235.1 Chloroflexota bacterium | reverse complement strand
ATTCTGCGAGTCCTACAGTCCCTGGACGACACGTGGCGGGGGCCATGGGAGGCGTGGTAGGGAGGGGCCGCCGCACGTGCCCCTCCCTACCACGCTTACGGGATGATGTTCGTCTCCGGTCCAATGCTCACCGCCGTTGCCGCCAGGAGCTCGGCGGTACGTTCGATGTCGTTGAGGGAGCCGATTTCGGCGCCGGTGTGCATGTAGCGGAGGGCGACGCTGATCAGGCCGGTGGCGATGCCGGCCCGTACCTGCTGTAAGGCGTCGGCGTCGGTGCCGGTGGAACGTCCCTCCGCCTCGCGCTGGATCGGGATGCCGTTCGCCCTGCCGGCGGCAAGGAGAAGATCGGCGATGCGGGGGCTGATCGTTGGCCCGAATGTGACGACTGGGCCGGCCCCGAGCTTAATGTCGCCGCTGCGCTTGGGATCGGCGGTCGGGTAGTCGGAGGCGTGCGTCACGTCAACGGCCAGGCCCACCTGCGGATCGATGCCGAAGGCGCTGGTGCGGGCGCCGCGCAGGCCGACTTCTTCCTGGACCGTGGCGACGGCATATATGGCCGCTTTCGGTTGGCGAGCCTTTGCCAGCTCCAGGGCGCGCGCGACCACATAGGCGCCGGCTTTATTATCCAGGGCGCGCGATACCACCAGGTCGGCGTTGGCCATGGTTTCCAGCCCTTGCGCGCGCGTCCCGGCGGTGCCGATATCCAGCAGGGCGAGCGCCGCCTCCCGGTTGGTGGCGCCGATGTCGATCCAGAGGTCCTCGATCTCTGGCGTCTTTGTTCGGTCGTCGGGCGACTGAAGATGGGTCGCCTTACGCCCGATGACGCCGCGCACCAGTCCGTCCTTCCCCAACAGTTGCACGCGCTCGCCGGGGAGGGTGAGGGGATCAAAGCCGCCAATCGTGCCAAAGGAGAGGTAGCCCTCGTTGCTGATATGGCGGATGATGAAGCCAATCTCGTCCATATGGCCGGAAAGCATGACGCGGGGGGCGCCGCTTGGATTGATCACCGCGATGACGTTGCCCTGGTTGTCTGTGGTGACGCTGTCGGCAAACGCCCCAACGTACGCCCGCCAGACCGCCGCCGCCTGCTGTTCCGAGCCCGAGGGGCTGGGCGTTTCGACAAGGGTTTTCAAGAAGTCGAACTGAGGACGATCCACCACTGTTCCATTCGTTATTCAGGCCGGTAGGTTGTGTACCGGCACGCTGCCGACACGGGACGAGGATAGCATTTTCGCGCGTGCGAGCGGCTCAGGCCTTCGCGGCGATGTCCCGGCGATAGCCGCGCCCGACGATGCGCGGGCGGCTCGCATCGCGCGGCTCTTGCGACAGAAGCCGGAAGCGATGGCCCCGCTTGACCAGATGGCAGTGAATATTGGCGCGCAGCACCTCCGACGCCACGGTCGTGCCTTGCATCGGGCCACCGAAAGAGCCAGGATCGACCAGGAAGGCGATCGGCGTGAGGCCGTGCTGCGCCAGGTTCAAGGCGCCGCGCACCCAGTCCAGTTGCCCCGAGGCGGTAATGATCGCTACGGTCGCGCCGCGCCCGAGCAGCGGCCCGGCGAGCCCCAGCGCACTGACGAGCGGCGTTGTGCCGTCGGCGTGGACGGCGGCCAGTTCGCTCAGGATGCGGTTGAGCTGGCCACCGCCCTTATCGGGCGCGATCAGCACTTGCTCGGCGCTGGAGGCGATCAGGCCGACCGCGCGGTTCTCTTTCAGCACCCGGTTCGCCAGGGCCACGGCAATGCGTACTTGATATTCCTCGGTCGATTCTTCCTCTTCCCCGAGGAGTGTCGAGCGATCCATATCCAGGATGATCCAGAGGTCGCTGGAACGTTCGAGGTCATATTCCTTGACGTAGAGCTGGTTACGGCGGGCCGTCGTCGGCCAGTGGATGCGCTTGTAGCTATCGCCCGGTTGGTAGTCGCGGATGGAGGCTGCCGTGTTCGTGATCTGCAAGGCCCGGGCGCCGCCGCTGGTCGAGCCGGCGACGGCGCCGCGCGGCAGATCGACGCCGGGCAGGTCGACAATCGGCGGAAACACCAGAAAGGAGATAGTGTCGTCGTAATCCTGCTGAACCGTGAAGAAGCCGAAGGGGTCGCCAACGCGGATCGTCAGCGGTCCAAGGTGGTAGCGCCCTCGCCGGCGGCATTGCCACTCAATCCGCCAGGTCTTCGTCTGCCGGCTGCCGAACGATTCCACTTTCGATGCCGGGTAGCCGGGGAAGTTGGAGTGGTCGTCGATCTCCAGGTAGGTGATCGGCAGGATGCTGGAGTTGACGGCCACGAAGCGCTCCTCCAGTTGTGAGCCGACCTGCAAGTGACCGACCGAGGGCTGACGGGAGAGTTCCAGGCCGCCAGCGATGATGCGGGTCCAGAGATAACTGAGCAACACGGTCGCTGCCACCGCATAAAACACCACGAAGAGGATGCTGACGCCGCCGAAGATGGCGAGCAAGCCCAGCACGATCACTAACGGCACGATGAGTGGCCGCTCGACATGGATGACGGCGTTACTGCCGCCGCGAACTTTCCATCGCATGGGAGGGGATCCTAGCGCTTGAGGGGGGGTAAACGGTCACGTTGAAGTATAGCAGAGGGCGTACAGCCGGACGCTGCGCCGACGGGGGTATACTCACCTGCCCGGCGTCAGTGCCAACGGTACGATCGGGTAAGGCGACCGCCGCCGCCCGCTAGAGGCACGACGGGGCCGAAATAGGGCGTGGTAGGATGCGAACGGAGAGCCGAAATGAAGCTGGTGCTGACCCAGGACGTGGTCAAAGTCGGGAAAGTTGGTGATGTCAAAGAGGTTGCCGATGGCTATGCCCGCAACTTTCTGTTGCCGCGGGGGATGGCGGTCGAGGCGACCAGCGCGCAACTGAAGCGCTTGCATGAGCAGCGTAACCAGGAGAAGAAGCGCGAGGACAAGAACCGGACGGAGTTGCAGATTCTGGCGGACCGCCTGAAGGAAGCGACCGTCACCTTCTCGATGCGGGTGGGGGAGGGCGGCAAGCTCTACGGCTCCATCTCCAGCAAGGACGTGGGCGATGCGCTGGAAGAGCAGGCGAAGATCGTCGTCGATCGCCGCCGGGTTGAGTTAGAAGAGCCGATTCGCACGCTGGGCACCCATCAGGTGGCGGTGCATGTGGCGTCCGATTTGCGCCCATTAGTGACGGTCGTCGTCCAGGAAGGGTAACCGAATGGCGGTGGACCGGCAGCCGCCACACAATATTGAAGCCGAACAGTCGACGCTCGGAAGCTTGATTATCGACCCGGAAGCCTATATCCGGGTCGCGGAATTCCTCAAGGCCGACGACTTCTATCGGGAGGCCCACCGGTCCATCTACGCCGCCATCAGCGATCTCAACGAACGACACGAGCCGGCCGATTTGATCACCCTCTGCGACGAGTTGGAGCGGCGCGGCGTGCTCTCCGAAGTCGGCGGCGCCTCGTATGTGACGACGCTGCTCAATCTGGTGCCGACCTCGATGCACGTCGAGCACTATGGGCGCATCATCGAGCGCACGGCGACGATGCGCCGCCTGATTGCCGCCGCCGGCCAGATCGCTACGTTGGGCTACGAAGATAACGATGACACCGAGGCGACGCTCGACCGGGCGGAGCAAATCCTCTTCGCCATCTCCCAGCGCCGCCTGGCGGGAGACTTCGTGCCGCTGCGCACCCTGCTTCACGACTACCTGGATCGCATCGACTACGTCCACCAGCACCGCGGCGAGGTGGCCGGTGTGCCCACCGGCTTTGCCGACCTGGACCGCCTCACCGGCGGCCTGCAACCGTCCGACCTCATCATCATCGGAGCGAGGCCGAGCATGGGAAAAACCGCGCTCTGCGTGTCACTGGCCCATGCCAGCGCTATGAAGCACGGCACCGTCGTCGGCATGTTTGCCCTGGAGATGTCCGCCGAACAGATCGTCCAACGGTTTATGTCGATTGAAGCTGCGGTGGATCAGCAACGACTGCGCACCGGCTATATCGACGATCAGGAGTGGGACCGGATCATCGCCGCCGCCGGCGCCCTGTCGGAAGCGCCGATTTACATTGACGACACGCCGGGTATCACGACGATGGAGGTTCGCGCGAAAGCGCGGCGCCTTGCGGCGCAAGTGCCGGTTGGCCTGATCATCATCGACTACTTGCAACTCATGCAGGGTCGCGGGCGCGGCGACGGCAACCGCGTCCAGGAAATCTCGGAGATCTCCCGCTCCCTGAAGGGCCTTGCCCGTGAACTGGACGTGCCGGTCATCGCGCTCGCTCAACTCTCCCGCGGTGTCGAATCGCGGCAGGACCACCATCCGATGCTGTCGGATCTTCGCGAAAGCGGTAGCATCGAGCAAGACGCGGATATCGTCATGTTCATCTACCGCGACGAGGTCTATAACCCTACGACTGACCGTC
>JBPCLN010000081.1:0-14667 GCA_051003235.1 Chloroflexota bacterium | reverse complement strand
GTAGGTGCCGGGAAAGGCCTCGTCGAGTCCGATCAGCACAGCCGTCCCGAGCACGTCGGCGCCACTAGCCCGACCGACGGCCATCCCCCAGCCCAGCGCCGACGCTAGACGGGCATCGAGGCTGCCGTCCTTCAGGCGTTGCATTGCTAGTGGGCGAATCGCCGAGAGCAAAAGCGCAGGGCCGAGCGCCTGCTCCAGTGCCCGCAGCGCGGAGAAGACGAGCTCGGGTTGCCGGCTGCGCACGGCGACAGCGCCCGCTAATTGCAGGGCCAGTTTCGTCACCGGCACGTCGCCGCCGGGCGCACCGGCTGGGATCGGCGCGAAGCCCAGCCCCTCCTCCCAGTGCTGGGCAATTTCGGCTGGGCTGTAGCCATAGCCGGCGAGCGTTTGAAAGGCGGTGGCGGCGAAGCCTCCGTGGTACGTGGGGAGGGCATAAGGGCGGGCTGGGTCACGCTTGAAGCTTGGTGGAAAGGTCTTGGACGCGTCCAGGTGGTAGACCGTCTCTAGGTCGCGCCAGAAGGTGACGCCCTGGATCGCCGCCGGTTGATCCAGTACCACGGCGTTCTGGCCATTCACCACATCGCCGCCGGCCTGCCAGATCGGCGCCTCTACCGGCAGTGATTCCACCCGGCAGGCCCAGCGCAGGTTGGCGCCGGTGGTTGAGCTGCGCTGGACCAGTTTGGACTGGGCGTCAATAAGCTGCTGCCAGGTCCAGGGCTTGTCCGGTCCTGGGGCGGTGAGGCCAACGGCGCGGAACATGGCGGCATCGAAGCGCATAAGCCAGGGCTGCACCTGCAGGGGTAACGCCACCTGGCGCCCGGAGATCCTGCCCAGTGCTAACGCGCCAGGGTAGTAAGCGACCTGCTGGTTGGGCCGTTCCCGCGCCAGGTAGGCGTCCAGTATCTTCAGCACGCTAGCGTGGTCCAGATTGCTGAGCGCGCCGAAGTAGCTCTCTTCCGCTGTGACGACCAGGTCGGCCTGCTCAGTCACGGCGGCCGCCAGTGCGTTGGTATACGCCGTGAAATTGACGGTCTTGACCCGCCCGGTGATGTCCAACGTCACCGAGCCGGGCGCCTGGTCGGCGCTGAAGACGTGCAGGTCCAGCGTGGCGCCCAGCTGGTCCTGCTGGGTGGCGTTGAGGTGGTCTACGGCCGCACGCAACGGCGCCAGCCAGGCCGGTTCCGGCGTCTTGATCGCCGACGATCCGGGATGAGCGGCGAGGAGCGTGAGCTTGGGACGCGCCCGTAGCACCGGCGCATGGGAGAAGATCGGCGCCGAGCAGGCGCTACACAGGCTGACCGTCAGGAAACCGGCGAGCAGACGGAGGGCGGAGCGTCGGGTCACGGCGACGATCGCCTTCACCTCCTGCCGTGCGTCGGTCGCGATCTTGGCACTGGTCCCATGTTACTACGTGTGCCACGCTGCCGCCCCGATCAGGCGGAGATCCTCCAGGATCCAGTGCTACGCGCTCCACCGGCGCCGGTTGCCGGAAGGTGTGCCGGCATCGCAGTCGCCGCGGCCGCCCTCGGTAGTTCACTCTCCTGGTGGATGAACACCGGCTTGCCGTCGTAGACATGGGACAGGCCCAAGGTGAACAGATCGGTGTGATCCCAGTGGGCGATGTCAATGACGACACGCGGATGTTGATACGTTGGATTCGCCTGCTCGTCTGCCCAACCAATCACCCAGGCGTGACAACCGATCAAGCGTTGCCAACCGATCATTGGCTGGAAGGTAGCATCGGCCTGCTCCGCCCACTCGGCCGGGTGCCGACGGGCGAAGGCGGCGAGATCGAACGGCGAGGGCGATGGAACCATGCTGGGCTGCCCGGCGTCTACTGTCTTGAGGATGCAGGAGGGACGTCAGGATGCTGGCGACACGCTGGGTGCGGCCACAGTTCGGGCTGGCGTTGACCGCTGCCGTGCTCATCCTGAGCGCCTGTGCCGCCCCAGGACGAACCCGTGGCGCAGAACTGGACTGGGCCTCCTTCATCCGTTTCGGCGGCATCACCTACCTTGAGAATCCTTACACCGGTGGCGCGCGGGTTGGGCGAGCGTTACAGGTGGGTGATCTCGGGCCGGTGTTCGCGCCGGTACGCCACGAGGTGGCAAACAGCATCCACACTCCCGGCTACCAACTCCAGGATGGCGATGCCGCCTTCCTCCCGGTTGGGCCCCCTGTTTCCACGGTGCATGGGTACCTGCCGACTTTCCGGCTTGCCGCACCGTACCAGGGACGGCTGCTACTCTACGAGGCCGATACCAACCCGCAGGCGATGGTGGGGCAGGACCTCCTCGATATCGCCGGTAAGGTGCGCGCCATCAGCGTGCTCAGCAGCCATGACGGCATTAGCGAGCTGGCCGCCATCACCAATCCAGCAGAGATAGCGACCCTCGTGGCCATGGTTCTAACGGCGCCGGTCAATCAGAGAGGGCAGAACCACAGCGGGACGCAGTACTTTTTGGCCTTCCGGCTCCAAGACGGCACGGCGACGGTTCGTAGCTACTGGCCCGGTTCAGGTGAACTGTCGCGCGGCATCATGCTGCCCAAAGGGTTCGCTACCGCCATCGTCAGGTCCGTTACCAGCCGGTCGACCGTCGTCACATCATCCTCGGTCTTCGACTATCCCTCCCTCGCCCTCGGCGTAGTGGTGGACGCGCAGCGCCGGGTCGTGGATATCGAGGCGAACAGCGCCGCCGAACGGGCGGGCATCCAACGCGGTGACCTACTGATACGGGTGGGGACGGCGCCCACGCTGCCGTCACTCGACGGGGCCAAACGCGTGCTGCTGGAAGCCAAACGGGAGTCCATGCTACCGGTGACGATCAGCCGCGACGGGCACGAAGTGGCGATCCAGGTCAAGCTGACGCCTCGTCTCCAACCTTGCGCGGAAAGCCCCTGCGCAACGGTGACGCCCGTTCCGGTCGGCAGGGAACTGGCGTTTCTCTGATGGCTGGCCGATCTCTGGTTCGCTGGCGGCCTCTGCTCTTGCCGCTGCTGCTAGCGGCCGCGTTGCTCCTCGCCCCGCCGGGATCGCCCCCGCCAGCCGGTCCCGCGCTGAGCGCGTGGGCGGCTGGCGACGGCCTGGCGCTGGCGCTGCGCGTGCCGCGCGGCCCGTACTTCGTCGGTGAACTCCTCCCGATCACCGTCTCCCTGACCAACCGCACGGCGGCACTCGTGTTCCTGGGGCGTGGCTGCGCCGCGCGACCACCTGGGAACCTGGTCGGCGTGCTCTTGACCGGAGGAACCGCTGCTTCACTCGCCTTGCCACCGACCGATCATAGTTGTCCGCCACTTGACCCGGTCCCAGTGCCCGCCGGTAAGAAGGTGGTCATCCGCCTCCTCGTGCCGCTGAGCCGTAGTGCAGACGTGACCCTGGCGGTCGAGATCGTGCGCTTCACGGTCATTGATCCATCTCTGAGCGGGCGCCTCGGCGCTGCTCGAATGCCTGATCCCTTCGGCGGCCGGTGGCCCATGGTCCAGCTCACCGTCACGTCGCAGCCGCCTGCGGCACGAATCATCACGCTCCGGCACGTCGGCCCTACCGTCCTGGTGGCGGCCCCGGCCGGCGCGCGCGCAAGCTTGCACTACCTCTACGGCGTGACGTGCCGGGAAGGCCAGGGGAGCATGGCCAGGGGCTATTATGCCTGGGAGCCCTTGTCCGCTCCGGTGCTGCGGGATCCCGGCTGCGGTCCAGACGAACGCTGGCAGGTCGCGGTCGGCGCGCCAGGCTACGCTATCGCCACCGCGACGTATGGCTCGTAGCTCGGCACCGGCGCCAATCCGGGACCGTATCATCTCGGCGTCGCGCCGACTGTCGCCCCCGCCATTTCACTGCAGCACCGCCAGATGCTACGCTGGCAAGGGCGCGGGAGCGTCGGGTACAAGCGGCTTTCTGCATGGGCGGTCGCGCCATCGCGGAGGGAACGCTGGTGGGCCCAAGGAGGTTGACTGTCCCAGCTGACAACTCTGGAAGCTGCCGGCGCGGCGCATTCGGACTCGTGTGCCTGCTCGTCCTCACGTCGTGCGGACGGTCACCCGCATCGGCGGGATTCGCTAGCCGCGGGATGGCGTCGTCGATGGCTACCATCGTGCCGACGATGCCGCCTTCCCCGGCGCCAACCTGGCCGGCTCCGTCAACGCCTACCGTGGCTCCCGTCGCGATGACCAGCGCTGACGTGGCGCGGGCGGCGGCACGGATGCACGTCACGGTGGCAGCCTCCTTACTCGGCGACCACTATTTTCAAAACCTTGCTCGCGTCGCGGCGGCCCTCCAAGCTGCCACGCGCAGCTATCTCAAAGGGGTGGCCGGCATCGCCACGCTCCAGACGGAGTCGAGTGCTCGAGACGACCTGACCAGGCTCTTGACGCTGCCAGGCAGGTGGGGACCCGGCCCCACGGTCGAGGTCCCTAGCCTCGACGGCACGTTCGCCGTGTTGCTCGTCTCCTATCCCCTGACGGGACTGCCTGTGCAAGCCTTCTACCAGCTGGATGGCCGCCTCCACGCGCTCACGCTCACCCCCGGCCTCTCCTCCGACCGCGCCCTCGGCAACTTCCATATGCGCTTCGATCGTGCCGTCGACGTCACCGGTGACGGCCGCAAAGAACTGATCGTGCGGACCGATTGGCTATCCGGCGACAGCTCTCCCTATACCATCGGCATCCTGGGTTGGGACGGCCGGCGTCTGGCGCCCTTGTTCATTGGTGACGTGAGCAACTGGTCGGTCGGCCAGGCCGATTGGCAGCTCGTCCCCCACGGCGGCAGCCAGGATGTCGTTATGCGCTGCCTGGCCTGGGGTCCCTTCGACCATCACCTGCTTCAGCACCCGACGCTGACGCGAGCCTACCGCTGGAACGGCAACGCCTTCACGTTGGCGAACGTGGCGCTGGCTCCCGCCATCGACTTGCGTGATGCCTTTAATCGGGCGGAAGTCGCCTTCCGGCAGGGTGCCTACGCCACGGCAATCAGTCGCTACCGCGTCGTCACGAGCGATCACACCCTCCAACCAGAGAAAGACGACCGGACGAACTGGGTTGCTCTGGCCTGGCTGCGCATCGGCCAGAGCCCGGCGCTCCTCGGCGATGCGAGACCGGCACCGACCAGCCTGGCGCGCGCCGTGGCGGCAGGCGGGACCATCGACTCCCTGGCCCGCGCCTTTGGCGATGCGCTGGGCCCGACCGATAAGGTCGCGCAGGCCTTTGCGGCGCTGCAAGCGAGCGATGGGCGCGACAATTGCAGGACGGGACGGCTTCCAATCTGGGCTACGTGATCGATCCCTCCGGGCTGTTCTTTCCCGGCAACGTGCGCAGCATCGCACAGGGCACACTGCAAAGGAACGCTTCGCCCGGGAGCGCGCCAACGCCAAGCGCGACTACGGATGGTCTCCATGCCGCCAGGACCCGCACCATCGCCGAGGGGCTAGCGAGCGGATCTCAGTCTACCTTGCGGTAATGTGGCGTTCGGTCTCGCGGTACTCATCAGCATCCAGTCGCGTATCGCCGTTCGGTACGACGTGTAGAGAGCAACATCGTGTGGCCAGGGAAGTACCCAGTGCAACCTGGGCAGAAAAAAAGGGGCGGCGACCGGAGCCGCGACTTGACGATCAGTGCGGACGGGGTGCGGGTGACTCATTGAGCATGGTCTGGCACCGCGCGATGCATTCGTTGCAGATGAACAGGTGATTGGGACCGCCGATGAGCCGCCGACCACGGTGGTCCTTGCCGCAGAACGAGCAGCACGCCGCCGCTCCTGCTGGCACCGGACTCCGGATCGGCACGTACCGTGGCCACAGCCGCTGCAGATCAGCTCGGAGACCCTGCCAGTTGATCGGGCCGAGATGCGGTCCGATGACCTTCGCATCCCCTCGGAGGATCACGATGCGGGCCATGGTTTCCCCTTTCCAGCGCGTGCGCTACATTGCTCATGATACGTGTCCTTCAGCGACAGCGGAACTGCTACCCTAACGATGCTGCTACGCGTATTAGTAGCAAAAAAACGGAGGGGAGCACCTCCTGACGGGATGTTTGCGGATTTCCGGTAACGTGATGCCCAATGCTTTCTCTCTCCGAATCTCCAGTGCCATTGTGTAGACTGGTACTCTTGATCGTGGGAGCAGTCACGCCATGCGGCATGCGTACCTTGTACGTGCTGACCCTCATCTTCCTGCTCTCAAGCACCGGCTGTGCGTCCGTCCCCGGATCGCCGCCGTCCCAATTGCGCTGGGGCACCTACCGCACGCACGCGGCGAACAACGGGGTATCGCTCTACGGTGACGTCGGCGATGAGGTGCGGCTGCTAAACCCGGCCGGGGCAGTCGTCTCCAGTGCGGTGCTCCATGCTCCCACCAGGGACTCTGTAAGGCGAACTACGTCCTTCCCCTGTCATCGTCAGACATCGCTTCCTTTGACTTGGCGCAACGTAGCTGGCCGGATGGGTACCGCGTGCAAACGGTCGTCGCCGGCACGTGGACGGACATCGTCCCGCTTGGCGGCGGCTGCAGTGCGACGGAATAGCCGGCGCGCCGATCAAGGTGAGCACGTGGACGCCAATCGCGGAGGCGGGGGCGTTGGGGACGGCCAGGTTATCGCCGGTGGGCGCGTCTGCGACTGCGCACGGATGGTTGCTCCAACGCCCGCGACCCATAGTCGCCCGGTTAGGGACGGGATGCCGGCACTCCGCCAGCGGTCACTCCAACCGAGGCACGGCTCCCCCTATTCCCGATGGCTTGTACCTGGACGTGATAGCCACCAAAGAAACGGGAGCTGTTCGGGACCGTGAAGACAATGGAGACGAGATCACCTGTACTTGTCGCTTGAACCGCGCCAGATGGGAGCGGGCGCCACAACACGAGGGTAACGCTGGCGACCTGACCTGCTCCTGTCTGCCCGCTCAGCTTGCCAGTCAAGCGGACCTGTTCATCCGGTTGGAACCCGGTCCCGCTCAGAGTGATGTGCGCCGGGGGTGAGGCAGACTCGAGGGGAACCTGAAGCTGCAGGCTTGCCGGAATCGCGGCTGGGGCGCCCATCTGCTGCGCGAGGATCACCTTCGGTCCCACCGCGTGCGCCGTGCTGCCCAGCACTGCATCGCTCGCCGCGCCGCCAATACTTCGACTGATGACGACCAGGATGCCCACCATCAGGCCACCGATGGCGAGCACAGCCGCCACCTCCCGCCAGACGCCGACTAACCGCGCCCGGAGCGGGTCGCCCTGCCGCTCCCGGCGGAGTCGCCCGAGACACGTCGTGCAGACGCGCCACCGCTCGATATGCGCCAAACAGTGGGCGCAGAACGGTTGACCGCAGCGGTCGCAGCGATCCTCAGCCGGCCGTTCCGGGTGCCGGGTACAGGAGCGACGCCCGATCGGCACGTGCCAGCGCGACCGCTCGATGAGGCGCGATGCCAGCCATCGATCGGCCATCCTCATCCTACCCCTCAGTCGCACCAGCATAGCAGTAGAGTCGCAGGAGCACCATGACGAATGGCCGCGCCTATATGTACTGGACCTCCCGGAGCCGGGGCCGAGCCAGGTTGCTCGGCGGGCTGTCGCGCAAGACCCCCCCACTTCATCTTTCCGGCCCCGCCGTCGGCTGGGCGAGGTTCCCTTCCGCACTGAGGGCGGCGGAGGCGCTGCTGCCCTCGTGGCCGGTGGCTGTGATCCGCATCTCATACGACCCTTGGAAGCGTTTGGGATCTGGCACCGTCAGCGTCACGACCAGCACGCCGTTGGCTCCGCCCTCGGCTGTGACCGGTCCCAAGGGCAACGAGAAGCGCTGGCCGTGAAGGTCGTAGCCCCAAATGCTGCCCTGCACCCGTACCGCCTCGTGCGGTTGGACGTGGCAGTTCTGGAGGACGAGTTGTGCAGGCGGATACCCGAACAACCGCAGACCGCCCACAACATACAGTTTGCCTGGGTCGGGATAGTATTGCAGGCATGCGACTTGGGCGGTGGTACCAATGAGGTTGCCGCCGGGTATTGCGCCGGAGGCGCCGCGATTGATCATGAGCACGCCACCAACGAACAACGCGCCAAAGACGAGCGTCGCCGCGAGCGCCGGCCAGAACGTTCGGAGCCGCTCGGGCAGCGGTGTGCCGGCTCGCTCGCGCGCGATTCGGGTCATACAGGCGTCACAGAGGCGCCAGCGCTGCACCGGGCGCAAGCAGTCCGCACAGCACGGTTGACCGCAACGATCACAGCGATCCACCGCCGGTGTCGCTAGATGGATTGTACAGCGCCGGCCGTTGACCGGCGGGTGCCAGCGGGGCGACGCAATCAGGCGCGACCCGATCCCCTGGTTTGCCATAGCGCACTCCAAACCGCCATCGTACCAGTGTACGACGGCGTTTACCGGGCGGCCAGGTGGGTATGGCTCGCGATGATGAGATAGCATGAAGCGATTCTGCTCTGCCACGATGCGCTGGACAATTGCGTACTGCTTCGCTACTGGCCGAGCGGTCAGGCGCAGGCGAACGGGCCGCGTGGAGCAGTCGCGTTGTGGCACCGCGCTATGGTCGCCGGCGCAGCGTATACTGGCAGCGATGGCGGCCGTAGCGCAGGAGGGGAGGGGCACCAATGCTGCGCAGTATCGCGGCGGAGGCCCGCCTGCCGGACCCCTTGCACCTGGAGGGGTGGGAAAAGCAGGATGAGCCGATGGCGACCGACTGGCATCATCGCGAACAGGACTACTGCTGCGCGGTGCTACGCGAACGCTTCGCCGACCCCAATTGCTATGTAACCCGCGACCGATGGTTGCTCATGGATCCGACCAACCGTAGCGACCAGCTGCTCCCTGACCTGCTGGTGGCGCTGGGTGTGCCGGATTACAACCGCGAGGAGTACGACCCGGTGGTCGAAGGGAAGCCGCCCGATCTGCTGGCCGAGCTCCTCTCCAAGGACACGCGGCGCGTCGACATGGAAGAAAAGCGTGGGCGCTACGCCAAGCTTGGGGTCCGAGAGTACTTCGTCTTCAACCCGGAGAAGCGCTTCCACCTCCCGCGCATCCACGGCTGGACGCTCTGCCGCGACGGCTCCGCCGCGCCGCTGCCCACGGGGCCAGATGGCGGCATCGCCAGCACGGTACTGCCGGTATCCTTCGTCATCCGCGACGACTATCTGGCCGTGCTTGACCACCCGACAGGTGAGCCGGCATCGCCGCTCGCGGGGGCCTACTTGCGCTTGCACGAGCAGGAGGCGGAGATCCAGCGTCTGCGCGCGTTGCTGAAGCAGCAGGGCGACCAGCACTGAAACGGTTGGCGGCTTCCCTTAGCGTTCTCGCCGCGGAGGGACATCGGCCACCGATCGGCCATCACGCCTTCCGTAACATCAGCATAGCTCACCAGGCGTAGGCACTCAGCGACGCGGCCCCGCCGACTGCTGCTGCATATATCCTTGGAGGCGGGCGAGCAGGTCGTCGCGCCGCAACGTAGCGCTGCTGCCCTGATCGCCGGTCGCCGTCACCAGAAGGAGTGGGCGACCGGTCGTCCAGGGGAGGTTCATGCCGAAATCAAGGTACACGGCGAAGACACCATCCCCGCCAGTCTTGGTCGTGAACGGCCCGAGAGTTTTCGTGACCACTGCCCCTCCCAGCCGGGGACTGGTCCAGACAGCGGTCACCTGGACCGTCTCTCCCGACTGGAAGCCGCTGCCGCTCACCCAGCCATGCACTTGCAGTCCGCCGGTTCCGCCACCAACCGCTACGCTGCTCAGTTGCAGCGTGGGATGGCCGGTGTGCCCTGCCGCCTGCTGCACGCCGCCCACGCCGGACATCTGCCGGGCTGTGGCGGCAAGACTCGCATCAGACCCGGCACTGCCGAGTTGGTGCTGGATGAGACCGTATCCGCCCGCGAACACGAGGACGATGACGAACGCGGCGATGCCCTCCGCCTTGCCGCGCCGGAACCGTTGCGGGATGGTTTGGAAGGATCGTTCCCGCTGCAACGTCACCAGACAGGCGCTACAGACGCGCCAGCGCTGGAGGTGCTGGAGGCAATCGGGACAGAACGGGCGACCGCAGCGGTCACAGCGATCCTGCGCCATGCGTTCGGCGTGCTCACTACAGCGATGCCCGAGCACCGGGACATGCCAGCGCGGGCGCTCCACCATTCGCGTCGCCAGCCAGTCCCGATCAACGCGCATGCATGCACCGTCGCCGCATCCGTTATTCCCCCTTGCAGTCCATGAGCCGTCGGGCTTCCTCCATCCTCTATCGCAGCAGGGGTGATTTCGTCACGCCTTGCGGCGCCAATATCGCCAACGCGAGGCAAACGGAGCGTGGCAACGTCCGGAGCCGGCATATCGTGACGAAATCACCCCTGCCGCGATAGAAGACATGGTGAACCGGCGATTCGGGCGGCCAAGCGGAGAGGGGCGACCGTGGTGCAATGGATTTTCGCGCCCTCTGCGGCTCGAAGCGGCCGTGCAACGCACTCGCCGCCGATGGAGGATGCCGGTCCTGCCGATGAAGCGGGGCTCATCGCCGCTGCCGGACGGGATCGGGCGGCCTTTGCCCCGCTCTACCGCCGCTACCTGCTTCCGGTCTATCGCTACTTTGCTCGTCAGACGGCCAATGCCCAGGACGCGGAGGATCTCACCGCGGCGACGTTCGATAAGGCGCTCGTCAGCCTCGATCGATACCGTGAGCAGGGCACGTTTGCCGCCTGGCTGTTCAGTATCGCCCGCCACACCTTGCGCGACTACCAGCGCCGCTCCCGCCCGCATCTGGACGTCGACCTGATTGCCGAGCCGGCGGCGGCACCCGGGCAGCCGGAGGCGGAAGCCCTGCGTGCAGAGCGGTTACGCCTGCTGGGTGAACGCCTCCGGCGGTTGCCGGCCGACCAGCAAGAGGCGATTACGTTGCGGTTCTTCGCCGAGTTGAGCGTGGCGGCGACTGCGCAAACGCTGGGCCGGAGCGAAAGCGCGGTGCGCATGCTGGTCCACCGCGCGATCACCACCCTACGCCGCGACTACGCACAGGAGGAACAGCCATGACCACACCGGCGCCATCTCCGGAAGCACTGGACGCTCTGATTCACGCCACACGGCGGGAAGGACGCGAACCTGCAACCTCCTTGCTGGAGTGCGATGCGGCCACGATGCAGGTGGTGCACGACATGCAGACACTCGTCGGGCAGCACAAGCTGCGCCCTGGGTTTGCCGAGGAGTTGGAAGCGCGACTCATCGCCGGACGGCCGGCCCTGAAGTCGCTGCTGGGCGGCGGTACGACAGCACGCCCGGGCCACCGCCCTGTCCTGGTGGCCCGCCGTCGCCTGCTGCTCGCGTCCGCCGCCGCCGTGGGCGCGGTGGCGCTGGCCGGCGCCGTCTGGCGTTCGCCGACTGCCCAGGCGCAGGCTGCCTACCTCGCCTCCTATATCCCAGGCCTCGGCATCCGCACCAGCGGCCCGGGCGGTCTCGTCGCCAGGCAGCCGGTTTCCGTGCGCCAGGACGGGGCCACCATGACCGTCAAGAACCTCCTGTCGAACGGCACGAACACGACCGTCCAAGTCGAGGTGACCGGACTCTTGGCGCCGCTCGCCATTACCGCCGACGCCCGGCCCCGCCTGACGTTGCGCGATGGGCAGGGCCACGTCTATGCACCCAATGGCGTCACCATGCAGATGACGAGCAGCGGCCGGCCGGCCGCCTTCCAGACCGAAACGACGTTCCCGGCCCTTGATCCCTCCCTACGCTCCGTGGATGTGCTGCTGCAAGGGTCGGCGTCCCTGGGGAACTGGCAGGTGACGGTACCGCTCGTCCCGCTGCCGCAGGCCGACCTGCCCGCCGCCGGCACGGGATCGAGCGGCGTCACCCTCCACGGCATCACGGTGACGGTGGCGAACGTGGTCGCCGACCGCACGCAGACGGTGGTGCAGCTCACCGGCCAGGCGGCGCCGCCGCTACGCTTCGTGCGTAGCATCGGTGGGATGCCCGGCATGCGCCACCTCGTGCTGCACGACGATCACGGGCGCGACTATCCGGAAGGCCAGTCCCGCGAACGCACCTTCCCCGACGACGGCGGCCGCTACACCAGCGACGCCGTCTTCCCGCCCCTGCCGTCGGACGTGCATACGGCGCAACTCGATATCCCCTTTGTCACGGTGTCGGAAACGGCGGAAGCGACGCTCCAGGTGCCGATTGCCGGCAAGCAGGTGGGGGAACGCATCCCGCTCGACGCGACACTGACCCTTGGTTTGGACGCCGTGCAGATCCCATACGCCGAGATCATCGACCAGCGCGGCGAGCGCCGGTTTCTGCTGCACCTGGCGGCGGGCGACTGGCACGATGGCCGCAAGCTGGTGGGGCCGGAGCAGATATTGGTCAACAGCAAGGGCGTGGCGTTCCAGTCGGGTGGAGCGGGCGACGTCTACCAAACGACGCAGGTGAGTGTTGTCTTGCCGGCGGATGCGGTTGGTGTCGTGACCATCACACTGAAGTCACCGACCGTGGCGATCGCCGGTCCCTGGCATCTGCACGTGCCGCTGCCCGCCTACTGAGCGGCGCCAGCGCATCTTGGGGCGCTGCCGCGGGAATGCGATCTGGCGCCTGGTCACCGGTTGGCGACAACGGTTCATCGAATGGTAGCATCGACGTGCGTCGTCGGTACAGTTGGTGCTATCGCACGAATCGAGGAAAAGACGATGTTTCTGCAAGGCTCAGCCGAATCCTGGCATTGGTCCACCGACGTGGAGCCCGGCGTGAACTTCTGTGTCTGGGCGTTGCAGGCAGATGGGTTGCGCGTTCCTCCGTTCGACCAGCACCCGGAAGGTGACGGCTCGCTGCGGGTCGTCGGCCTCACCCCCCTCACCTGGCGTGCCTGGCTGGCCGAGGTGTTCAATTGTCGCCAGCAGATCTCCGATAGTCCGTTTCCGCCGCCGCGCGCTCTCGTCGAGAGCATCTTCGCCCCGGCGTCCTTGTGGCGCGGTGACCTAGCCGTTGGAGCGCGGCTGGCGGACCTGTGGCCAGGTTACGCTGCACAGGCCGACGCCTGGAAACGCCACTACGCGCTGGAGGCGGACCCGACGCGTCTTGCGCCGACCGCGCACCACCGTCTGTGGCAACAGCTCGCACCCTACCGCCGCCAGTTGCCGCCGCTCCGTTTCTTTCTCGTCGAGTATCCCCAGGTGGTGCTGGACGTCATCCCACCAGAGACCGCTCTGATCGGCACCGGCGCCGGTGCGTTGGACCCATCCAGCTACACCACAGCGGTGCTGCGGACCGCCGAGCTATTGGCGCAGGCGCCGTTGAACCCGGGAGACGCACCCATGGCGCGGTGAACCTCCGCTCCCCCGAACCGGGGAAGCGGGGGCAACTGGTCTACTCGCTGCGCGAGGTCTTTCTCGCCGCGCCGGCTACCATCCCTGGCGCGGCCAGTGCCGCCAGGCTCAGGACGAACCCAGCGAGGCCGATTCCATGCCACGCCATCCCCCCTCCACCGGTCGTTGGCAAGGCCGTAGGGAGGCGCTGGCCCGGTGTCAGCCCCTGGTCGAAGAACTGGCCGTTGACCTCCCGGCCGATCCAGGCGAAGGAGGAGGTCGATGTTGCCAACGGGTCCGACGTCCAGGTGAAGTTCGCGGCGGGAATCTCCACAGTAAATTCGGCGCGGGCGGTCGCAGGATAGGCGCGCACGGCGAAGTGCTTGGCGGCGTCAGCGAACGTCTGCTCTGCGCCAGTGGCGGTCCACACCGCGCGGAAGGTCATCCTGGCCGGGCTGGTGGGACCGGGCTTGGGAAAGGTCGGTTGGTCGCTGGCGCCGAGCGTGAGATGGAGCGTGGCGCTCTTGCCATCGGGACTGATCTGCAGCGTCTGATTGGGGATGGCGAACACGCCGTAGAGCGCGGAGGGCCCCATGTCCGAGTGCAGATCGTGGATCTGGCGCTGCGGCGCGACTGTCCCCTGGTAGAGGTCGAGCCAGAAGTGGGCGAAGGTGGCGACGCGATGGACGCCCTGGTCGGTGACGTACTCCCCTTGCATGAAGCGCACCGTCGTGCGCGGCCCACCGAAGGGTATCGCGTTGCCCTCGCTATCCTTGCCGGAACCGGCCAGTCGGCAGGTGGCAACCTGCCCGTTGAAGTTATCGATCTCCGAGGGATCGTTGCCAGGCGCTGGGGATTGGTTGTGGTTGCCGTTTGCGTCTAGCCAGGGAATCGGGACGGGTGCAATGTCCGGGTTTGCGCCGGCACCGCCGCCGCCCTCGGCTCCGGCCCGGTTCGGCCGCCACAAGCGCCGTAGCGCCGGCAGCAACAACGCCCATGCCTGCGGGCAGGAACCGCCGCCTCGTCCAGCCGACCCCTGCTGCCGGCCCAGCTTCGAACCTGACCATCACTGCTCCTTTCGCCTTGCAGCGCTTCAGCTTCCCAGCACGACGAGCGAGCTCGCCACCTGCTGCACTGCAACGGGCGTCATGCCCTGGACGAAGAGGAAATACTCGACGACGTTCTCGACGGTCGCGTCACCATACGGCTGCCAGTGGCCGGGCTCGCGCCAACTCAGCCAATCCAGCGTCTGGGGCGCCACCGGATCGTGTAGCGCGAGCGAGACGTGCTGGCCGCGCACCAGGATCGGCGCCGACTGACCGCTGGGCAGCGGCGGGTTGAGCTTGCCAACGCCGATCTGCAGGCGTTTGCCGGGACCACGGTACTCGACGCTGAAGGCCCCAGGCATGGCGCTCAACACC
>JBPCLN010000080.1:0-12011 GCA_051003235.1 Chloroflexota bacterium | reverse complement strand
AGCGGACATTGTGAGGTTAAGGTAGAGGCGCGACGCAAACCGCCGTCCCGACGCGCTTACGGCGTTCGGTATAAGCCCCACAGCCTGCCGGCGGAGCTCCGAACTACGCGCCGCCGGCGCCGCCCGCGAGCGGGCCAACCGTGCCGCTGCTGGAACCGTTGGCGGTAATGCGGTAGTCGCCGCCCATATGGAAGTTTTGAGCCGCTTGCATCGTGGCGCTGAAACTTCCCGCGGCGCCAGCCGCGACTTGCACGGGGCCAAGCGCCTCGGCGCTACATGTCTGCCGAGCGCCGGAGACTACATAGGCCGGCGTGTAGCCGCCCTGGAGCGTGACCGTCCCCCCGCGCTAAAGCCGCTCCCCGCTACCTGGAAGGTCAGGGGACCCTGGACGTAGCCCAGCGTGGCGTCCGCCAAACGGAGCCTCGGTCCAGATTGCACAAACTGGCCGGCGCCGACGTGGGCGTCTGGGATCACCGGGAGGCCACCTGGGTTGGCTTCCCAGGAGAATCGCTGCGTATTCAGGCGGTACTCCAGGCCGGTGGGACCATTCACATAAGTGTGAAAGCCGTCGGTGAAGGCGGTCCAGTTATCCACTTTGCGCCAGACCAGCAGGCCGCCGGTGGTGTGCTGAAGTCCGTCGCCGTTGTTCGGGTTATGCTGCTCATTCTCCAGACACTGGCCCACCTGCGGCGGGATCATGCTGTCGAGTATGGCGAAACCGAGGACAAACTGGCAACTGTTGGCCTGGGCCATTGGCGCCACGGGTACGGCCAGGAGGGCTGTGGCCTTTAATGGCCACAGCCAGCGTAGTCCATGAGAACCAGGACTTTAGCATAACTAACCTCCTCGTGCATGTGATGCGGCCAGGATGCAGCCGGTGGCTGCCCGTAGGAGCCGCAGCGCCTGCTCTGGTGCGGCGATTGGGGCGAGGCTGCACGATCGCCAGCGAGCGCTGCACGGCGACAAGTATGACTTTGTGCGACATCCCACGCGCCTACCTAGACGGCGCGCACCCGGGCAAGCTGGGAAGGCCACTCACGTCAATAGAGAAGACCTGTTGGGAATGGTGTGATGACTTGACGGCGGTTACCGGATAGTTGACCACCAGGCCCGTCCCTTTGGTCTGTATGCTGCCGTACTTTGGGGTCATCTGCGCAACCGCCAATGTGCGTAGATCGGCAGCATAGCTCGCCTGTGCGCCAACCCAGGTGATTATGTGGTCGCCGATATGATGCCATTGAATCACATCTCCGGAAGGCGCGGCGAAAATCCATGTGGCCTTTGGATCGCCCGAATGCCACGGCCAGGCAAAGGCGGGCATCCCAAAGTGGCCTCGTGAAATCACGCGATCAGATCCTGCCACCTGCGAGTAGAGATGGAGTTCGGCGTTGCCTGAGAGGGCCGACTGGGCCCATGCGAGCTTGCCATGACTTACCACGGGGATCACGAGTGGCCCCGGAATCGGCTGGCCATCCTTGCGTGGCACGCTTGCAACGTTCACCAAACGCTTCTCAACCGAATCCTACGGCTGCAGCGTCCAATCACCAAGGGATGTGAAGGAATGACCTTCGGACCACACTGACCAGCCGCCATCAAAGTCACCACCCATCACTTGGTCTGTCGGTGAGGCGAAGGCCTCGATATCGATACGTGTCCGTTCGGCCGTCCCGGCATGAATGGCGAGCACACCGGTCCACGAAGGCGTGTAGTCCGCCGTGAAGAAATCCTTGCCGTCGCCGGACACCGCGAAGGGCAAAGTGTCTCCGAGCTTGGTGTCCTGACCGTTCCCTGGGTAATCGCGTCCTCCCAAGCAGGCGGCAGGCCCACCCGACACGCAGAGGCGATTTCGGTGGCGTTCGGTGTAGGCAGCGTGACAATGGCCGCGTCCGGACCGGACGACGATCCTAACGCGGCGGAGATGGGCGGTGTTGCCCTAGGCCGTAGTGGCAGCGTCGTACCTGGCCGCGCCAACGGAGATGCGGTTGGACTCGGGACTGACCACGAAGTTGCGAGGGATGCCGAGGGTGTAGCGGTCGTGGAGAGCACCGCAATCGGTGTCAACGACGTCGGTTGTGTGGTGAACAGCACCCGTCCCCCACGTGGGGAGCACCCGAAGGTGCTCCCCACCAGGAGACAAGCAGCTAGTAGCCAGAACTTCTTACCAGACATAGCCGCGAGCGCCGAGAATGTCCGTGATCGTGTTCGAGTTAAGGCTTGAGTAGGGAGGCACCCCCGAACTCCAGGAGATACTGGACGCTCCAGAGACGGAGTCCTCCTCCATCGTCGTGGCACCCGAGTTGTTGTAGCCACGAATATCGAAACAGTGGTAGATCGTGTAGTTCGACGGGTGTCCCACGAGCTGTGGCCCGCCAAGGACCTCGTAGGCGTCACCGACGAGTGGCCAGGCGGCGTCGATGTCCGTCACGAGATTGTTCTGGAAGTTGGTTTAATCCTGCGAGCCCGGCGTATAGGGGACGGCGACTGGCACGTACCAGTTGCTCCCGACCTTATTGTTCTGTGCATCGGGCACGGGATAGCCGCTGGGATTCGGCACGTTGATGTAGACGCTATACCACGCCATCCCATTGTTTGAGTCGGTCTGCAGCAGGCTCAACATGCTGTTCTAGTCGGTCCCGACCCCTTTTTGTCCCAGCGCCTCCGTGACTGCCGCTGGTCCGCAGTAGGATGCAGTCCACTGGGCCTGTTGGTTTGCGGAGACGCTGTTCGTCGTGTAAACCATCGGTTGGACGCCGGATGTCATGCGCTGCCGGGCTTGGGCATCCTTGCGCGCCTTCAGCTCTTCCATCCAGGCTGGCATTGGGGTAACTGGCTGTGGATGCTTTACCGCATCTTGCGGCCCAGGGGGCGTGGGGTTAGCAATAAGTGTTTGAGTGTTAGCAGATACGCCCAACGGAAGCGCACATGTTGCCAGCAATCCGATCACCACGACGCCGGTTCTCAGTCATGCCCGGCCCGACACCCGTTCCCTTCGTCGTCCAACAGATCATCCGCGATGTCGATCGCGGCAACGGCGAACTCCACCGCAGTAGCAGTGCTCGCCACCGCTGGATCGCCAACCACACTTCCCGGCGGTTATCACCGGCATGGCAACCTGTTATACCAGGTCGTTAACGTAACGGGCCCGGGGTTTCCCCTAGTTTCCGCATAGACAAGCGCGGGCTGTGGCTTGAGGGCGGCACCGAATATGCCCTTACTTACGTACATGAACGCGATGCAGCGCCTGAGCGAACGGTACAGTCTGGGCCGGCCTATCGGCAGTGGGGGCATGGCCACCGTCTACCTTGCGCACGATCTGACCCTCGACCGCGATGTCGCCATTAAAGTGTTGCCGCCGCAGCGGTCCGCTGATCCGGCCTTTGTCGAACGCTTCAAACGTGAAGCGCGCGCGGCCGGCGGTCTCAATCATCCCAACGTCGTGTCGATCTACGATCAGGGGGAAACACCGGCGGCGTCATTCGGCGCTGGTGTTGACGGCAACGCCTATTACATTGTCATGGAATATGCGCCCGGCGGAAATCTGGCGGAGGCCGTGGCCAGGCGGGGCGCGTTGCCGGAGGCGGAGGCGCTGGGCATCGGCGTCCAGATCGCGGCAGCGCTGGATGCTGCCCATAGCAGGGGCATTATTCACCGGGACGTGAAACCGCAGAATGTGTTGCTGACCGCCGATGGCCGGGTGAAGGTTGCCGACTTTGGCATCGCGCGTGCCGTGGATACCGGGGCGTTGACCCGCACGTCCGAGGTGTTAGGGAGCGCCCAGTACCTGTCCCCGGAGCAGGCCCAGGGCAAACTGGTCGATGCGCGGTCCGATGTCTATAGCCTGGGAGTCGTGCTCTATGAGCTGCTGACCGGTCGGCCGCCCTTTGCCGCCGACACCCCGCTGGCGGTGGTGCTGCACCACCTGAACGATGCGCCTGCACCACTTCGGGGACGCAATTCCGCCGTTTCACCGCAGGCCGAGGCCATTGTGCTGAAGGCGCTCGCCAAAGATCCCGACCGGCGTTACCCTACGGCCGCTGCCATGCGTCTGGCCCTGGAGGATCTCCGCCGGTCAGATTCCGTCGCTACGCACGTGACGCGAACCACACCTGCCATCGGCGGCGCCGTTGCGGCACGGCCGCGTCTGCCGGCCACTCGGCCCGTCCCCGCACCCCGCCTGGCGCACCCCCAGCGGCAAGCTGGTGCGACATACGGCGGTCGCCTGCGCCGGCGCCGCCGTTCGGGCGCGTGGTTTGTGGCGCCGGCGCTGCTGCTCCTATTCCTCGCCGGGGTGGGCGTCTTCGCGGCGAGGCAGGTAGGCGGCGCCACCACGGCGACGGCCGGACCACGTATCGCCTCCCCCTCCCCATCCGCCGTTCTTTCACCCACGCCGCTGCCATTGGTGGCAGTACCGCCTCCGGCGACCAGCTCGCCGCAGCCGACGGCGACGCCTTTGCCTCACCCCACGGCCGTAGCAACGGTTGCAGCACCGCCCACAGCGACCGCCGCGACAGTTCCGACGCCAATTGTCGCCGCATCTCCCGCACCGCCTGTTGCGGTTTCTCCGCCACCAATCGTTCGGCCCACTGCCGTGCCGACGGTGCAACAGCAGCCGCCGGCCACGGCGGTCGCTGCCATTTTGGTGACGAGCAGCGCCGCGGGGTCGGTGCCTGCCTCTGCCGACCCCGCGCAGACGGTGATTGAGTTTTATACGCTGGTCGGTGGGCACCAATTTGACCGGGCCGCGCAACTCTGGAGTGCGGCATTGCAAGCCAACTTTCCGCCATCCGCCAACATCAATGGACGCTTCGCCAACGTGCAAGAGATGACGGTCCGGCGCGCGGTCGTGACTGCTCAGACAACGCAGACGGCAACGGTAGCAGTCGACGTCGTGGAACTGGATTCCGGGACGCCCGGCTCCCGTCGCGAGTATGTCGGCGCCTGGCAACTGGTCCGCGGTGCAGACGGCTGGCTGCTCAACCAGCCGAGTCTGCAGACGGTCTAACGGTAGGCAAGCTCCCGCCGCAGCCTGGTATCGCCCCCGACCTCACGTTCGATAGAGCCGGTGCTCCTGGATATAGGCCCAGACCAACTCTGGTACCTGATAACGAACCGGCAGCCCGTCGCTGACACGCTGCCGAATATCGGTGCCGGAGACGCCGAATTGGGGGCCATCGAGGAGGACTATGTTCTCGGCTATCGCCGGGAGGTGCGCTTCCAATTGACGGAGGTCAACTGGCGCTACATTCGGGCGGCGCACGACGACGAGCGTGCAGAGCTCCAGCAGGCGATCGGGATCACGCCAGGTCAGCAGGTCGGGCAGCGCATCGCCACCCACAATAAAGAAGAGGGCGCAGTCAGGGCCCTCCTCTCGATGCAACTGGAGCAAGGTATCAACGGTATAGGAGGGGCCGTCGCGCTCGATCTCCATGGTGGAGACGCTGAAGGTTGGGTTGCCGGCAATCGAGCGATGCACCATCGTCAGCCGGTCGGAGGCCGGCGTTACCGGCCGTCCGGCCTTGTGCGGCGGCTGGCCGGCCGGGATGAAGCGCACCTCCTGCAGGTTCAGGCGGACACGGGCCTCTTCGGCGATGACCAGATGACCGCTATGGATAGGGTCGAACGTGCCACCCAGGATCCCCAGCCGCCTCACGACGGCCTGTTCTTGGCGCTGCTCGGTTTGGCGGGACGGTGGCGGGTAATATGGCGCGGCTTGGCGGGAAGCGCAGGCGCCTTATCCGGCAACGCGGCGGCGCCAGGCACGCTGAAGACTGCCGAGGGCAGGTTCTGTCGTAGGGTGAGTATGGCCCGGCCCAGCGTGGCCGCATCGGTCGCCCACAGGCCCAGTTCGATGAGCACTCCTTTGCTCGACGCTGATTGAATCGCGATCTGTGCCGGCGGTGGGGTCCCTGGAAGTTGCTGGGTCAAGGCGGTGACTGCGGCCTCCAGGTTGTCCAGACTGGCGTTTGGTGGCATCGTCACCAGCACCGGCCAGCGCCGCAGGGGATGGGCGGAGCGATTGGTGACGATTGCCGTGAAGACGGTGGCGTTAGGGACGGTGACGCGTAGGCCGTCCGCTGTCGTGAGGACGGTCAGGCGCAACTCGATGCTTTCCACGGTGCCCTGGACGGAGCTCACCTCGATCAGGTCGCCGAGCATAAACGGCCGTTCGATCAGCATATAAAAGCCGGCGAAAAGATTACGGAGCACGTCCTGCAGGGCCAGGGAGATCGTGAGGCCGATGACGCCCAACAGCGTCAGCAGCGGCGTGATGCCCGACCCCCAGAGATTTAAGATCCAGAGCGCAGCGATCACCAGGATGGCGAAATACACCAGCCGGCCGATCAGCAGGGCGGCGGCAGAGTCGAGCCGGGAGCGCCGGCGCAAGACCTCGATGACCGTTCGCCGCAGGCGCTGGCCGAAGGCGAGCGCAACCAGGGCGATCAGAACGGCAGCAACGAGGTGAGCGGCGGTACCGGCGGTAAGGGTCGTTGGAACGGCCAGGGTCGGCAGCATACTCTCCTCAGTGCCGGTTCGTCATGACCGTATGGTAGAGAGGCCGGGAGGCCACCGTCAACCGGCCCGTTCCGTCGTTCGCACCATTAAGGCCGGCGCTGTTGCCCCTGCCAGGCGGTGTACTCACGCAAGGTCTGCTCGTCCGGCGGGTAGACGCCAACAATGCTGCTGCCACCGGCTACTTTCGTGAGTATGAACTCCTCGCGCTGTTCCTGGGCAAAGGCGTCACGGGCGACCTCTTCCGCGATGGCGACCGGGATGACGATGACCGCCTCCGCATCGCCGACTATGGCGTCGCCCGGCAGCACCGCCACGCCGCCGCAAGCAATCGGCACGTTGATATCGATCGGGTGATGGACAGTGAACGAGATGTTGGGGTGGGCGCCTCCCGCATAGGTTGGCAAGTCTATCGCGCGGATGGCGGGGGAGTCACGAAAAGCGCCGTCGGTGACGATGCCGGCGGCGCCGCGACCGGCGATGCGCGTCGCCAGGATGTTGCCGAGGGTGCCGGCGCGAGTGTCGCCCCGCGCGTCGATCACCAATACGTCGCCTGGTCCGACCTGCTCCACCGCCAGGCGCTGGATATTCGTGCGGTTGTCGAACTCCCCACTGCGCTCCAGGTCTTCCCGCGCCGGGATATAGCGTAGGGTGAAGGCCTGTCCCACCAGACGCAGCTCGGGCCGCAATGGGGCAACGCCACGCATCACCAGTTGGCGATAGCCGCGCTTGTGGAGCTGGCTGCTGAGGGTGGCGGTGCTGACGTGGTGCAACTGCGCCAACGTGGCTGCGGTGAGGCGGATGGCTCCGGCCGAATCTGACATGTGCTCTGCTCCATTGAGGCGATGCAGCGGCAACGGAGTGTACAGTGTCGCGCCGCCCGGCGACGGCGGGCGCCCTGTCGCCCGCCTTTACGTGCGCAAGTACTCTTCCGGTTGCTTGCCGGGATCTTTGCCTTCGATCACTTTCTCCTCCGCGCCGCGCACGGCTTTGGCGATGCCGGCGAAGGTGGGATGGACGTTGAGCCGGGAGCGGGCGAGAGTCAGGACCAGCCACCCGACGATGGTGCCCATGAGCAGGTTAACGACGCGGAAGAGGAGCGTCCCGGCGGCCGCGGCGCCGGCATCCAGGGACATGCGATGCAGGACGAGGGTGCTGACGTCTTCGTTGGCGCCGATGCCGCCGGGCAATGCCGAAAGGGTCCCGACCGCGCTGCCCAGCGCGTAGACCGCCATACTCTCGATCCAGCTGATCTGAAACGCGCCCACCGCCTGCAAAGCCAGGAGCAGGCCCAGGCCGGCGATGGCGATGGCGGCCATGTCGAAGACGGTACCAAAGATGGCCCATCGGCTCGTGGCGACGGTCACGACGTGCTCTTGCATCTCCGTGAGGTTGCCGACGTGTTGACGAATGAAGGGAATGTGCCGGGCAACGGCGACGATGCGGCGCAGGATGCTGCCTTGTAGCAGGGCAACGGCAGTGCCGGCATTGAAGATGAAGGCCGCCAGTAGCAGCCAGCCCGCCGGGTGGTAGGGCGGCACGCCCGGCAGCGCCGCCGGCAGCACCAGTAATCCGTAGACCAGTTCCTGCACCAGGATTGTCGGCGCCGAGCGGCGGATCAAAGTGCCGTACTGGCTGCGCTGCAGCACCGGCAACAAGAACTGCCCGCCAGGTACCAGCAGCGCCGCCTGGGCCGCCGAGAAGAGGATGATGGAATCAAGGAGCGAGTTCGGCGCGTCGATCGCCTTCAGCAAGAGATGCCAGCGGATGCTGCGCAAAATCAGGCTGACCAGGCCGCAGCCCAGAATCGGCAGAATCAGCCAGAGGTTGGCGTGGCGTAGGGCAGCGAGCAGGCTTGCCGGGTGGACGGCCTTGATCAGCAACGCCAGCAGCACCACCATGCCGACCCACGGCAGCCAGGGACGGAGCACCGACCAAAGTTTGCCCAACACAATCCGGCCCCTCTCCGTTTGCCGCCAGGTAGCGCAGAGGAGTACGCATATCCTGCGCCAGCGGCCTTCGACGACGGTTTCAGAATGTTCGTGATATATCCGGACTAGCGCACCCGACCGCCCGGGGTAGGGCCGGACGGCGATTGGGCGCCGAGGAAGTCCCCGGTCCGGAGTTGCCAGGCGACGAGCTCATCCTCCATCCGGGTGAGGCGATCATGCTGCGCGCTGTCGGTGGAGACGTCGTGCATTTCCCAGGGGTCGTCGGCCAGATGAAAGAGTTGGCGGCGATCGCTGCCCGTGGTCTGGTCCCCTGACCGGTAATAGCGGATGAGCTTCCAGTCCCCAGCAACGACCGCTCGCTGGAGGTCCTTGTACACGGCGAAGACGCTGTCACGCCGGGGCGCGGCAGCGTCGGTCAAGATCGGCAGCAGGTTCTGTCCCTCGACCGAGGCGGGGATCGGAACGCCGGTGAGCGCGCACAGCGTGGGGAAGACGTCGGCATGGTGCGTCAGGGCAGTGACCTCCTTGCCGGCCGACAGACCCGGTCCAGCCATGATGCGAGGGACGCCGATGCTGTGCTCATAGAGGTTCTGCTTGCCCAACAGGCCGTGCTGACCCACCGCCAGGCCGTGATCGGCGGTGTAGACGATGATCGTGTTGCCGGCGTCGGCCCGCTCCGCCAGCGCCGCCAGGATTCGGCCGATCTGGGCGTCGAGGCTGCTGATCATGGCGTAGTAGTCGGCCAGGTGCCGGCGGATGACCTCGACTGTGCGCGGAAAGGGGGCGAGTACTTCGTCTCGGACGCGCAGTTCGCCATTGTCAAAGGGATGCTCAGCCAGGAAGTTGGCTGGCAGCGTCACCCGTTGCGGGTCATAGAGCGCCGCGAACTCGGCCGGCGCCGTTCGCGGATCGTGCGGGGCGGTGAAAGCGACATAGAGGAAGTAGGGTTCATCATCCATGTAATTGCGCAGAAATGCCACGCTCGCGTCTCCGAATAGCTCGCTGGAGAACTGATCGCGTATCTGCCGCCCCTCCGCTGGATACTGGCCGGTCGGGTCGTAGTCAAAGGTGGGGACGCGCCACTGGTCGCTCATGCCCCCGAAGAAGAGACGCGCGCCGCCGGCAAAGCCGCGGGTGAAGCTGCCTTTGTCGTTATGCCACTTGCCTACGCCATAGGTGTGGTAGCCGGCGCCGCGCAGGGTGGCCGGCAATAACGCCGGTTCTGGGTTGATGGTGAGCGAACCGGGACCGTCGCCCGGCAGCTGACGGATCGAGGCGCGGAACGGGTTCGTGCCGGTGAGCAGCGCCGCACGGCTGGGCACGCAGACGGCGCCGACCATACCGCCCATGGTGTAGGCCCGCCGGAAGGACACGCCGCGCGCAGCCAAAGCATCCAGCACCGGCGTCTGAACATCCGGATTGCCAAAGGCGTGTATGGCGTCGTGGCGATGATCGTCGGCAATCATGAAGGTCACGTTCGGACGGGGCATGCGGACTGTCCTATCGCTCTGCTGCCAGGCGCACTCGGCGTTCAGCGTCCGAACTTTACCCTACTTCCGAACCCAAGCGGGGGAGAGTGCCGGTCTCCCCTCGCTTACTTTGATTCGCCGTCTGGCGTCACGCTCACCGAAGGCCGTCCACCGCGCCGCCCGTTGCGGCGAGCGGCGGCGGCCTTCGCTGCGCTACGCACTCGCCTGCCCTTGCGACCCAGTTCAGCCATCCAGCGGCGAGTACCAAAGATCCCGTGAACGAGTCCCGGCAGGTAGTGGTTCACGTCCAGGCGCGGCCAATACAGCCTAGTGCCGAGTCCCACCAGTTCAATCTGGCTGAGTTCATCGGGTGTCGCCTGATCCAGCCCTTGTTAAGAGTCGCCGCGGCACGGTGAGCGTTACGCCAGTGCTTAGCACGACGATAACGGCGTCGTCGGCGGAGCGGAATTCGGCATGGACGGCGAGGGGCAGGCGTGCGGAAGCCAGACGACCTTGTGCTAGCGCGGCATCGAGCTCTACATCGGACGTAACGACCGGATGCTCTACGTTCATGACCTGTGCATCCTTTCCCAGGCGGCGACGAGTTCATCGAAGTGGTCGGCAGCGGCCTGTAGCACCCTGCGGGCATCGCTCTTGGTCACGCCAACGACAGCATCCGGTCGTTGGGCCAGCGCGATACTCCCGTCGGCACGGAGACCAACAATCACCTGCCCACTGCCGATCATGCCATGGGCGTGGCGCGGCTCGTGGTCTTGCGTGTACAGGTGAAAGCGAACCTCACCAGCGCGTACCGTGCTCGCGCCCGCTAGCATAACCGATGCGCTGCTTGGGTTTCAAGGAACCTGACCTTCTCGCACAAACTTTACGTCAACAGCACTGGCACGGTTGCGGTGCGCGTGGTACAGTGCTCCCGTCGTCCAAAGATCGCAGTGAAAAGAAGTGATGGCGCTGTTCTTCATCCCGCCCGCTCCTCCCGTTGGTGGGGGATCGGTGTGCCCGGGAGGGGGAAGCCTGCGTCTGTAGGCAACCAGGCGACGTAGCGCCGCGCAACCTCCCGGCTACCGGGAGGTTTTTTGTTGCCCGCTGTACCGTCGCGGGTGAGCGAACCCCCCGGTGTTTCGGAACGCTGAGATTCCGCCGGTCAGCCGGTGCAGAGGGGGAGTAGCATGACGACAGCCAGCCCAATCGCGCATCAGCGCCAGCTTATGTTCAGTTATCTGCGACCCCAACTGGGCCGGGTCGTGCTACTCGGGGCGTTGCTGCTTGGCAGTATCGGCTTACAACTGGTCAATCCGCAGGTCCTGCGCGCCTTCCTGGATGCCGCCAAATCCGGCGGAACGCTTACCTTTCTCACCCGTGTCGCGCTGCTGTACGTCGGCGTCGCCATCGTCCAACAGGCGCTCGCGCTGGCGGCCACCTACTTCAGCGAACGGGTGGCCTGGACGGCGACCAACGCCTTGCGCGCCGACCTGACCTTGCATTTGCTGCGCCTGGATCTTGGCTTCCACAAGGCGCGCACACCAGGCGAATTGATCGAACGCGTGGACGGCGACGTGACCGCCCTGGCCAACTTCTTCTCCCAGTTCGTGGTGCAAATTGTCGGCAACTTGCTCTTTATGATCGGCGTGCTCGCCGCCCTCTGGCTGGAGAACTGGCGGGCCGGTCTCCCGCTGACGGTCTTCGCCGTGATTGTGCTCTGTGCAATGATTCGCCTGCGCGCTGTCGCGGTGCCGTACTGGACAGCCTCCCGCCAGGCCAACGCCGACCTCTTTGGCTTCCTGGAGGAGCGGTTGGGCGGCACGGAGGATATCCGCTCCAGCGGCGCCGGCGAGTACGTCATGGGGCGGCTGTACCGGTACACGCGGGAACGGCTGCGCACGGGCCGGCGCGCCCGGCTCGTCGCCTCTCTTGGCTGGTCGGTGCAAGGGTTCCTCATGGCGATCGGTGTGGCGCTCTCGCTGCTGCTGGCGGCGACGCTCTATCGCCAGGGATCGCTCAGTATCGGCGCCGCCTTCTTGATCTACTACTACACCCAATTGCTCTTTCAACCGCTCAACGT
>JBPCLN010000079.1:0-11160 GCA_051003235.1 Chloroflexota bacterium | reverse complement strand
TCGGTGGGATGCTTCGTGTTGGGCGGGGCCCGTTGCTTCGCAACCGCCATCAGCAACCTATTCACCAATTGCCCCTCGGCCTGGGCCCAGGCCCCCTGCGGCATCGTCTACGACTCCCAGGTGGAAGCGGAGTACCAGGAAGTGGAGAATAAAGGGGCGGCTGTGCGTCGCGCCGTCGAACGCGCCGCAGCGACGGGGGCGCCATGAAGACGCTCGTGATCGACAACTACGATTCCTTCACCTACAACCTCTATCAGTACCTGGGAGAACTTGGCGCCGCCCCCGAGGTGGTGCGCAACGACGAGATCACCCTGGCGGAAATCCGGCAGGCTCAGCCGCAGCGCATCGTCATCTCGCCAGGGCCCGGTTCACCGGACGACCCGAGCTACTTTGGCGTTTGTGCGGAGGTGATCCGCGCGCTCGGTCCGGAGCTCCCCATCCTGGGCGTGTGTCTGGGGCATCAGGGCATCATCCACGTCTATGGCGGGCGCGTGACGCGGGCGCCCTATCCGGTACACGGCAAGGTCTGGGCGGTCAGTCACGACGATAGCGGGCTATTTCGGGGTCTACCGTCGCCGTTAGACGCCATGCGGTATCACTCGCTGCTCGGTGAACAGGTGTATCTGCCGGACTGTCTCCTCGTGAATGCCTGGACGGCGGACGGGCTGGTGATGGGGATTCGCCATCGTGACTATCCCACGCACGGCATCCAATTTCATCCCGAAAGTATCGGCACGCCGCACGGCAAAGATATTCTGAGCAACTTCCTGAAGAGTTCGATCGAGGGCACCTGGGAGGGACAGGAATGATTCGTGAAGCAATCGCTCGCGTTGTTGACGGTTACGCGCTCACACCGGAGGAGGCCGAGGCGGTCATGCGGGAAATCCTGGCGGGCAGTCCGACCCCGTCCCAGTTCGGCGCCCTCATGGTAGCGCTACGCATGAAAGGGGAAACGCCGGAAGAACTCGCCGGCTTTGCCGGCGCGATGCGCGCCAACGTCACGCGCGTCACAACGCCCACTCCGGTAGTGGACACCTGCGGCACCGGCGGCGACGGCGCCCAAACCTTCAATATTTCTACGGTGGCCGCGCTGGCCGTCGCGGCAGCAGGCCAGCCGGTGGCCAAACATGGCAATCGCGC
The DNA here is from genome assembly GCA_051003235.1 of Chloroflexota bacterium. Classification (GTDB taxonomy): domain Bacteria; phylum Chloroflexota; class UBA4733; order UBA4733; family UBA4733; genus UBA4733. The sequence goes on along the minus strand of JBPCLN010000079.1, from coordinate 10,020 downwards.
CATGGGCAGCCAATGCGGGAGCGCCGACGTACTGGAGGGCCTTGGTGTCAACATTCAGCTCGGACCGGACCGAGTCGCCGCCAGTATCGCGGCGACGGACTTTGGGTTCATGTTCGCCCCGCTCTATAACCCAAGTATGCGGTTCGCCTCTCCCCTACGCCGCGAGATTGGCGTGCGCACCGCCTTTAATCTGCTCGGTCCGCTCACCAACCCAGCCTTTGCGCGGCATCAACTGTTAGGGGTACCCAACCACACGAGCGGTGAGAAGCTATCGCAAGTGCTGGCCCTGTTGGGGACCACTCACGCGTTAGTGGTCTGCGGCGAAGGTAGCATGGACGAGTTGACCCTGACGGGCGCCAGCGAGGTCTGGGAAGTGCGCCAGGGCGCGGTGCAACGTTACGCGGTCACACCGGAGGACTTTGGCATGCAGCGCTGCCCTCGCTCGGCACTCCGGGGCGGCGATGTGGCAACCAACGTCGCCATCACGCGCCGCGTGCTCAATGGCGAGGCCGGGCCATTGTTGGACGTGGTGCTGCTCAGCGCGGGGGCGGCGCTCTACGCTGCCGATGCCGTGCCAACCATCCAGGAAGGCATCGCCCGCGCCCGTACCGCGATCATCTCCGGCGCCGGCACCACTACATTGGAGCGGGTTATCGCATTTGGAGCGGAAGGATGATTCTCGACACGATCGTCGCCCGTCGCCGCCAGGACCTGGAGCGGATGCACCGGCTACCAGATCGACTTATGCGCTCGATCATCGCCGGGAAACCGCCGGTGCGCGACTTCGCGGCAGCCCTGAAACGGGAGGGTGAAGTGCGGGTGATCGCCGAGATCAAGCGGGCCTCGCCGACGAAAGGCATCTTGCGCGCCGACCTCGATCACCAGTGGTTTGGGCAGACGTACGAGGAAGCCGGCGCCGCCGCGATCTCCGTGCTGACGGAAAAGCACTTTTTTCAGGGGAGCATCCATGACTTGCGCCAGGTACACGGCATGGTTGACATTCCGGTACTGCGCAAGGACTTTATCATCGACGGCTACCAGATCCTGGAAGCACGGGCAAACGACGCTGATGCCGTGCTGCTGATCGCCGCGATCCTCGATCAGGCGCAACTCAACCACCTGCAAGCGGTGGCGGAAAGCGTCGGGCTGGCGACGTTGGTCGAGGTCCACACGCCGGCGGAGGCGGAACGGGCGCTTGCCACCGGGGCCACAGTGATCGGGATCAACAACCGCGACCTGGAGGATTTCACCGTCGATCTGGAGACAACGGAGCGCCTGATGGGCTACTTGCCCGCCGGCGGCGTCGCGGTCAGTGAGAGTGGCATCCGCACGCCGGACGACATTCGTCGCCTGGGCGAGTGGGGCGTGAATGCGGTGCTGGTGGGGGAGGCGCTGGTGACGGCGGAGGACCCTCGGGCGGCCCTCTCCCAACTGGTACAGGCGGGGCGCAGGGCCCGTGTCTAATCCAACGGTTTTGGTGAAAATCTGTGGCGTCCGCAACCTGGCCGGCGCCCAGGCCGCGGTGGACGCCGGCGCCGACCTGCTGGGCTTCATCTGCTATCCGCCCACGCGCCGGTACGTGACGCCCGCCCAGATCGCCGCCATCCTGAGCGGCCTCCGTCGTCGGTCGTCGGTGCGCGCCGTCGGCGTCTTCGTCAACCAGCCGGTCGAGGTGATGAATGCCCTGGCCGCTGATTGCGGCCTGGACTTGATTCAACTCTCCGGAGAGGAAGGGGCAGAGGTCATGCCGCTGCTCAACCGGCCGGTGATACAGGTGATGCGGCCGCTGGGCCCTCTCCCCAACCCCTCCCCCAATGCTGGGGGAGGGGCTACCAGCGTCATGACGTCGTCCCTGGCGCCTACGTTCGCAGGTGGACACTGGCATACGATGTTCGCCACGTCGTCCCCTCCCCCAGCATTGGGGGAGGGGTTGGGGAGAGGGCCCGCCGTGAGGTCTCGCCTCTTCGCCACGCTCCTGGAGCCACCTGCGGCCGGTTGGGGCGGAGCCGGCCAACTGTTAGATTTCCGCGTCGCGCGCGCCATCACGGCGCTACCGGACCGGCCGCCGGTGTTCCTGGCCGGTGGCTTGCAGCCGGAGAACGTCGCCGGGGCGATTGCCGCCGTCCGACCAGATGGGGTGGATGTGAGTTCCGGCGTGGAAAGGCATGGCGTGCAAGATCGCGCGCGGATCGCCGCCTTTGTGGCGGCCGCCAAGGGAGCAATAACATGACGGCCACAGCGCAACCCATCACCGCCCGGCGGGGCTACTTCGGCGCCTACGGCGGGCGCTATGTCTCGGAATTATTAATCGGCGTCCTGGAGGAGATTGAGCTGGCGTTCTACGCCGCTCAGGCCGACCCGGCTTTTCGCAGTCGGCTGGACACCCTCTTGAAGGAGTACGTCGGCCGGCCCACGCCGATCTATCCGGCCAGACAACTCTCTCGCCGGCTGGGCGTGGATCTTTACCTGAAGCGGGAAGACCTGGCGCACACGGGGGCGCACAAGATCAATAGCGCTCTGGGTCAGGGACTCCTGGCGGAGCGGATGGGGCGGCCGCGGGTGATCGCCGAGACTGGGGCCGGCATGCACGGCGTGGCGACCGCCACCGCGGCAGCAATGCTGGGCCTGGACTGCGTCGTGTACATGGGCAGCGAGGATATTGCGCGGCAACATGCCAACGTGCAGCGCATGCGCCTACTGGGGGCGGAAGTGCGCCCGGTCGAGAGCGGCAGCCGGACGCTGAAGGACGCCATTAATGAAGCCATGCGCGATTGGGCCGCCAACGTCGACAACACCTTCTATATCTTCGGCACCGTAGCGGGTCCCCACCCGTATCCGCTGATCGCGCGCGAGTTCCAGGCCGTGATCGGCTGCGAGGCGCGCGGCCAGATGTTGGCGCTCACCGGCCGGCTCCCGGCAGATGTGGTCGCCTGCGTCGGCGGCGGCAGCAACGCCATGGGCATCTTCGCCGCTTTCCTGGATGATCGGGAGGTCCGGCTGACCGGCGTGGAAGCGGCTGGACGGGGCCTGGCATCCGGCGCCCACGCCGCCACCCTGGTGGCCGGCAGCGTCGGCGTGCTGCACGGCGCGCGCAGTTACCTGCTGCAAACGCCCGATGGCCAGGTGATGGAGACGCACTCTATCTCCGCCGGTCTGGACTATCCCGGCGTCGGACCGGAACATAGCGCCCTGAAAGATAGCGGTCGCGCCCGCTACGTGGCGGCCACCGACCAGCAGGTACTAGACGCCTTTACGCTGTTAGCGCGAACCGAGGGCATCTTGCCAGCGCTGGAATCTTCCCACGCTCTCGCCTGGGTCGTGGAAGCGGCAGCACAGTTGCGCGATGGCCCTGTCCTCGTCAATCTCTCCGGTCGCGGAGACAAGGATATGCCGACCGTCCTGAGGGCGCTGGGAATGGAAGAATAGGGCCATGCTGAACGCCATCCAGACCGCCTTTGCCCAGGCTCGCACTGCCGGGCGGATCGCGATCATGCCCTACGTTACGGCCGGTTTTCCGGAGCGCGAAGACACGCCGGAACTGGTGGCGGCCCTCGCCCGCGGCGGCGCGGCGATGGTGGAGTTAGGTATCCCCTTTTCCGACCCGACCGCCGACGGCACGGCCGTCCAGCGTTCCGGTCAGCGGGCGCTGGAGAACGGCGTCACGTTGGCCGATTGTCTGCGATTGGCGAAGGCCAGTCACGCCCGTGCCGGCATTCCCCTCCTGTTAATGGGCTATTACAACCCGTTTCTGCAATACGGCCTCGACCGCCTCTGCCGGGAGGCGCGCGACTCGGGGGTGGCCGGCTTTATCGTGCCGGATCTGCCGCCGGAGGAGGCGGACGAGATCGGGCCACTCGTCGAACGCTACGGCCTCGATCTGGTCCTGATGGCAGCGCCCAATAGCAGTCCGGAGCGGCTCGCCCTGATTGGCCGCCGTTCGACCGGCTTCGTGTACTGCGTGACGGTGCGCGGCGTCACCGGCGCCAGGACCGATCTACCTCCCGACCTACCGGCGTTTCTTGAGGGTGTCCGTAGTCACACGTCGTTACCGATTGCCGCCGGTTTCGGCATTAGCACGCCGGAGCATGTGCGCGAGGTGGGCCGGTATGCCGATGGCGCGGTGGTGGGCAGTGCGCTCGTCACCCTGCTGGAGCGAACGGCGCTGCCGGAGCGCGTAGCGGCAGCGGAGGCGTTCGTTCGCGCGCTCAGCTCCGGTTCGGCAGTTGCTGAGGCGCCCGCGCGGACCTAATCGGCGCCCGCCAGCAGGGTCTGAGCGCCCTGCATTTCGGCATTACAGGCCGCCTCGTCCTCCGTGTTGAGGTACAGGTGCGCCGCTTCGTGGACGAGAACGGCGGCATACCGGCGCAACGCCGCCTCGTCACCCGCGGCCGTCTGCCAGACGGAAGGGGCGACAAAGCAACGGCGCAGGCGGCGGTCAACCCAGGCGTAGTCGACCGGCCGCGTCAGGGCCCGCCAGTCCCGCCCGTAGAGCGTCGTGCGTCCCAAGCGCCAGAATTCGCGTCGCCCCAGGCCGGTGACGGTCAGGAGGTGGCTGACAACGAGGGCGGCTCGTTCTGGATCAAGCGCCTGCAACATAGCCAGCGCCGCCTCGGTATTGCGCACGAACTCGGCGGAACCTTCGAGGACGAGTGTTGCCATGCTGTTGCATCCTCCGCACCGTCCGCTGCACCGCCTCTTTGGGCATCAGTATAACGGGGTGTGGAGGCGGGATTTCCTTTGCCTTGCGGAGGGCGCTTGCTAAGGGATCGCCGCGAAAGTTCCAGGTGTTAGCGTAGATGTCGGCGGCAGGAGCGGTCCGCGTGCTGACGCAAGCCGGGGCGTCGTATCTCCCTCAATCGCGCAGGTCGGCCAGGAGGGCCAGCGCTTCTTCGACCAGGCGCTCGCCGCTGCCGGGTTCAAACCGGCTGGAGGTTGGCTCGTAGCCGCCCTCGTCGTAGGCCCGGCGACTAGGGACGTAGCCGATGGCGTCGTTGGCAAGACCCAGCACGAGCGTGTGTGGAAAGGGGGAGCGCGCCCGTAGGTCCAGACCCAGCTCGGCAAAGATTTCCCCGGGCAGCCCAACCACGGCCAGATCATCACCGACGGCGATCGCCTGCACTTCCGTCTGGCGGGTCGTGCCCATCCAGCCCTCGGCGAGCGCCAACACGCGCTGCGCCTCCACTACTTCCAGGCCGGCGCCCGGGACCATCGTCATCCGTCCCTGCGCGGCCTGCCGGGCCCAGGCCACTCGCTCCGGCGTGGGGCGACGCAAGGGCAGATCAACCAGGCGTCGCCCGGCGCGGAGGCCCGCCGCCGTCCCCGATTCCCAATCAGCGACGAGCCGGCACGCCCCTTTGACGGCTTCCCCGGCCAGGATGGTCCCCACGCGGGCCGCCTCGGCCAGGCCGGACTGCGGGGGACGGTGTAAGAAGTCGATATGGTTCACGTCGGCACAGGGAGCGTTGGCGAAGATCACCACGGGCATGGCAAGGTCCGCCGCTGCCTCGCGTACCATTGTCGGCGGCAGGCTGCCGTTGCCGTCGGCTCCGATCAGGCGTTGCACGCCCATCTCCAGGAAATGCGGGAAATCGGCGCAGATCGTTGTCCCCGCCACAATTGCCGGGTGCAGGCCGAAGTTCACCAGCACGCTCAGAGGCAGGACGGCGGGCGGCACGGCCTGGGAACCCTCGGCGGGAAACCCCTCGGCGACGGGCAGTGCCGTCAGGGTCCAGACTCGCCGGTCAATCGGGCCGGCGGCCTCCAGTATCTCCGGGTTCAGCTTCCCCGGGTTGGTTCGGACGGGACCATCGCGCATCGTAAAGCGGCGGTTGAAGGCGATGCCGCTCTCTTCGCCCAACGTGAGGCGCAGACGGGCCGGACTACGCCGGTGGAAGGCAAGCTGGACGGCCGAGGCAATCTTCCGCTGTAGATCGGCGAGATACGGCTGATCGGGCTCCCCGGCTAAGCCGCCGGCGCTTAGCTCGCGGGTGAGGGGGCCGGAATGGTTGTGAGTGGCGGCGATTAGCACGTTGGCGCCAGGGATGCCGCAGCCTTGTTCGATCAGGCGGCGAGCGCCGGCAGTGGTGACGGCACTCACGCCGAGGAGATCAACGCTGACGATCGCCACCGGAGTGGCGCCGTCATCAATCACCACGGCCCGCGCAAAGAGGTCATCCCGCACATTGTCCGCGCGACGGTCGGTATAGGAACCGGCCAGGGAGACGCCGAGTGGCGGTGTCACGACGGTCCGCGCCGCTCCCACCCGCAATGTGTCCGTTGTCATTGGTACTCCCTCGGGCGCCGCGTCGGCCGCCGGCTTAGGCTAATTGGGGGACTCGCCATTAGGCGGCGTCACTCTTCACGTTTGATACGCTGCCATCCAATGGGGACGGTAGCCATCGCTAGCCGGTCTTGAAGGATGAGGAACCGTTCTTCAGTTGCGTATCCATCGCGAACTGGAGTTGCTGGGCCGCCGTCTTCGGGTCAAGGGTATGCGTATTCACCTGACCGGCGATCTTGGTCCATTGTGAGCCCAGGTACTCGTCCTCGGGGTCCAGATCAGCGGTCCAGATCTCCTTGGCATCGTCCACAGACGTGGTAAAGAACTGGATACCTTGCTGCACGTCTTTGGGGAACTTGCTGAGGTCCATGGTCTTCTGCCAGGACTTGCTCGGACCGACCCAGCCTACCTGGTCAAACAGAATGTCGGAGGCGGCCTTTCCGGGCAAGTAGAGCGCGAGCTTGAACGCCTGGTCGAGGAGTTTGGTCCCTTGCACCAATAGTTGGGCGTGCCCGGCGGCGGTCTGCATGGTGACGCCCTTCCGGCTCGCCGGCATCGGCGGCCAGGTCCAGCGGAAGGTGCTATTCGGATAGAGTTTGTGGATCACGCCAGGCGCCGAAGGGTAGGTAATTCCCATCGCCTGCTTGCCGGCGCCAAACGCGGCATAGCTCTTGGTGTACGGCTTCGTAAAAGCGGACAGCTTGTCAGGCGGGACCCGATCGTAGAACTTCTGGATGGTCGTGTAGATGTCAATGGTCTCCGGTCGGTCAATGGCGTATTTCATCGTATTGGCGTCAAAGTAGTGGAATCCCCACATCTCCGGCCACAGCCAGGTGTCGCCGGAGGTCGTGGCGTTGGCGCGGTTGAACAGGGGATACGTCCCCAACTGCAGCACATTGCCGGACGAATCGAACTTGGTGAGCTTCTCATTCCAAACGATCATGTCGTCCCACGTCTGTGGTGGCTGATCTGGATCAAGGCCGGCCGCCTGAGCCATGTCCACGTTAATTCCGAGGGCTTCACGACCGGCCGTGTCGACGGCAGGAACGCCATAGTACTTGCCCTTCCAGTGAAAGGCGTTCCAGTTCGCCGCGCGAATATCACCATCCGTCGTTGAGATCTTGTCTGCCTTGAGGAGATCGTCGATCGGCAGGACGAGGCCTCGTTCAATGAAGTTGTAATAGCCAATGTCCGATACGACGTCCGGACCGGTGCCGGCGGCGATGGCAGCGATAAGTTTTGTGTTGTCGGGATAGAAGAGGACCGGCTCGACCTTGATGGTGGGATTTTCCTTCATAAAGGCATTGGCGACATCCTTCATGTAGGTGCCGGGCCAGCCCGGCCACCAGTTGAGCGTCCCAGGAGCGACCTTGATGGATTCTGGGGCAACGCTGCTCGTCGTGGCCGCCGTCGCCGCGACCGTGCTCGCCGCGCTTGTGATCGCGCTGCTGCTCGTCGTGGAGCTGGCGCTGCTCGCCGCTCCGGCGGTAGTAGCGGCAGCCACGCTGGAGCTGGCAATACTGGAGCTGGTTGCTGATGGCGGTGACTGCACGGCCGCACCGCCACAGCCGGCGGCCACGACGCTGACAACGCTGACCGCCAGACTGCCGAGAAGCCCGCGTCGACTCAACTGCTGTTGTGCCATTGGTGTGCTCTCCCTCTCCAACTCGCGCCTACCCGCCGTAGGCGGGCACGGCCATGCTAGGCAAGTCCATAGAGGCTGTCAATCTCAGTTTTGATCACTTATCGCCCAAATGTCTCCACGGCGTTCTCCCAGAAGATACGCTGGCGGAGGTCTGCCGGCAATATCTTGAAGGACTGGGCGGGGTCATCCCAGTCCCAATGCGGATAGTCGGTGGCGAACATCAGCGTGCGTTCGCCCGCCATCCAATGCACGATATCAAGCAGTGCCTCCGGCGGCTCCGGCTCGTCCATCGGCTGGGAGCCAAAGCGAATGTGATCGCGAACGTACTCGCTGGGCAGCCGCTTGACCCAGGGGGTTTGGTGGCGCAGCCCTTTCCAGTCGGAATCCATGCGCCAGATATAGGCGGGCGCCCAGGCGAAACCGCTTTCCAGCAGCGCCACTTTCAGGGCCGGGAATCGTTCAAAGACGCCTTCAAAGATGAAGCTGGAAAGATGGGCCTGGTAGAACGATGGCCGCGCCAAGCGGGCCTGGATGTAGTAGCTGGGATAGCCGGCTGCCGTCGGCGCCGGGTTGGTGGCGGAGCCTTCGCCGCCGAAGTGCAGGGCAATGGCGAGATGGTGCCGGGCGCAGGCCTCGTGAATCGGCCGGTAGAAGCGGTGCCCGTAGGCCTTCGGCGCCCCACAGGGCAGCATGATCGCAACAATGCCTGGATGGTCGCCAATGCGATCAATCTCGCGCGCCGCCTCTTCCGGGTCCTGGCCGTTGACTGCCATGGCGAAGCGAAAGCGAGCATCAGTCGCCAGCCAGTGGTCAATCGTGAAATCGTTGAAGGCGCGACAGCGGGCGTTGGCATAATCAGGATCGGCGCTGGAATTGCCGCCGCCACCGCCGGTCAAGAGGCCAAGCGTGATGCCGCCGGCGTCCAGCAACTGCCAGCGTACCCGCTCCGGGTCTACGGCGTTGACGCCGCCCCCGGACGGCGCCTGCCCGTCCTCCAGCGTATCGGCGCGATAGCCTTTGACGCCCCCGTTATTGCCATAGCTCATGCCGCCGCCGCTCATGCCATAGTCGGAGCGGGGGTGCTGATAGATCCTCGGCAGGTAGGGATTGAGGTCCGCCGGCGTGCGGACATTGTGATGAATATCGGTATCGAACACCGCCAACCCGACCGCGCCGGCCGGACGCTGTTCCAACGTCGTCTGCTCCAGAGTTCCGCTGCCAGCCATCGCCGCACGTTCTCCTTCCTGCTGCTGGATCGCCGCCGCCGCGCCGGCCCTAGATTAGAAGCACCACCACCTGGTGTTCCACCGCCACCGGTAATGTCTCAACGGAGGGATCTTCCTCGGCCGGCTCGACGGTCACATCGTAACTTTTCACGCGGACGCGGTGGGGATTGAAGACGGAGCGGCCGTTGGTCACATCGAATTCCCAGCCGTGCCAGGGGCAGCGCAAGATTTCACCTTCCCGTTCGATCACGTACCGGTACGGCTCCGGCCCGGTGATGAGGCCCTTGAGGACGCCCATGCACAGCGGCGCCGCCTTGTGGGGACAGCGACTGAGCAGGGCATAGAATTTCCCATTGACGTTGAAGACGCCGATGCTGCGCCCGTCCACGTCGACGATCTTACGCTGGCCCGGCGACAGTTCGTTGACCGAGCAGACGACGTGGCGACGGGGGCGTCGCATCGCTGCCGCCTGCGTTGCGTTATCGAGGACGCTCTTGGTCTGCTCGCTCATCGCCCAAATGTCTCCACGGCGTTCTCCCAGAAGATACGCTGGCGGAGGTCTGCCGGCAATATCTTGAAGGACTGGGCGGGGTCGTCCCAGTCCCAATGCGGATAGTCGGTGGCGAACATCAGCGTGCGTTCGCCCGCCATCCAATGCACGATATCAAGCAGTGCCTCCGGCGGCTCCGGCTCGTCCATCGGCTGGGAGGCGAAGCGGATATGGTCGTGGACGTACTCGCTCGGCAGCCGCTTGACCCAGGGGGTCTGGTGGCGGAGGCCCTTCCAGTCGGAATCCATGCGCCAGACGTAGGGTGGCACCCAGGCGAAGCCGGCCTCCAGCATCGCCACTTTCAGGGCCGGGAATCGTT
>JBPCLN010000078.1:0-3221 GCA_051003235.1 Chloroflexota bacterium | reverse complement strand
GTGCTGGAGGACCAGCCCGACCTCGAGGTCGTCGGGGCGGTGGGGTCGGCCGAGGAGGCGCTAGCTTCGACGGCTCGGCCCGATGTCCTGCTGCTGGATCTCGAGCTCCCCGGGCTGGACGGTGTGGCGGCGCTCCCCCGGTTGGTGGCCGCGCTCCCGACCGCGCGCGTGCTCGTGTTCACGGCCTACGCCACCGATGCGCGGATCTTCGGCGCGCTGTCGGCGGGCGCGGTGGGCTATCTGCTCAAGGGGACGCCCGCCACGGAGTTGGTGCGTGCCATCCGTGACGTTGCCGCCGGCGGCTCGTCGCTGGGTCCGATGGTCGCCGCCCGTGTCGTGGCAGCCGTCAACGTCCCGCAGCGGTCAGCGACCGTCCTGAGCCCGCGCGAACGCGAAGTGCTCGGCCTCCTCGCCGAGGGGCTGCTGACCAAGCAGATCGCTCGCTCCTTGGGGATCACCGAACGAACGGTGAAGTTCCACGTGGCCTCCCTCTTCGCGAAGCTGGGGGCAGGCAATCGCGCCCAGGCCGTTGCCTTGGCGGCCCAGCGTCACCTGCTCTAACTGTGCGACGATATCGTCCCCCTGTCCGGTCGGACAGGTCTGCCCCCTGGCCCGTCGGCTGATGCAGTCCGCCGCCGCACGCGGCAGACTGTGAACGGGACACCAACCGGCCCCATCGGGACAGCAACGACCGGGGCCGACGCGCCGGCGGCAGGAAGGAAAACTATTGACTAACCCGACCACCTTTGCTCCCATGCCCATCCGCTTCCTGGCCGACGGCGACAATGCGGCAACCGCGCTGGGCAGTCGTCTGGTGTGCCGCCCAGCAAGACTGCTCGCGAGAGGCATGCGACTCCCGGCAGGGCAGCCGGTCTCTCCGCTTGGCGCAGACCACCTGCTGTGCCACGATACGGCGGCTCGAAGGCTGTTTATCGGATGACCCTGCAGGCGATGCCGCAACCGCCACGGGAAGATCGCTCCAAGAAGATCTTCCAACTGTATTACTTCCTCTCCTATGTCGGCATCGCCTCGCTGTACCCCTATCTGAGCATCTTTTTCCAGGAGCATGGGCGCAGTGATACGCAGATCGGCCTCATCTTCGCCGTCGCCTCGATCGGCGGCGTGCTGGCCCAACCGGTGCTGGGCCTGCTCGCTGATCGGGCCTCAGACTACCGCCGCATCCTGGCGCTGTCCGTTGGCCTGTCGCCCCTCATCGCGCTGGGCTACTTTTTCTCCCCAACGTATTGGCTCCTGCTCGTGACCGCGCTTGCCCTGTCCGTCGTGCAGAGCATCGCCACGCCCTTATCCGACGCCGTCACGGCCGAGTTGAGTGGGGTGCACACCTTTACGTTCGGTCAGGTCCGGCTGTGGGGGTCGTTGGGGTTTGCCCTGGCGACGGCGCTCGGCGGCTACCTCTATAGTCGCGTCGGCTACGGAGCCGGCTTTCTCGCCTTCCCGGCGGTCAGCGCCTTGATCGTGGCGTGCCTGCCGTTCCTGCCAAAGAAGCGGGCGGTCCTTGCGCGTGGAGAGTCGATCAGGCAAAACGTTCGCGCGCTGCGCGCCAATCGCGCGCTCCTCACCTTCATCGCCCTGGCGTTCTTGGTGGCGGTCGCGTCGGCGGTCAACGGGCAGTTGTTCCCCTTGTATTACGCGGCGATGCACTACGATCTGCAATACCTGGGGTTGGTCTTCATGATCGCCGCCGTCATAGAAATCCCGCTGTTTCGCCTGAGCGGGAGTCTCCTCCGGCAAGTCGGTCCAGGCGCGCTCATCGTCATCAGCGCCTTCACCTACACGGCGAAGTGGGGCATCCTCGCACTTGGGCCGCCGCTGTGGGTGGTCTTCGCCGTCCAGATCCTGGACGGCATCGCCTATACCTTCATGACCGTGGGAGCGGTGGAACTGATCCAGGTGATCGGTACTCCCGGATTGAAGAGCACCGGGCAGAGCCTGTACTCGGCCGTCAACTGGAGCCTGAGCGGCATCGTCGGGAGCATCGGCGGCGGCTATCTCTTCGACCACATCGGTCCGGCGCAGACCTACCTGGTCTTGACCTTCCTCAGCGGCAGCGCCGGTGTGGGTTTGGTCATATATCGATTCCGCATGGCCGCTCGCTTAGGAAGGTCAGCCACGGAATCTCCCGGATAGCATTCCGTGCCATGCACGCGTTTCTGAGCGTGGTCGACGGTGGCGAAAGACTGCTCTGACCGCCAGAGAAGCTGGCGGTCAGAGCGCCAGAGGCCGAGGGCGTGTTCGGGGCCGCCGGGTGGGGCCCAGGCCGCCCCACCCGGTACTGACGTCAGGGCATCATCGGGCGTCTCCCTCGTCGGTCATCCTCAACCCTTGACTGGAGCGGTAGCCTTTCCGGCGACAAAGCGCGTGAGTTTGGTGTTGCAGACGGGACAGACGCCTTGCAGCGCGTGGCGGCCGTTGGCGGTGGTCACTTCTTTGGCGTCCTGGATCTCTCGCTTGGTGCGACACTTGGTACAGTAGGCGTCCATAGCCAATTTTCCCCTCAGCGACGATACCACGACATCCTGGGGCATCGTCGCGTGCCTACCGCGTGCCGCCCCGCCAGCGGCGGGCCATGGCCTCGACGCAGGCGCGAAAGTCCGCCTGCTGGGCGACGGCGAGGATGGTGGGGTCGCCGGGGGTGAGGGCCTGGAGGCTGGGCGGCAGACAGCCGGCGCTCCAGAGGAGGCGGTCGGTCTCCTGCGGGGAGAGCGCCAGGCCGACGGCCAGGGCCAGCGCCACCTCGGCGGTGGGGACGCCCCGGACGCCACTCTCCAGGCGATTGATGTAGCTGGCCCTCGACAATCATTGGAACCAAAACGTACGCTACGTTGGCTGATTGGGGCCGCCGGTTCGGCGGCGAAACCTTACGCTACGTGCTGACCGGCGCTACGTCGTCGGTCGCGTCCGGCTCCCACAGTGGTCGGAATTCGCCGTGCGTGATGAACTCCGGCAGGACGAAGTGGTAGTGGCCATGTAGGTTGATGTGGCGGAACCCCAAGGGGGAGAGCCGGGCGATATCTTCCGGCTTGGGCTCGATGCCCATGCCGGGGAGGCGGGCGAGCACGTGGTCCATATAGAGGGTCGTCCACAGGACGACGATATTGACCACCAGGCCGAGCGCCCCCAACTGGTCCTCTTGCCCTTCCCGGTAGCGCTGGCGCAGTTCTCCTTTGCGGCCGTGAAAGACCGCACGGGCTAAGGTATGC
>JBPCLN010000077.1:0-11006 GCA_051003235.1 Chloroflexota bacterium | reverse complement strand
TCTTGTGTGGAAACAGCCGGTGTTGCTTTCGACGCGCGGGCGGCGGGAGCCTTGCACTCCTCCCCCGGCGCCGGTGCATTTGCCTGGGTCGGATTGCTCAGCCAGACGACGCCACTCTTTTTGTCCTGGACGGCAATATGTCCGCTACACTTCTCGACGTAGAGCGCCAGCGAATCATCCTCGGAGGTCTTTGCGTACCCCGCCGGCACGGCGGTGGCGGTGGTGTGTCCTTGCGGCGCGAGCGGCGCCTTCACTGCCGGCGCCGCTGCCGTAGTGGTGCCGGCAGCGGTAGCAGTGGTGGTTGTTGAGGTTTTCGTCCCCGCCGCCGGGGTCGGCGTTGGCGAACCGGTCCCGCCAATACTCGTCTGCGACAGCATCGCCGGCAGGCGACCGGCCTGAGCCGGTAAGGGACCAGCCGCCAGGACCGCAAAGGCAGCGACCAGGGCTAATCGATGCATCCGAAAACTGCCCATGCGACTCCTCCTTATCCACCCGCTGTGCTTCCCTGCGCGCGCCTCGCTATGGTCCACGCGTGACAAACTCGTAACCGACCTGGACGAAGAACTGGATCATCTGCAGCGTGAGCAGATACGTCAGGGCAATGAGCACCCAGAGCACGATCATGCCAAGCAGCGAGATTAGACCCACCAGGACGGACTTCGCCAGCGAAAAGTCGTGGATCACCTTCAACTGCATGAAAAATAGGAGCAGCATCCACACGGTAATCACGGTTTGTCCGGCAAAGTAAATCACCTTCTCGTCCAACGAGAGGATGTGGGAGACCAGCGCCGTGTACTCAGCCTCCAGCAAGATGTACGGCACCAACGCGAAGGCGCTGGCGACCGCGACGTTCTTGAACGTCCCTTCACCATAGAAGATGCTTGCCACGCCGTAGCCGGCAATCACCCACGTGGCCCACGGCACGATCACCTTAGCCAGTTCCAGAATGAGATTGGTATCCGCCGGCTCGATTGTGGTGAACTCGTAACCGGTCACCTCAATCGTTATGAGCCGGACAATCACAGCTAGGACGAGGAGAATTGGCACGGCAATCCACTGGCCGTCGTACTTCAGTTCCCACATGGCCTCGCTCGGTCGGCGCAGCACGAGCACGCTGTGCTTCAGAACCTTGGCAAGCGCCCCGGCCACCGGGTGGACCCGTGTACGCTTCCGTCCGACTCTGAACGTTTCCTGGCGCCGAAGTGTCGTTACCCCATCTGCATCGCCGCCTCTACTAACCGTCCAATTGGACGCGCGATTAACACCATCACGACGATGGCGCCGAACACGATGCCTAAGATCAGACCAAAGTTTTCTTTGGCCCAATCGTGTCGATACTGGGCGAAGGCGGCGGAGTAGTTGGAGCGGTCTTCCGCCAACTTTTCCTCACTCATCGCGCGGACGTAGTCCTGCGTGGTGCCTCCGAGTTCGCCGATCTTCAAATAGCTCTGGCCGAGCAGATCGTGGGCCAGATTATAGTGCGCATCCATTTGCAGCAACTGCTGCCAGATCTGGGCGGAAGCCGTGTACTTCCCGTCATAGAAGAGCACGCTTGCCTGGTGAATCATGGTGGCGAACTGGGTAGGACGGAAGATTTGCATATCCTTGCGGCTGGAGTCCAGCACATAGATGTTACCGTTGGGGCGGATGGTCAGCGCCGCCGGGTAGTCGAAGTAGCCGTTCTGGCTATTTTGCTTGCCGCCGAAAATGTCTAACAGGTTGCCGGACTGGTCGTACTGGTAAATCTTCCCCGATCCGGCGTCCAACGCCGATATGACGCCCGTGTTGTCGACGCTGATAGAGACAAACTGCGGGAACTGGCCGCGGCCCAACGGCTTCTCACCAAAGAACGCCTGGGTGGAGTCATTGGATAACCCGAACAGGTGACTGTGATTGGTTACCTTGTAGACGTCGTCACCCAGCGAATTCAGCTTCTTAATCTGGCCCATCTGCGCCGTGGCCGATACGGTATAGACGTAGCCATCACCGCTCAAGAACATGTTGGTGTCGGAACTCGGCAAGGTCTTGGCGATCTGCGCCTTTTGCTCCGCCGTGGCAAAAAGGCGCGTAAACATCGAGGTCAAGCTGAACAGATTGTGGTTAGCACCGAAGAAACCGCGGAAGGTGCCGTTGGCGTCCATCTGAATGATGCCGCGAAAGTCACCGCCGCCGTTGACGACGTACAGGTAGCCACGCTGGTCCACGATCACCTTCGTTGGCTTGTAGCTGGCGTCGGTCTTCAACAATTCCGTCTCCGGCTTGCCGTAGGCGCGGACAAACTTGCCGTCCTTATCAAAGACCACGATGCGACTATTGCCGGAGTCGGCGACGTAGATCGTGCCCTGCGGGGTGACAAACAACCCTTGCGGACCGTTGAGGGAGGCCTGGGTCTTCGGGGCCTTGGGTTCGGTGTTGCCGACCACCCGCACAAAGTGGTCGTTCTGATCCAGCTCGATGAGCCGGTTATTGTCGGTGTCGGCGATCCAGAGATGCTGATTCCCTGGCTCCAGGAAGAGATCGGACGGGTTCTTCATGGACGGAGCGGCCGTGCCTTGCAACGCCGCCAACAGCGTGATCTCATGATCAAACACATAGGACACCGGCGCCGGATCGCGCCCGAGCCCCGGTGTCGGATCGATCGTATAGCCCTTGCCGAGATCCGCCGATGCCGCTAAGGGCAGCACAAGACTCAGCAATCCTGCGACCACCCCGCCCGTCACCGCCCGCTTCATCCAGCGCAACGTCATCGGCCCGCCTCCTTTCACGCCCTTGCCGAACCAATCATCCCTTAATCCCCGTGTGCGCCAGGGCCTCCAGCATGCCCGACCGGGAGATCAAGAAGATGATCAAACTGGGGATGAACTGCAGGAGGCTGGCCGCCTGCACGATGCCGATGGTGGCGATATTGTTCTGAGCGCCCAGGGTGGCGATTGCCAGCGGCAGCGTGCGCATGGACTCCGTGCGCACGTAAATTAGCGCCGGTCCCGAGGCATTCCAGGCGGCTGTGAAGGTGAGAAAGGCGATCGTGGCGATCGCCGGTCGGACCATCGGTACGACCAGGCGCCAGAAGATCGTCCATTCCGTGGCGCCATCCATCTTCGCCGCTTCCAACAACGGGGTAGGAATCTGCGACATGAACTGCACCATGACGAAGACGTTGAATGAGGTGCCCAGGGCCGGAATGATCAGTGCCCAGTAGGTGTCCACCATATGCAAGGAGGACACGACGAGGTAGTTGGGAATCGCCAGCACCTGCGCAGGGAAGGCCAGGGCGGCAATGATCAAGGCCATGATCAGGCGAGAGCCAGGCACATTGATCTTGGCGAGAGGATAGGCGCACAGGCTGCCGATCAACACGCCGACGATCACCTGGACCACCGTGACCCAGGCGCTATTGAAGATGTAGCGCGTGAACGGCACCGACGTCGCTGAGGTGGCGATCAACAGATTCTGGAAGTTGATCAGCGTTGGATGCTGCACGATGAGGTCGGGAGGGAACTTCAGTAATTCATCGATTGGCTTGAGGGCCTGGGACGCCATGAAGATTATCGGCAATATAGCAAGCACCGAGAGTGGGATCAGCACCGCATAGATGCCGATTGGCTCCTTCTTGACGCGCGTACTGCCGATGGTAACGCGCCGCCGACGGCGGAGGGGAAAGGCTATCGCCATCGCGGAGATCCTCCTCTATACACTTGGGGGCTGAGTAGCGTCCACGCGGGACATTGGCGGCACCGGATACCTCGTCTTGTTCACTCCCTCAGTCATCCGAGGAAAACACGCGGAATAGCAGGCGAGAGCAGCCAAAGGAGACGACGAACAGAATCAACGCGATAGCCGAGGCATAGCCCATCTCAAAGCGGATGAAGGCGTAGTCCAGCATATGCATCACGATCGTATCCACGGCATACAGGGGGCTGGGTAGCCCGGCCAACTGCGTCTGAATGTCGAACTGGCCGAAGGCTGCCACAATGGCGAGCACCGAGGTGAGCAACAACTGGGGCTTCAGCGACGGCAAGGTCACGTACCACATTTCCTGGAAGCGGGAGCGGATGCCGTCAATGCGGCCGGCCTCGTAGAGGTCCGCCGGCACGCTACCGAGCGCCGCCAGCCAGATCAGAAAGCCGGTGCTGATACTCGCCCAGAGCGTCACGACGATGACCACCGGCATGAGCGTCGCCTGATTCTGCAACCAGATAATCGGCTGCTGGATTGCGCCTAGGCCGATCAGAAAGTGGTTCAGGATGCCGTACTGGTCGCCAGTGAACAGATTCTGCTTGAAGAAGATCGCCAGCACGATGGTGCCCGTCATGGCCGGCGCGTAGAGGGCAGTGGCAAAGAAGGCGCGACCGCGCACTTGATGAATCAGCCAGGCGAAGAAGAAGGAGAGGAAGAATCCCAACGGGCCGGTGATAAAGGCGAAGTAGAGCGTGTTACGCAAGGTGGTGTAAAAAATGTCGTCATCGACGAAGAGAATCTGGTAGTTAGAGATGCCGACGAAGCGCGGCGGCGTCAGCATGTTGAAATAGGTAAAACTCAGGCCCGCCGCCGCCAGCACCGGAATGATGGTGAAGACGAAGAAGATGGTCAGCCAGGGCGTCATCATTAGGTAGTAGACGCCCCACTTGCGCCAGAAGGCAACAAAGCCGGTACGGCGAACCGTCGTCCGTTCGGCAACGACTGCCCGTGCCATTGACTGTTCCTTTCCTGCGTCCCAACTGGCGCCGCCGCCTATCATACACCAGCGGCGGCGCCGCCGTTTCTAGCGGCCAGAGGCCGCCTCGGTCAACTGTTGACCTTGCCCCGGTACCTTGACGTTGAACTCGATCTGCTGGCGGTTCAGTTCGGTATTGATATTGCGCACCGCATCGTTCAGGGCATCACGGGGGTTGGCGCCGGATAGCACCGTCGAGTTCCAGGCGTTGGTCAAATAGCGGGGCGTGTAGTAGCCGCCCAACACGATTGGATTCTCCTGGAACCATTGCCATTGATCGAGAATGGACTGGATGTCCGCCTGCGGCCAGGGCAGACTGCGTAGGGCGTCGACATTACTGGTGTTCCAGCGGGCCGACACGCCCAGGAGCGCCTGGATTTCGTTGGCGTAGCGCTGTTGGACCGGCGCCGACAGCCACCATTTCATATACTGCCAGGCCTCCGCCTTGTGTTGCGTCTTCTGAAACATGACCACCGTTTCACCGGACCCACCGGCGGAGCGGTTATCGACCCCGCTTTGCTCTGTCCCCGGCATGGGCACCATCTTCCAACGACCAACGAGTTCCGGCGCGGCCACCGACAGCGAGATGTAGGTATTGTAGTCGGCCACACCGACGGGCATCTCCCCGGTGCGGAAGCGGTTATAGAAGTTGGCCTGCACCGGCACGCGGTAGTTGGTGTACAGCTCCGTCCACTGCTTGAAGGCCGACAGCGCCTGCGGCGTGTCCAGCGCCGAGCGCAAGCCATCTCGCGTGTAATAGCTGCCGCCGTGCTGATAGAGGAACGGGCTGAAGCCACCGGTCTGAATGTCGGTGCTCGTGCTGTAGTAGAACTCCATGCCGTTCTGTTGCAAGACCGGCATCATGCCATAGATGTCTTGCCAGGTCTGGGGGATCTTTTGGTTCAGTGCCGCGAGGATGTCGGTGCGCACGAACAGCATCTGGAAGTTCTGGGTCTCCGGCAGCGCATAGATATGACTATCTGGTCCCGAGGCCGGGTACTTGAACTGGACGATCGCCCCCGGCAAGAATTGCTGGGCCACCTGCGGATAGTCGGGGAACGTATCAAGTGGATAGATGGCGCCGCGGATCGCGAACTCTACCGGCGTGTTGGCGTCAACACCGGTCGCCAGGTCCGGCGCCGCACCGGAGGTCAAAGCCAGAAGCAGCACCGACTGCGCGCCGCCAAGGGTCCCCGGCGGAAAGACGTGGAGGTTGACGTAGATGCCGGACTTCGGCGTGAAGTCAGTTTCGATCAGATCCTTTAGGATCAGGCCCCATTGCTGACCCCGCGCCGTCCAGATGTCGAGGATCGGGTGCCCGTTACTGTTCTGGGCATTGTAAATGCTACCGACGCCGGTGTAGTTGAAGATAAAGGAGCCGAAGAAGTTTCGCGCGGTGAAGATAATCTTTTCCCAAAGAGGCGATGGGCCGGGCGGTAGGTTGTACTGCGGACTCGCCATATAGAAGCGGTCCATCCAGACCGGCTCCTGTTGCACACCGAGCAGCCAGGTGGCGAGTTGCTGGCTGTACGTGTCGAAGTTCACGACGTTATTGGAGATGTTACCGGGGCGACCGACCAGCCGCTTGATATAGTCGGACACCGTCACCAAGGAGTTGGCGGTATCCGGCATGTGTCCCCCGTTGAGGTCGGAGAGCAACTTGACATTGGCGTCCAGCTTGTTCGACATGGCCGTAAAGGACGGCAGCAAGTCGGTCATCTTGGCAGGGAGGTCGTACTCCAGATTCGGGTCCGGTGTCGTGCCCGTGATGAGCTCAATGCGCCGCTGCCAGTAGCCGATCTCCTGCACTACCGACTGCAAATCCTGAATCGTCTGGCGGATCGGCCCGACGCGGTCGGTCATCTTGAGGATGTGCGTCCCTTTAGTCAAATGCATGAGGTAGGGCTGACCCTGGGCGTTACAGACGCAGACGTTCTCCCAGTCCAGTGAAAAGCCGATCGGGAACTCCTTCAATTCCTGGTATTGGAACTGATCGTCAAGCTGGATATCCCGATAGACGTTCATGTGGCCTTGACCGCCCTGATTCACCCGGAAGGTCATCGCATACAAGCCATCCTGCGGCACCGCAAACGTCCACTCCACCCACTGTCCGCCCTGGTCCCAGTTGCTGCCGCCATAGGTATTGAGGCGGATATGGCCGAAGGAGTAGGGCACGCTATTGGGGTCGTTCGAAGTTTCGTCGCGCACGGTGGGGTCGTTGCGCGCCGTGGCGTCTTCTGCCTGGATGGTCAAGGCGACGTTGCTCACGGGCTTCAGACCTTGCGCCTGCCACTGAGCGAGTGCCCGCTGGTAGGTTGGTTGCTCCAGGGGTGGCACGAGCTTCAGCGAGGCGAGCGCCATCGGCTCGCGGACGGCGTTCAAGGTGACGGTGTGATCGCCGGCGGTCAGGTAAAACTCCAGCGGGTCGCGCGTCAAACCAAGGGAGTCGTTCGCCCGCACCGACTGCCAGGAGCGTGCTTCCTTCACCGGCGGTCGAATGTCGTTGCCCTGGTTGTCCTGCGTGACGGGGCCGGCATTGACCCAGGTGCGACTGAAGGCGATGCGATGGGCTTCCAGGTACGGATATTTGCCATCGATGAGCAGTTCGCGGCCGATGGAGGCGTCCTTGCCGGGCACCGCATAGTAGTCAACCATCAGGTTGTAACGTCCCGCCTGGGGCACAGTGATCTTCCAGGTCAACGAGCCGTCCTCGTTATTCCAGAGCAGCACGTTCGCCTGGCCGTCAACCGTTGCGGCGCAGAAGCCCTGCTTGGCCGAAGCGCTGCTAATATCTGCCGTGCAATACTTCACGTTGCCGGCCTCCGGCGAGCTTTCCAGCAGCGTGCTGGAAAGGCTCGTCGTGGTGGGACTGGCCGGGACGCAGACTTGAGCCGTGCCCAACTGCACGCCGGTCGACCCGGTTTGGGTCCTTGGCGCTGCGCAGTAGCTGCCGCCGGTAGAATCGGAATACTTCAACACGGGGATATCGACGGGCTGGGTGGCCACCGGGTAACCCTTGCTCACCCACCCGGCGAGGACGTCGCTGTAGTACGGATCAGTTGGTCCAAAGTCCGCTACTATGCCCGGCTCCGCGGTCTGCTTCGCCGCGGCGCCGGTTGCCGCGTTGGTCGCGGCGGCCGTCGTCTTGCCCGTTGTCGTTGTCTTACTGGTGGTGGCTGCGGTGGTCGTCCCGGTGGTTGTGGTCGGCGCCTTTCCTCCCGCCGTCGGCGTGGCAGTCGCCGTTTGGCCCTGGGCAAGTGCTGATGGTGCTGCTACCAGGCCCGGTACAGACGCCATCGTCAGCAGTAGCGCGCCGAGGAGCAGCATCCGGCCGGCGATGCGGCCATCCAGCCGCACCGGGACGCGTTGCCGCAAGCCCCGTCTGCTCTGCCGGAACGTCGCCATCGGCGCCAGGAGTGAGACGAGGATTGCGATCTCAGCGACGTTCGTAGTGGTCATTGGGGCGACCTTCCACTTAGCATGAGTAACACTGTCCGGTGGGGTGAGCGGCTCGCGCCTGCACCTCGCCGGCTGAACCGACCTTCGGCTCACGTCGCGCTACGAGTCGGAAACGATGACATTCGGCTGGGAAGGTAGTCTGTCGGCTGATGCACCTCTCTTTGTCGAATGGTGCGGTTTATCATACAACGTCCACGGCTCCTGTCAAGGGCGGCAAGGTCAGGAAAGGTATTCGGCATGGACAACCTCTGGCAAGACGCCGCGGCGGACGGATTGGCGGAGCTGGAACTCCTTGCCTATCGCTCCCGCCTGCTCGGTCGGGAGGCGCGAATCGTGAACTATGGAGGCGGCAATACCTCTTGCAAAGTGATGCGCGCCGACTTTCGCGGAAGGCAGGTTGCCACGCTCCTGGTAAAGGCCACCGGCTTCGACCTGGCGACGATCCAGCCCGCCGGTTTCGCCGCCTTGCGCTTGGAGGACACGCGGGCCCTTGGCGAGCGCGACAACGTGACAGATGACGAGATGGTGACCTATCTCAATCACTGTCTACTTGATCCACTCGCGCCGCGCCCGTCGATTGAAACGCTACTGCATGCCGTAATTCCGGCGCGCCATATCGACCATACCCATGCAGACGCCGCCATCAGCCTTTGTGCAACTGAGGGTGGGCAAGCCCTGGCGGAGCAACGGTTCGGCCAGCGCATGGTCTGGGTGCCGTACGTGCGCCCGGGCTTCGCCCTGGGCAAGCTGTTGGCACAGGCATTGGAGGAACGGCCCGACGCCGAAATTATCTTCCTGGAAAAGCATGGCCTGGTCACCTGGGGGGAGGACGCTCGCCAGTGTTACAACCAGACGATTCGGGTGATCACAGAACTGGAAGCGTTCATCACGGAGCGTGGCAAAGGCAAACAGCCCTTCGGCCCACCGGCCGTTGCGCCGCTACCGCCGGAAGAACGTCGTCGTCGCCTTCTTGCTCTGTTGCCATCCCTGCGCGGCCTGCTGAGTACGGCACAGCGCCTTATTCTCCACATCGATCAAAGCGACGCCGTGCTAGAGTTTGCGGGAAGTACTCAAGCAGAAGCTCTGGCGAGCATCGGCGCTGCCTGCCCGGATCACGTTATGTACACCAAAGTGCGCCCCATGTTCGTCACCGGTGTGGCCGCTGTACCGGACGACCAACTGGTCGGCCTGCTCCAAAATGCGGTCCAGGCCTATATTGAGCGCTACGATGCCTATTTCACGGCTCATGCCGCACCCGGTCAAGCCCGGCTGGACCCGCGACCGCGTGTCGTCCTGCTACCTGGCATCGGCATGGTGACGGCCGGCATTGACGTTGCGGCTGCCCGCAATACCGCCGCGCTCTTCCAGCGCGCGATCGCCGTGATGCGGGGCGCTCAAGCCTTGAATCGCTTTGTCTCGCTCTCCCCGGCGGAAGCCTTCGCCATTGAATACTGGCCGCTGGAACTCTATAAGCTCTCCCTACGCCCGCCCGAGCGCGAATTGTCCCGGCGCGTGGCGATCATCACCGGCGGCGCTTCCGGCATCGGCCGCAGTACTGCGCTGGGCCTGGCGGCGGAAGGAGCGCACGTTGTGCTGCTCGACCTCAACGCCGAGGGCGCAATTGCAGCCGCCCAGGAAATCGAAGCACAATTCGGTCCCGGCCGCGCTGTTGGCATGCACTGCGACGTCACGTCCGAGGCCGCCGTCCAGCTCGCCTTCGAGGAGGCGGTGCTCCGCTACGGCGGTGTGGATATCGTCATACCGAACGCCGGACTCGCCGCCTCCCACAGCATTGAAGAGACGTCGCTCGCCGAGTGGAATAGGCTCCACAACGTCCTGACCACCGGCTACTTCCTCACGGCACGTGCCGCCTTCACCGTACTCCGCGCCCAAGCCATAGGTGGCGCCCTCGTGATCATGTCCTCCAAGAACGGCCTCTCGGCAGCCAAGAACGTGCTGGCTTACGCCACCGCGAAGGCCGCAGAGCTGCAGATGACGCGCTGCCTGGCGGAAGAGGGCGGCGCCGCCGGTATCCGTGTCAATGCCGTGGCGCCCGATGCTGTCTTCCGCAACTCCGGTATCTGGAACACCCAGTGGCGCGAGGAGCGTTCCCGTTCCCACGGCGTCGACCTGGACCAGTTAGAGGAGTTCTACCGCAATCGCGCCATCCTCAAAGTCAATGTCTATCCCGAAGATGTCGCCGAAGCGGTGCTGTTCCTCTGCTCCGATCGCTCCGCCAAGACCACCGGCTGTGTGCTGACGGTGGATGGCGGGGTGACGACGGCATATCCGCGGTAATTTTGGAAAGGCCACGGACACGAGGAAGCCCTTTGCCAGGGACCGTTAATCCGATGCGGTCTCCCGGTACTCCAATATCACCGTCCGAGTGGACTGATCCCGCCAAATCTATTGCGCGCCTGCCAATGGCTAGGGCTGCCAACAATATGGTACGTTCCAAGACGGCATGCGCCAGTTGGTAGCAGCAGTTCTGAAAGGCTCTGAACAAGCATGGTTGCAGTAGGACAAGAGGCGCCGGACTTCACGTTGAGGGACACGGCGAACCAGGAAGTGAAGCTGTCCAGCTTGCGGGGCAAGCCGGTTGTGCTGGCCTTCTTCCCCAAAGCCTTCACCGGTACCTGCGAGCGGCAGTTAAGCGAACATCAGCACCGGCTAAGCGAGTTCACTGCCCTGGGCGCTCAGGTGGTGGCTATTAGGGCCTTATGCTAGTTGATATGTGACGGGGGCGCGCCTCCGGTGTACGCTGGTGGTTGTTGCAACGCCAGCCAGGCACACCGGAGGTACGCCCGAATGATAGACGACTTTGACGATTTCT
>JBPCLN010000076.1:0-5309 GCA_051003235.1 Chloroflexota bacterium | reverse complement strand
AGATATAGGCGTCAGGAGATCGCGAAGGAATCGTCCGCGGCCGCCCCTGGCGTGACGACGTGTACATGGGCCAGACCGGGGCGGGCATCGATGGGAATCTTGAACTGTATCCGGTACACACCGTCCGTTCCGGCCGCGCCATGGAAAGCCTCCGGGCCGCGACCTGGGTACGTCACCGTCACCGTCAAGACCGTACCGCTCGGTGCGATGACGACAATCGCCTGGCTATCACCTGGGGCCACCTGAGACATACTGACGGCCACCGCTTCAATCCTCCCCTGCGTACTCCCGCTCGTCCGCGTGGACGTCGCGGTGACCTGAGATGGTGTGACGGACGGGTGGGACGTCGCGGTCGTCGTTGGGTGGAGCGTGGCTTTCGGCACAGCCGTGGCGCTCGGCGAAGGCGGGGTTGGAGTAACCGTCCTCGCGCGCGGTACCGTCCCCGGCGTGGCCGTCGGCAAACGTTCCGGCGTCGCCGTAGGCAGGCGTTCCGGGACCACTGTCGCCACAGGCTCGGTTGATGACGGCGGAAGGGCCGTCGCAGTCGCGGGAGCTGTAGTTGCCGTCGCCGGAAAGGCCGTCGCAGTCGGCGACGCCGTGACGCCGCTTGTTGGGGTCGCGATCACCGTCTCCGTCGCCGCTGGTGCAAGGGCTGGAGCGATCGTGGGGGTTGGCGACGGGGCCACGGTCGGAGTTTCTGTCGACTCCATCGCGGTTGGCTGTGCCACCGCGACAGTGGCCGTGGAAAGCAAACTAGCAGAAGTATCCACCTGAGCCAGCGTCCGAGTAGCGCCTTGTTGGCGGACGACCAGCAACAAGAAGGCGATGAGGAGAAGAAGCAGGACGACGGTCATGACATCGCGCCCGTTTAGCCGTCTTGTCAACGGGTCCATGCGTCGGCCTCACCCATCCACGGTCGACCAGGGGACATCGTCAAGCCGCTTGCGACCTCCCGCCTCTCTCTGCCGGGTGGCGCTGACTGGTGTGCATGCAGGTGTTGCCCCAACCACGTTCACTGCCTCACGCGCCCAATGCTAATCTAGCACTTGCGTGGGTCGCTCGCGCCCAGCGCACGGGCGAATGCCGTCCAGTACTAGAGTCATTGACGGGCGCTGCCGCCTTGCAGCCCGACGCCGTTTCCGGCGGCACTGTCCCAGGCATGCTACGCTGCGAATAGGTAATAGCGATGCAGAAAGTTGATTGACAATGGTGGTAACGCGCGAGCGCCTTGAGCAAGGCATGACCTACGAGCAGTTTGTAGCAGGAATGACGAAAAACCAGGAACGTTTGCACCAAAGCGAGCAGGCTACGAACATTGATCAGGACGATCTGGATTTCTTTCGTCGCTTGCCGGCGCCGTTGGACGTGTTGGTACTGGCCGAGGATTGGTGTGGCGACGTCATCGCCAACCTTCCGGTCCTGGCGCAGCTCGCCGCAAAGAGCGGCAAGTTGCGCCCGCGCATCTTCCTGCGCGACCAGAACGACGACCTGATGAGTCTGTTCCTCAAAGAAGGGCAATTCAAGTCCATTCCGGTGTTCGTCCCGTTCGATGCCAATCTCAATGAATTGGGCCGTTTTATTGAGCGGCCGGAGGCCTTCACCAGCCTGCGTACCCAACGGCGCCAGGAACTCTACGCCGCCCATCCGGAGATTGGCGACGCAGCCACGCCGGTGGATAGCCTAACCGATGCGCAGCGGCAAGCGCGTCAGTCCCACCTCGCCCAACTGGAGGCGGAACTCGTGCCCGAGCGTGTCCGCATGGTGGTGCAGGACCTTAGGACGATCGTCGAAAGCGCCGCGCACTAAGCGCATTACACCGCCGACACGGTTGGCAGGGGCGGGTTTGACCGGCCGCGCTCCGCGTCTGCGCCCAACCGCGGTTCGGTTGGGGCTACGCTGTCTGTTCTCGCGGGGTACCGGCAGCGGCGCTGCCGTTGCTTGTGGCTGCGCCATTACGGTGGCTGACTCCGGTAAAGCGATAGAGCCGCGGTGGGCGGTGGCGGTTTCCGCTGAGTAACTGGTCGGTCGGTTCGACGACGCCGGAGGCCAGCGCCTTATGAATAAAGTTGCCGGGATCAAGTTTGCGCTGCAGGATGACTTCGTGGACGTGTCGCAACTGGGCCATCGTAAAGATCGGCGAGAGGAGCTGAAAGGCGATGGAAGAGTATTCCACCTTATTGCGCAGCCGCGCGAGCGCCTTCTCCAGGATCGTGCGATGGTCGAAGGCCATCTCTTTCGGCAGCCGCGCCACCGGAAACCAGCAAATGCCGGAGGTATCGTCCCCGGCTGCCAATGTCAGATTCTGGCTCGGCACCAGCGCATAGTAGGCAATGGTGATCACCCGGTCGCGCGGGTCACGACCGGGGTCGCCAAAGGTGTAGAGTTGCTCCAGGAACACGTCACGGACGCCGGTTTCCTCGAATAGCTCACGCGCTGCCGCATGGTCGAGCGTTTCATTGTGGCGCACGAAGCCGCCCGGGATGGCCCAATGACCGGCGTAGGGTGGCGACTTGCGCTGCACCAGCAGCACTTGCAGACAGTGATCGCCCCCGCTGTCCGGTCGGATCGTCAGGATGACGACGTCCACCGTGACCAACGGCTGTTCGCGGGTGGCGGACACCTCTTCTTGTATCACCTACAACTGTATAGCGGGTCAGCGCTGGGGCTGTCAATTGGCAAGGACCTCCCGGAGGGGGTTGCTCGTCCCTGCCGTTCGGCTAGAGGGCAGATGCTATACTCCGGCATAGGGCACCGGTGGCGGGCGGCACCAGTCTTCCCCGTTGGGCAGTGCTTTTTTCCGTAGCTGCCCTCCGGGCGGAGACTTTGCACACATGAGCACGACATCTCCGGTCGCACATCGGGCTTCCCTCCCTTCGGCTCCTCGGCAGCTACCACCACCCCTGGAACTCGTCGTGCGCTCCGGTACCACGTATGGCTGGTTGGTGCTGGTACTGGCGTTTGCCGTTGCCTGTTATCTGCCGCTGGCAATCGCTGATATTAACTGGATTGACAACGTCGATATTCTGTTCCCGGTGGCGCTGCTGGCGGTTGTGGTGGGCGTGTTGTTGGCCCTGAGTCGTCCGCATGCCGTGCGCGGCTTCATTGTCGGTCTGGTCGGCGGCTTGCTGGGGATCTTCACGGCGATCGGTCAGGTCATTCCGGCACCGGCGCGGCTGGCCGCCGATGGTCAGGAGACGCTGCGCTGGATCGTGACGCGCGGAGCTGGCGTACCGGTCGATGACAACCCGCCGGCCCGTATGTGGCACGCCGGGAGTGTCGCTGCCGCCACCTTCGCCGGCCACCTGGTGACGTGGTGGAAACTGGGTGGCATCGGCGAAGCGGCGATTGATAATCGGATCTTCCTGTTCTTGCTCGCCATCATCTCCTGGACGGTGATCCTGTACTTTGCCTGGGCCCTCTATTCACACACGCCGCCACTGGTGGCCCTCCTGCCACCGGGCGTTGTCCTGATCACCTTCGTCGTGTTAGGTGGTCAGGGGGCGAAGTATGTCTACTTCTTCCTGTTCACGGCGCTGCTGCTGATTCTGCGGATCCATGTGCTGTCGTTGGTGCGCGCCTGGAATTCCCGCAATCTGGACTACCCAACGACGGTCGGCCCGGAGGTGCTGCTCACCGGGCTGTTGTTTACGGTCCTGGTCGCCGGCCTGGCGCTGGTGCTGCCGGCGGTGCCCCAGAACCCCCTGGCGGTGCACTTCTGGGGCGTCTTCAACGACCCCTGGAGCAAGCTGGAGACGAACTTCGGCGAGGCGTTCACGGGCGTACGACATCACGTCGGCGGGAACGGTAGCAACGATCTTTTTCTGGGCGGGCCGTTGTCCTATGGCCAGAATCAAACCGTCATGTACCTGTCGACGGATGAACCGCCACCGCCGGACCCCTCTGAACACGCGCTGGAGGCCGAAGGGTACGTCGAGCCGGAACACTATCTGGCCGGCGCAACCTATGCCGATTACAATGGCAAGAGCTGGACGCTCGGCAAGACGGCCGGAGTGTCCAAGACGGGTGTGCCCATCAGTCCCAATGGGGCTCCCCAGTACCTTGGCGTCAGCGGCAACGTGGGCGATGTCCAGGCCCATGCGGCCAACCAGCCGGTGGTTGCCCCGCTGCCCCAGGGGGACAAGGTTGTGCAGCAAATTGAGAAGGTCGCCAACCTCGGTGACAATCTGCTGTATGCCTACAACACGCCGGTGTCGGTCAATCAGCCCTCCACCGTTCATGCCGCCGGCGGCCTGCCTGCCCGGATCGATCTTAAGGCGGGAACGACGAAATACACCGTCGTCAGCATCGAGCCGGGGCCGTCGGCCCAGCAACTGCGCGCCGATAGTACGACCTACGCCGCCTGGCTGGCGCCCTACCTCACCAAACCAGTCGTGCCCGCCCGCGTCAGCCAGTTGGCGCAGCAGTGGGCGGGTAACGCCGGCAATGCCTATGACAAGGCGATGAATATCGAAGGCGAGCTGCGCAAGATCCCCTATACCACCGATATTACGCCGCCACCGAACGGCCAGGATGCCGTCGAGTACTTTCTCTTCGACCTCAAGCGCGGCTACTGCGAGTACTATGCGTCGGCCATGGTCGTCATGTTACGCGATGTCGGTGTGCCGGCCCGGGTCGTCACAGGATACGCCACCTCCAACTACGATCGCGCTAAGGCCCAGTACGAGATCGACGACAGCGACGCCCACGCCTGGGTGCAGGTGTACTTCCCGAACGTCGGCTGGCTGGACTTCGAGCCAACTCCGCTCAATCCGGAACTGGTGCGGCCCGATGTGACGACACCGGATGTCAACATTGCCGCCGTCGCGCCGCAGCGGCCGCTCGCCCCGAAAGGCAAGCCGCTCCCGGTCGATCCCCGCGCCATCGTCGTCGTAGTGCTTGCGCTGCTGGCGACGCTGATCGGTGTGACGATTCGCCGCCAGTGGGAGGCGGAGTTGTCGCCCCAGGCCTATGTGCGGGTCGTGTACGGTCGAATGGTCCGCCGCAGCGGTCGCTTCGGCTTGCCAAAGCAGGCGGATGAAACGGCGTTGGAGTTTGGCTACCGTCTGGCCGCCCAGTTTGAACTCACGGCTGAGCCGTTGGCGCTGGCCGCCCGCCAGATCGCCACGCTTTACGTCCTGGCCCAATATGCCGGCGCGGCGGCTGTGCTGGGGCCCACCGAACGTACCCGCGCCGGCGACGCCTGGAAGGCGCTCCGCTTCCAACTCTGGCGGCTGCGCCGGCGTGGCAGCACTACCGAGGCCGCTCACTCGTAATTTTCCCCCTTGACGTCAGTTCTGTCCCCCGCCTTG
>JBPCLN010000075.1:0-2576 GCA_051003235.1 Chloroflexota bacterium | reverse complement strand
GATGGGGAGCTACGCCCGAAGCCCAGACCAAGGTGCGGGTCGGGAGCCATTCGCCGTCTTTCGTGAGCACCGCGTGGTCGCGCGCGCCCGCTATCCGGGTGTTGAGTCGGACCTCGACACCGCAGGAACGCAGCGCGCCCAGGGCGGAGCGAGCCAACCGCTCGTTGAACTGGGGCAGCAGACGCGGCAGTGCTTCCACCAGGATGACGCGGACGTCGCGTGCGGCGATATTCCGGTACGCGCGGAGCGCCTGGCGGAGCAGGGCATTGAGCGCGCCCGCCATCTCCACGCCCGTAAAGCCGCCGCCAACGACGACGAACGTCAGTAGCTCGGTGCGTGCGGCTGGGTCGGAGTCGACGGCGGCGATCTCGAGCAACTCGATCGCCCAATTGCGCAGATGGATGGCATCGCCGAGGGTCGTGGCGGTGAGGGCATGTTGCTGCACGTCCTGCATCCCGAAGAAGGCCGTGCCGGCACCCAGGGCAATCACCAGATGCTCGTAGCCATAGGCTCGATCGCCCCCATCAGGCTGGCGGACGGACACGGAGCGGTGCTCGGTGTCCAGGTCGATGATC
This sequence comes from Chloroflexota bacterium, assembly GCA_051003235.1. Lineage (GTDB taxonomy): Bacteria > Chloroflexota > UBA4733 > UBA4733 > UBA4733 > UBA4733. Next base: position 2,001 of record JBPCLN010000075.1, on the reverse strand, counting down.
TCCCCTTCGACGAACTGGTTCCACCGGAGTAGGCGGCGGATCGGGTTGACGGCGTGTGTCGGATCGATGGCGCTGGCCGCGACCTCACAGACGAACGGCGTAAACAGGAAATAGTTCTCGCGGTTCACCAGTGTCACCTGGGTTCGGTCGGCCGGGCGCAATTCACGCTCCAGGCTGAGCGCCGTGTAGACGCCGGCAAAGCCGCCGCCGAGAATGAGCACGCGGCGCACCGCCTCGGCGGTGTCCGTCTCTTGCGTCTTCATCAGGCGAAGCTCCTCATCGGACGATCGTGCCCGCTCTCTCATGCTCGTGACCATCAAAGAAGGATTTGACGCCGGCCACCAGGTCAGGACGCCGGCTGGAAGCTGATCCGGCAGACCGCATCGCCCTTACCCTGGCACTGCTCCTCAGCCGAAGCGAAGTCACGGTTGTGGGCGAAGGAGAAGACTCCCACGGTGAAGCCCCGCAGGAAGTGGCAGGTGGGCTCACCTGCCTTGCCCTGCCAGGGCGCAGCTTCGAAGGTTTTGTCGAGCTCGATCTCCCCGTGCAGCGACTCCTGCACCGATACCCGGCGCACCTGCTCGGCCCAACCGAAAACCTGGAAGTCGAGCAGCCGCTGCCGCAGGAGGTCAAGCGTGAGGGGCCGCTCGAGGCGCTCGAGCAGTGGCGGAACCCCCGAGGCCGCCAGCTTGCCCATCTCGACGCCGGTTTGATAGATGATGTCACTTTTCACGTTGCCGGCGAAGCTTTTGAAGACGCCGCCGAGCACCGCGCGGGCCATCACCACCATCGGCGTCCCTGCCACTTGCAAGCGGTGGTGCTCCGAGGCGGCCAGACCTAGTCCCGAGCCCGCGCGGCGGAGGTCGTGGACACCGGGGACCGCCCCGAGTTGCCGCAGCGCATCCGTGAAGTCGCCCGCCGCTTCGGTCACGTCGATAGTCAGCAGGGCAAGCACCGTCTTGCTCTCCGGCGACTGGTAGCAGTAGCTCGCTCGCACCGCTCCAAGGCCGCCCGGCAATGCGCGCTGGAGGCGGTCCAGTGCTGAGACATCGTCCAGCGTTGCGTCGAGATAGGTCAGTGACCGCTGGGGGGCCACGTACATCAGGGGGAGCTCCAAGGGGAGCAACCGCTCGGTCGTCTCCGGCGCCATTCGTTCAGGGTCCTTTCTCTCTCCTGGCGACACCTGGCCAGCAATGCGCCGCCAGGCCGGAAGCTGCCTCCTCGCGGTGGGTCGGGGCTGATCCGTATCCTCCTGGTCAGTGAGGTTCGCCGCTCGGTCTTCACCAGGCGGGCGGGTCGCAGTCACCAGCCCTAACAGGTGTGGCACATCGCGTGCCACACCTCGCCACTCAGCGTGGTGGGGACGGGCAGGGCTTGGTAGCCATGGGATCGCCATGTGGCAAGGCGGTGCGTGATGATCTGACGAGGCCGCGACTTCAGCCGGACGGCGCGTCGTGCCGACACCGCCTACGAGGTGGACGCTGGCACGTTGATCCACGGCGCGAGGCGCGCCGGCAAGGTGTCGATCATGCCGTGCAGCCGTTCGTGCGTACCGGCGCCGATCTGCTCCTCCTCGATGCGGTCGAATGCTTTCACCAACTGCTCATCATCGGCGGTTAATGTACGCTCCATGACCGGGAAGAGCTCACGATTCTCATGCTCGATATGCTTGCGCAAAAGTGAACCGTACTGTCGCGCCGCCGCCGCCAGCCGCACGGCGCTGGCGACGTTGCCAGGTACGTAGGCGCGGACTGCGTCACCGTAAGCGGCAGCCAGATCGCGGCCCGACCGATGCTCCAGCTCCAGACTGGATACGACCGCGGCGTCGCGGTCCGCGTCGAGGCGCGAGAACACCTCCACCTCCTCTTTGCTGGTGTGGCAGCGATCGACGAAAATCGTGAAGAACTCCTGGATGTCGGCGAAGATGTCGGCCGGCACCGGGCTACCCCCTGCCGCCGCGCCAACGCCGCGTTCAAGGTTGTCGAGCACCGCGAGCACCGC
>JBPCLN010000074.1:0-14286 GCA_051003235.1 Chloroflexota bacterium | reverse complement strand
CTCCTGTTCGGTGGGCAGCCCGAGGCCGCGCCCACGTCACCGAGATCTGTGCAATACTTATGTGCTACGGGTAAAGGCAAACGTGTAGAATGTGTTAAATCGCCTTCAAATCACGCCGTACTTTGGCCTGATCCTAGATGACCTGGGTGGGTTGGGTGAGCGATGCAGCGAGCGGAACAGAGTACTAGTATGGCAGCGCCGTCCGTTCCGGTCGCCACGGGTCCTCACCGACCGGTCGGCATCATCGCTGCGCTGCTGGCACTCGGGATCGCCATCGGCGGCGCTCTGGGCGGCCAGGCTTACGCCGTGCGCCTGGCAGGCCGCTACCTCCAGGCGGTGAACATGCAACAAGTGCCGATCAAGTGGGAGAGTCTCACCTTTCAACGCGCCGCCTTCGCCAGTGACCACTGGCTGCCGCTGTACGGTAGTTCGGAGTTGTATTGCTGCGGCGACCCCTATCGCGGGACGCAGCTCTTTGCCTCGATGCCTTCGGGCTTCGCCCTGTTCGGCGTTGGCAACGCCGGCACGACCGATCTCCTCTTCCTGGAGACGTTCGGTGCGCTTGGCGGTACTCTCCGCAACGAGAAGGTCGTGATCTCCGATTCGCCCCAGTGGTACTACAACCGCGGCGGCGAGGCCGCGCCAACCTATGCGGGAAACTTCTCGCCGGAAATCGCGGAAGCGTTCGTTTTCAACGCGCCGCTGTCGTTGCCATTGCGTGAGGCTACCGCCCGGCGAATGCTGGCCTACCCGGACACGCTCAAGGGACGTCCGCTCTTGCACCTGGCGCTGACCAATCTTGCATCTGGCACTCCGCTGCACCTGGCCGGCTACTTCGCGCTCCTACCGGCCGGTCGTCTCGACACGCTAGTCAAGGAGCTACAGGACGCCTACCAAACCGTGAAGTTCATCCGGAAGCACCAGGAGTACCGCCCCGACGCCCCGGCCACGCCGCGTAGGCTCGACTGGTCGTTGCTGCTCACCACCGGCACGACGCTAACAAAGGATGCCACCTCCCCCGATCCTTTTGGCTTCCCGGCCGATGTTTCCACGCGGCTGCGCACCCAGGAACAATATCGCACCGCCCTCTCCCGCTACTGTTCCGGGCAAGCTCCCAGCGCCGGTCAGGCCACACCGTTTTCCAGCTCCTGGGAGGACAATATGCTGCATTCTGCCGGCTGGACCGACCTTCATTTAGAGCTGCAGGCGTTGAACGAACTTGGCGCCCAGCCGTTGGTCTTCACCATTCCCTTACCCGGCCTCTGGTACGACGAAATTGGTATCCCGGTCGAAGCACGCAACCACTACTATCAGAAATACATGAGCGTGGTCGCCCAGGCCAACGTCCCCGCTCTCGACATGCGCGCGAACGACCAGGATCGTTTCTTCCTCCACGATACCGGCGCTCACTTCAGTCCGCGGGGCTGGATTTACGCCAACCGGGCTATCGACATGTTCTGGCATGGCCGCACAATGGGGGAGATCCGCGCCTCCCTGGCCACGATGAATCGTCAGGATCCCCCGGTTGGGCTGCCGGATCCGCGCGGGTCCGCATATTGCCCTTGAGTCGCTGCAATTGCCCGATCTAGGAAAGGAGTCCAAACGCATGGCCGTGGATATTCGGGAAGAGGTAGCCGATCGGGTGCTCCGCGTCCTACAGGATGCAACCGGAAGCGACGAGGTCCTCACGGATCGCAACCTACCGTTGTACGATTCCGGTCTATTGGACTCCCTGGGGATGGTGACGCTGATCGTCGCTTTGGGCGAGGAGTTCGATCTCACCGTCTCCCCTGCCGAGTTCAATCGAGAAGCATGGTCCACACCGCAACTGCTGATCAGTGACGTGCAGGAGCGTCTGGCGCGTCGGTAGCCCGGCCTGAACTGACGAACCCGGGAAGGAGAGCAACTGAGGTGGACCAGCGGACCCAGAAACGCCCGTTGTCGCTTGCCGCGGCGAAGTCGCTGCCGCACCGAGCCTGGGCACACGATCTCGTCCGCCTTCCTTTGCTGACCGTCTACTACCTGGCGATCATCGTCGCGCTCGTCATCATGTACGGAGGAACAACCTACACGCCGCCGCCCTTTATCTATCAGGGCTTCTGATCGTGTTTGACCGCATCGCCAGCGCTCGACCCGACACTCCCGCCGTCTGCAGTCCTGACGGGACGCTCCTCTACACGCAACTCCTGCGCCGCGCCTTGCTTCTTGCGTCGCTGCTGGGCGAGCGGTCCGCGCCGCTACTCGTCTACGGCCACAAGCAGCCCGCCATGGTCGTAGCGTTTCTGGCCGCCCTCCGCCGTGGCCGGCCCTACGTTCCCGTGGATTCCTCGACGCCGCCGGCCCGTATCATCCGCATGCTGGATCTGGCACGTCCCAGCATCGTCGTGGCGGCGGAAGCGTTACCGGCGCCGCTGGTATTGGCGCTGGCCGAGCGAGGCATTCCGGTGATATGCACCGACCCGCTCGCAGAGACCCTGGAGCATGCCGAGACGGAGGAATATGCACTCACCGATCCAACTGCTTGCGCCGATCCGCTCGCCTACATCATCTTCACGTCCGGCACCACCGGTGACCCCAAAGGCGTGCCCATCCCCTGCCGCAGCTTGGCGCACTTCACCACCTGGCTTGTCCAGACGCAGCGCTTCCGGCCTGGCGAAGAGACGTTCCTGAATTTGGCGCCCTTCAATTTCGACCTCTCCGTGATGGACCTATACGGCGCGCTCCTCACGCGCGGCACCCTCTTCTGCATCACGCGTGAAGAAATTGCCGACCCCCGGCTGCTTTTCGCCCGCCTGGGTGGCGCGCCGCTCACGGTCTGGGTATCGACGCCGTCCTTTGCGCGCTTCTGTTTGGCGGAGCCGCGCTTTCGCCAGGCGATGCTGCCGCTGTTGCGGCGCTTCCTCTTTTGCGGTGAAACTCTACCGCCGGCAGTAGCGCGAGAACTCGCCCGGCGGTTTCCCGACGTCGAAGTCTGGAATACCTATGGCCCCACCGAAGCCACCGTCGCCGTCACCGCCGTGCGTGTGACGGAGGCAATGACTGCCTCCGGGCACGCTTTGCCGATCGGGGAGGCGGCAGTGGGCATGTCCGTCTGGATCGCCGACCCGAACGACCCACTGCAGCGCTTGCCCAAAGGCGCCTCCGGCGAAATGATCATCGCCGGCCCACAGGTTGCTTCGGGGTACCTCGCCGCAACGCCGGTCCCTGAGCAGGCGGGACCTTTTCTCCCGCTGCCGGATGGCGGCATCGCCTATCGAACCGGTGATCTCGGCTACATTGATACAAGCGACGGCCTCCTCTATTGCGGCGGACGCCTAGATCGCCAGATCAAGCTCCACGGCTACCGGCTGGAAATCGAGGAGATCGAGGCGCACCTGCGCGTCCTCCCCGGCGTGGCTGATGCCGCGGTGCTGACCGTTGACCGCGACGGACAGCCCGACTACCTCGTCGCCTTCGTTGTTCCGGGCGACGACGCTGCCGCCCGAGGGCTTCCTGGCGAGACGTTGGCCCTCACCCAGGCCGTCCGCGCCGGCCTAGCCGAACGCTTGCCTGCCTACGCCCTGCCCCGACGCGTACGCTTGCTTCCGGCGCCGCCGCTCACACCAAACGGGAAGCTGGATCGGCGTGTTCTCCAAACACGGGTGCAGTGACCCCGTACGAATCCTTCCGCTATTTCTCCTTCTTGCTGTACCCGCTGGTCATCGGCATTATTCTGGGATTGAGCCGTCTGCTGGGAACTCGGGCCATCCTCCTCCTCAGCGTGGTTGTGCTGGCATTCCAGTAGAGCAATCCGCTGGGCGACGTTCTGGCCCAGACCACGGGGCTGCGCCAGTTGAGGTTTCTAGCTATCGATGCCTTCGGCAGTATGCTCCTCATTCTGGCCTTCGCCGCCCTCCGCCGGCGCAGCCGCCGGCAAGGGCTGTTCTATGCCGCCATCGGACTGGCCTTGCTGCCTCTGGTGGCAGTGAAGGTGTATCCCCTCCTCGCTGGGCACGACTGGCTATGGCGCTCCGGCATTTTTAGAGCGCCGCCCAGCAACACCGGTCACCTGCTGCCGGCCACCGGTCTCTTCGATGCCTTCGGCTTTCTGGGCGTATCCTACATGACCTTTCGCGTCATCGACGCCATCATCACGCTCCACGATGGCGTAATTAATGAGCCGCCCACCGCGCGGGGAGTTGCTGCCTTTCTCCTCTTCTTCCCGACTATCAGCGCCGGGCCGATCGACCGCTACCGCCGGTTTAGCGAGGAGTCGAAGCGCCTCCCCCGTACCCGCACCGCCTACCTCGTTGACATCGAAGCCGGCATCCAGCGTATCGCCCAGGGTTTCCTCTACAAGTTCATCGTGGCGTCCCTGATCTATCAACACGCCTTGCAGCCGGCGTCGACCATTCCCGGCTGGGGCGGCGAGATTCGCTACATGTATGCCTACAGCTTCTACCTATTTTTCGATTTTGCCGGCTATAGCGCTTTTGCCATCGGAGTCGGGCGCTTCCTGGGCATCACGGTGCCGGAGAACTTCGACAAGCCCTTCCTCAGCCGGGACTTCCGGGAAATGTGGAATCGCTGGCACATGTCCCTCTCCTACTGGTTGCGCGACCACGTCTATATGCGTTTTCTCCTATTGGCCACTCGGCGGAAGTGGTTCCGCGGTAACCGCAACACAGCGAATCAGGTGAGCCTCATGCTCACCTTCGGCCTCATGGGCTGCTGGCATGGCCTTGCCTGGCACTACATCGTATACGGCTTGTACCAGGGCGGCATGATGGTCGTCTACGATCTCGTCGGCCGCTGGAACCGCCGCCGAAAGCTCCTCAAGCTCGGCTGGCGGACCGACATCATCGGTTGGGGCCTCACTTTCAACCTCTTTTGCTTCGGCCTGCTGATCTTCTCGGGGCACGTTTTCCAGTAAGCTAACGCGCCCCTACTGCCCCTGCTCGTATTTTGCCGTCACCGTCGTCGTGATGCCCCCGCGCACGTTGAATTCGCCCACGACCTCGCAGGTAAGGGGAGCTACCGCCGCCACCAGATCGTTCAAGATCAGGTTGGTGACATCCTCAAAGAAGTGCCCCTCGTCCCGGAAGGACCAGAGGTAGAGCTTGAGCGACTTCAACTCCACGCAGCGTGGACCGGGCACATAGGTGATGCGAATCGTGCCGAAGTCGGGCTGGCCGGTGACAGGACAGAGTGCCGTGTACTCCGGGCAGACGTGGCTGATGGTGTAGCGGTTGGCGGGATGGGGGTTGGGGAATGTTTCCAACGTCTTGCTGGGTTGCGTGGGCACGAGCCTCCTTTCAGTCTTCGGTAGGCGCCGGCGGAAGCGGCGCGGCCACCGGTTCCGGGCGGCGCAGCATGTAGCCGACACCGGGTTCGCTCACGATCAGGCGGGGACGCGCCGGGTCCGCCTCCAGTTTCTGGCGGAGATAGCGGATATAGACCCACAGGTACTCCGTCTCATCGCGATACTCCGGCCCCCAGACTTGCTGCAGCAAGTCTTCGTGGACCATCACGCGGTCCGCATTATTTGCCAGAGCGCTGAGCAAACGGTACTCCGTCGGTGACAAGCGTACCTCTTCGCTCCGCACCGTGACGCGGCGGCGGGCAAAGTCGACCACCAGATCACCGGCCGAGAATGTTGGCCGTGTCTTCGGCTCCGGCTGAGTCTGGCTCCGCTTGAGCACCGCCCGAATGCGCGCCACCAGCTCCTCCGGGCTGAACGGCTTCGTAATATAGTCGTCAGCGCCGGCATCGAAGCCTTTCAGCTTGTCCGACTGTTCGGTTTTCGCCGTCAGCATGACGATCGGCACCTGGGAGAACTCCCGGATGCGACGGGTCGCTTCATAGCCGTCCATCGCCGGCATCATGACGTCCATCACGACGAGATCAGGGTCGTCCGCCTCCACGGCCTCAATCGCCTGCTTGCCGCTGGCGGCTGTGCTGACGCGGTAGCCTAGCCGCTCGAGATTGGCGCGGACTAGTCGGACCAGGCGGGGTTCGTCGTCCACTACGAGGATGCGCGCCGCCTCCCCCGCTCGTCGCAGCGTGCTGTTCACGGCTGTCCGACCGACAACACCAGGATACTGTCGTCCTCCGCCACTCCGGCGCCCTGGTACTCCGGCAAAGTGAAGGCGATCGTCGTACCTTGCGGCGAGGTGCGCTTGATCCAAATCTGGCCGCCGTGCGCCTCGACGAGGCCCCGGCAGATCGAGAGGCCAAGACCCGTGCCGCCGGTGCCGCGCGATAGGCTATTGTCAATCCGGTAGAAGCGCTCGAAGACCCGCTCCACCAGTTCGGCCGGGATGCCTTGCCCTTGATCGCTCACCGTCACCTCAATCTGTCTTCCCGAGCGCCGTGCCGCTACCCCGATGCTACCCGACTCCGAGTACTTTCGGGCATTCTCGATTAGATTTTCTACGACCTGTTCCAGGCGACGGGGGTCGCCAAGCACTAGGGGCAAATCATCGGCGCAGTCCACGGTGAATGCGTGCTGGCGGGAGGTTTCTCGGCGGCGCTGGACAACACGCTGCAGCAAGGGGCCAATCAATAGGGGCCGGCGATGAATTTGCAGCACTCCGGCTTCCAGCTTCGACAGGTCCAACAGGTTATCCACCAGTTCGCTGAGGTTGTCCGCCTCTTCATCGATGATGCGCAAGAATTCGTGGCGCGTCTCCAGATCCCAATCCTCGATCAGCAGCGTGCGGGCGTAGCCCTTGATCGTCGTCAAAGGCGTCCGGAGTTCGTGGGAGACGGTGGAGAGGAGCGCTTGCTTCAATTCATCGGCCTGGCGCTCTCGGCTGATATCGGTGTACACGAACACGCGGCCGATGATCTCGCCATTCTGCTCCCGCACCGGAGCGGAGAAGCGACGCAGGGCCCGCGCTTCCGGCCAGAGCTGGACAAACTCATCGCTGTACACGGTGCGTTCCGGATCCTGCAGCAAGGCGTCCGACGCGCGGTCGAACGCTTCGGGGTCGGCCATACCGTGGCGCAGGCGGTCTCGCAACGCCTCCGCCGAAAGGGTGCCGAGCGCGGCGCTATCAATGCCGAACATGGTTTCCCAACGCCGATTCGCCACCCGGAACCGCCCCGCCGCATCCAGCATGATGATGCCGTCGTTGGTGGCGTTGAGCACGGCATTGACCACAATCGCCTCCGCCTCGGAGTGGCGCTTCTCGTCTACTAACGCCCGCGTCGTCTCCCCGATGCGCCGCCGCATGCGTTCGAACGTCTCGGTCAGATGGCCGATCTCGTCGGCGCCGCGCACCGCGATGGCGTGGTCGTAGCGACCCCCGGCGATCTCATCGGCTGCTAGGGAGAGGCGCTGGATCGGGCGCACCAGCATACGCGAGGAGAGCCAGGCGACGGTCGCGCTGACGAGGAGACCGGCCAGGATCAGCGCCAGAAAGAGCCCTTGCACGCTGCCCTGAAGCTGGCGCATCGCGGAAGTAGGCTGGTAGAGGGCGATAGTCGCCGCCAGGTCGCCGTGCGGGTTGAATAACGGCCAGAGGGAGACATCGGCCCCCTTTTCCATCGTTATGCGCTGACCAGTTGCCTGGTTATCGTTGTTAGCGGCACCCGCTGCGGGATGGGTGGCAGGCGACGGGAAGGCGGTCGGCCATGTCTCACCGCCTTGCGAAGCCGCTAGGAAATGCCCCGCCGGATCGAACACAGAACAGGGATAGCCAATCTGCTCCTGCGTTTGGGCCAGTAACTGCGCCCCGATCGGTTCGGCTACGGCGACAGCGCCGACCTGCCCACTACTGATTGTCGTGGCATAGATCGAAGCGCCCCCCACCAGCACCGGTTGACCATGCAGCGATTCCGCGCCTTCACCTGAGGAGGCAGTCAGGGCCAGGATTGGCGCCAAGGTCAGCGGCGGCGCCCCGCCGGCCTTGCCGTCGTCGGCGTAGAGCAAGCGACCAGCCTGATCATAGATGAACATTTCGTCGTTGACGCCCAGTTGTGCGGCGGCGCGTACCCGCTCGCTCATCTGGCTCCAGACGACGGCGCTGGGCGCGGCGACCGCCTGGCGTACGCTCGCCATTCCAGCGATCACCAACGCCGTGTGCGACAGGTTAGTTTCCCGCTGACGATAGAACTGGAGGGCCAGGCGGCCGGCGCTATAGGACTGCATGGCGACTCGCTCATCGAAGTCGTCACTGATGCGGTTCATGACCGCAATGCCGGCGGCGATATAGACCATAAGGGCGCTGGCAACCATGGCGAGGAAGATGCGCGCTCGCAGTGACGTAACCGGCCGCCGCCAACGGGTTGGATTACTTCGCCTGGCCACGCGGCCCTTAGCGGTGCTCTCGGCGCTCATTGTCTCGCTCGTACTTGTACCGTGCCCCTTGGCTGGGGGTTTCATGGTGCTTCACTGCATGGTAGCACGGCGCTGAAGGCGCAAATCCCCCAACCGCACCTGGCGCCCGCCACCGTTTCCTACGAGGAGTTCGCCGCCATCGCTGCGCAGTTCGCCGCGAAGCCAGAGCCTCTCAATGCGGCCCGGCAGCGACCACCCTGCGAACGGCGTCCCTCGGGTCTTCGTCTGCCACTGCTCCGGCCGCACCTCCGCCGCACCCGCCGGGTCGAGTAGCACCAGGTCGGCATCAACGCCAGGGGCAATGCTGCCCTTGCCGGCGAGACGGAACAGCCGGGCCGGAGCGGCTGCCGTCAGTTCCACGAGGCGCGGCAAGGTGAGCCGGCCCTCGCGGACGGCGAGTAAAAGCAAGGGGAGGAGCGACTCCAACCCCGGGAAGCCGGCGGCCGCCGCTGCATAACCGCATTGCTTCTGGGCGAGGGCATGCGGCGCATGATCCGTGGCGATCACATCAACGAGCGGTAAGGCGTCCCACAATCGCGCGACCAGGGATCCTGGACGGAGAGGCGGGTTGACTTTGCCCCAGCCTCGCAGGCGAAGCGCGTCCTCGGCGGTAAGAAAAAGATGGTGTGGACAGACCTCACAGGTCAAGCCCGGAATGTGCCCGCGTGCCGCGCCGATCGCCGCCACCTCTTCGGGCGTGCTGACGTGAGCGACATGGGCGCCCCGGCCGGCAGCCCGGGCTGCGGCGATCACGTGGGCGACCGCCAGTTCGGCGCAGACCGGCGGGCGGTTCTGATTGTGGTCGACCGGACTGCTGCCGGCAAAGGCGCGCAGGCATTGCTCGTCCTCCGCGTGGATAACGACCGGTAACTCCGGCGGTGTCGCGCGTAGATGGCGATACAGCAGCGACCAGTCGTCCGTCAACAAACCGCCGGTGGTGGAACCGAGGTAGACCTTGAGTCCGACGATTGCGCCGGCCAGGGTGGCTGCCAGCCCAACGTTGTCGGCGGTCGCTCCTAGATACACGCCATAGTCGCAGCCTGCGTGCTGCGCCGCCAGCGCCAGTTTCTCCTGAACCCGCTCCGCCGAAACAGTCGGCGGGTCATTGTTCGGCATATCCAGGATCGTCGTCACACCCCCGGCCAACGCCGCCAGCGTCGCCGTGTGCCAGTCTTCCTTCTCCGTCGCGCCCGGTTCCCGCACGTGGACGTGTACATCGATCAGACCGGGGAGGATCAGCAGATCGGTCGCGTCCACTCGACGCGCGCCGGGAGCAGACAGCGCGGTACCAACAGCTGCAATCCGTTCATCCCGAATATGCACGTCGGCCCGCACCACGCCGCTCGGCGTGACAACGTGGCCACCGTGAATCAGCGTCCCGGCGTCACTCACCCGCGTCAAGACCGTGGCGCGCCGCCCACCCCGCCGGGTTGCTCCGCCAGTCCAGCACCAGCGCAAGGTCGGCCGCCGTGACATGCCCGAGACGCAGGGCCACCGCGGCCAGGTCGTCATAACTGCAGAGCGGCAGTAAGGTAACGTTTGCCCGCGCGAACGCCTCCGTCGCCTGGGCAAAGCCATAGGTGCAGATGGCAAGGCACACTTTGACCGTGCCGCCCTCTTCGCGCACGCCGGCCACCGCATCAAGCGCGCCCCCGCCTGTTGTTACCAGGTCTTCGACGACCACCACGTTCGGCTTGCGTGGCGACAGGCCGGTCGCTGAATCGCCGGGCGCATCTCCCGCGGCTTGTCTTGGCAGGAGCGTCCCTTCGACGCGCTTGCCCTTGCCGTGGTCCTTCGCTTCACCGCGCACGTACACCATCGGCAGGTTCAGCCCCTCCGCTAGCCAGGCGGCGTGGGGAATGCCGGCGGTGGAGACGCCGGCAAGCACGTCCGGTTGCAGCGAATGCTCCGCCAGTACCTCGACAAAATGCATGGCGATCTGCCGGCGCTCCTCGGGATAGGAGCAGAGTAGGCGGTTGTCGGTATAGATCGGACTGAGCATTCCAGACCGGTAGCGAAACGGTGGACTGAGGCGAATTGCAACGGCCCCAATGCGCAAGAGAAGCTCCGCCACCTGCTCGCCGCGCGACGTTTGCTCCGACGCAGTCATACGACCTCCAGCGCCAGGCGGCGCATTTCTCCCACCAGTCGCTCGGCCTCCCGGCGGGCCGCCTGGGCATAGTCACCACCGGCCGAGGCGTACAAAATGGAGCGCGAGGCGCTGACGAGAACGCCGCCGCCGTCCAGTCGGGCGCCGTCGCGCACCGCCGAGGCGAGGTCGCCTCCCTGGGCGCCGATACCGGGCACCAGTAATTGGGCCTGCGGCGCGGCTTGCCGCACCTGGCGCAGTGGCTGCGGCGCTGTAGCGCCGACCACGAAGCCCAGCGTGGCGGCGCAGTGCCAGCGTTGCGCCTCGCGCACTACCCGCAGATAGAGCGGTTCGCCATCCACCACAATGTCCTGGAAGTCGGCGGCGCCGGCATTCGACGTGCGCGCCAGCACATAGATCCCCCGCCCAGCGTGGGCGAGATATTCTTCCACGCTGTCCCGCCCCTGATAGGGGTTGACCACCATCGCATCACAGCCGAACACCTCAAGCGCCGCGCGGGCGTAGAACCGCGCCGAGTTGCCGATATCGGAGCGCTTGGCGTCACCGATCACCGGAATGGCACGGGGGATAGCGGCAATCAGTCGCTGCAGCACGTCCATGCCGGCGGGACCCAGCGCTTCATAGAAGGCAAAGTTTGGCTTATAGGCAGTAGCGAGGTCGGCCGTCGCGTCCACGATCGCCATGGTGAACTGTAAGACGCCAGCCGGACTGCGGGCAACGCCGGCGGGAAGGCGCTCCAGCTCCGGATCTAAGCCGATACAGAGCGAACTCTGTGTCGCGTGGCGCCGGGACTCCAATTTTGATTCGTAGTCCACTATACTCGTTCCTCTCCTCCGTCCTCACCAGGGTACCGCGCCGAGCAGGAGCGCCAGGAGCGCCATGCGAATAGGTACGCCGTTGCCGGCTTGTCGAAAGTACGCTGCATTCGGCAGTGCATCGACGTCGGCGGCGATTTCGTCCACCCGTGGCAACGGGTGCATAATCGTCGCTGTTGGCGCCAGTTGCCGGACCGTGTCGGACGTCAGGCGATAGCTGCCGCGCACCCGCTCGTATTGCGCCATGTCGACGAACCGCTCTTTCTGGATGCGGGTCACGTACACCACGTCGGCGCGGGTCAGGGCATCGTCAAACTCCGTCACGACGATATTGGCTCCCAGTGCTTGTAGTTCCGCGAGGAGCGCCGGCGGCAGGGCCAGCCCGGGTGGCGAGACGAGCAACATCGGGCATTCGAAGCGCGTCAGTAAGCGGGAGAGGGAGTGGACCGTCCGCCCGTTGCGCAGATCGCCGATCAGCGCCACCCGCTGACCGTCTAACTGACCACGTTCCTGACTGATGGTGAAGAGGTCAAGCAGGGCCTGCGTAGGATGCTCCCCGGTGCCGTCGCCGGCATTGATGACCGGCACCTTGACCAGGGCCGCCACCGCTTGGGCCGCGCCATCCTGGGGATGACGCAACACAATCAGGTCGGCATACCGCTCGACGATTCGCGCCGTGTCGTCCAGCGTCTCCCCTTTGCTCGTGGAAGAAGCCGCTGGGTCACTCATCGTAATCACCCGCGCCCCGAGGCGGTTGGCCGCCGCCTCGAAACTCAAGCGCGTTCGCGTTGACGGTTCGAAGAAGAGCGTCGCGACTACGCGATCGTCCAACAACCGGCGATACGCCCGTACGTTGCCGCCAAACTCGGCAGCCACCTCCAGGATGCGTTGCACCTGCCCCCGATCAACGTCGGCTGTCGAAAGGATGGAGCGGGGAGTCGTCACACGTCGAAGTATAGATAATACTCATACGGCGTTGGGCGCAGGCGAAACTCGTCAATTTCCACGGCCGTCTTATAGCTGACGTACGTGTCGATCAAGTCGTCCGTGAACACTCCCGCCGCCGTGAGGAAGCCGCGGTCGCTATCAAGGGCCTCGAGCGATTCTGCGAGCGAGCCGGGGACGGAGAGCACTTTCGCTGCTTCCGCCGGCGGTAGGTGATAGATATTGGAATCAATTGGCCCGAACGTGCCGCGCGGATCAATCTTGTTTTTGATACCGTCGAGGCCGGCCAGCAGCATCGCGGCGAACGCCAGGTAGGGATTGGAAGCGGCATCGGGAGGGCGAAACTCGATGCGGATCGATTTGGGACTCTTGGAGTAGGTGGGGATGCGCACTGCCGCCGAGCGATTGCGCTGGGAGTAGACCAGGTTAACCGGTGCCTCGTAGCCGGGCACCAGGCGCTTATAGCTATTCACCGCCGATGCGCCAAAGGCCAGCACCGCCGGCGCATGCGTGAGCAAACCACCGATATAGTAGAGGGCGGTCTCGGAGAGGCCGGCGTAGCCACTGTCGCCGGCAAAGAGCGGCCGGCCGCCCTTCCAGATGCTTTGATGCGTGTGCATGCCGGAGCCGTTGTCGCCAAAGATTGGCTTCGGCATAAAGGTCGCTACCTTGCCGTGGCGGCGGGCGACATTCTTCACGATGTACTTATAGAGCATCATGTTGTCGGCCGTCCTGGTCAGTGTGTCGAAGCGGAAGTTGATCTCGTTCTGACCGGCGGTTGCCACTTCGTGGTGATGGCGCTCCAGCGACAGGCCGGCGTCCATCATGAGCAAGGTCATCTCCGTGCGGATGTCCTGCTGCGTGTCGTGGGGCGGGACCGGGAAGTAGCCTTCCTTATTCCGAATCTTATAGCCGAGGTTGGGGCCTTCCTCGCGTCCGGTATTCCAGTTGCCCTCGACCGAATCCACTTCGTAGTACTGGATATGTTGCTCCGATTGGTATTTCACGTCATCGAAGAGGAAGAACTCCGCCTCTGGTCCGAAGTAGGCGGCGTCCCCGATGCCACTGTCTTGCAGGTACTTCTCGGCCTTCTGGGCGACATAACGTGGATCGCGCGAATAGGCGCGGTAGCTACCTGGCTCCACGACATTGCAGACGAGATTGAGTGTCGGCTGCTCGGTGAACGGGTCCATCAAGGCGGTATTCGG
Source organism: Chloroflexota bacterium (assembly GCA_051003235.1). Taxonomy (GTDB): domain Bacteria; phylum Chloroflexota; class UBA4733; order UBA4733; family UBA4733; genus UBA4733. The sequence goes on along the minus strand of JBPCLN010000074.1, from coordinate 885 downwards.
GTCCGGGATCAGCAACATATCGCTTTCGTGAATCGCCTGGAAGCCGCGGATGCTCGACCCGTCGAAGCCGACACCGGCCTTGAAGACGTCCTCCGTGAGTTCGCCGAACGGCACGGTGAAATGCTGCCAGGTACCAGGCATATCCACGAAGCGCATATCGACCATTTTCGCGCCGCGTTGTGCCCCGTGATCAATCGCTTCCTTGGCGTCCAAACGTTCCAATCCTCCCAACCTGCTGCACCCTACAATCGGGCGGGTGACAAAGAAAGGCAGCAAAAAGCCCTCCCATACACGTCCGGCAATGACGCGCTGGCAGGGCAACACTACCCGCGACACGACACCGTATCGCAATGCGCGCCAGTATACCAGGGGATGAGGAGGCGGAGCAACCGGACGTTGCGCATCGCAGGCCCACCTGCTGCTTTAGCGGCAGGTGCACGGGCAGGGCGATCCGACATCACTGCTTCCTTGTTGACTGCTCGGTCGCCCGACGCTAGACTACGTGCTCTGTGCCACACCATGTGCTGCCCGGCAAGAACGACGTGTGCTTGACGGCGGTAGGCGCGAGTGGTACAGTAAATGTCCGCCTGAAAGGGCGGGCAAGCACCTTGACAACTGAAGAGTGGAATGTTTGAGCAGCCCTGGTGAGGGGCTGTGCGTGGCAAGGATGTGACCGAGTGTTGATCTCGGTGGCACATCGCCACCGTCAATTAACTGGACAATGCGTCTGGCAGTAGAGCGGGAGCTGAATTGCTGGATATGAACGGAGAGTTTGATCCTGGCTCAGGACGAACGCTGGCGGCGTGCGTAATACATGCAAGTCGAGCGGGCGCATGCTTTCGGGTGTGTGTTAGCGGCGGACGGGTGAGTAACGCGTGAGTGACC
>JBPCLN010000073.1:0-4950 GCA_051003235.1 Chloroflexota bacterium | reverse complement strand
TGAGCGAATACGAGAGAGGTAGGCGACGCATGAACCTGTTGACCTTCATGCGCTGGGGGACGTTCACGGCGCTGGTAGTGGTGACGGCCTATTACTCCATGCTGTCGGGCTGGCACTTCCCAGCCGGTCAGGACGCGGCGAATCACATCACGCTGGCCGCCTTCATCTGGGTGCTCACCCTCATCAGGAAGCGGTATCCAGCGGCCAGCCAGGGGCTGCATGGCACGGCGACCTGGGCTGTGCGGCGGGACCTCAAGGGCCTCTTGCAATGGGGCCGGCAGCCGGCGCCGGGCGGCTTCCTGGTAGGTGGCTTTGGGCGGCAGCAGCTCGTCATCCCGCCGACCTTGACCACCCACAACACGCTCATCACGGGCCCCTCCGGCGCCGGCAAGAGCCGGGCTGAGGTGATGCCGAACTGTGCTCGCGCGGAAGGATCGTTCATCGTGACCGACCCCAAGGGCGAGCTGTGGGAATACACCAGCGGCGAGCACCAGCACCCCTGGCGCTTTGCACCGAGAGAGCCGGAGAGGAGCCGCTGCTTCAACTGGATCCCGCTGTGTACTGACCCTCGCCTCTGCGATCTGCTGGCCCGGGCGGCCATGCAGACCGACCGCCAGGGGAACACCGGCGACCAGTTCTGGACCCTGGCCGAGGCCCAGGTGTGCAGCGCCCTCTTCGCGCATGCGGCCACGCTGACGCTGCCGACGCACATCACCGCATACAACGTCCTAAAAGCAGAGCCGCGCAAACTGCTGGCAACGTTCGCCGCCAGCCGGGCGGCCGGCGCCCGCCAGTGTGCAGCGGCCCTGGAGGATATCAAGGTCGAGATGCTCGCCAGCATCGTGCTCGCCGTCTCCAACCGCCTGGCCTGGCTGAAAGAGCCGGCCGTGCAGCGCTTCACCAGCGCCGAGCTCGTGGCGCCCGACTTCACGGCGCTGACCCGCCAGCCCATCGGCGTCTACTGGGTGCTGCATGAGCAGGACGTCGCCCTCCTCCAACCGCTGTCCAGCATCTTCTTCACGGTGTTGCTGGAGCAACTGGGGCGCGGCAAGCTGGAGACGCCGATCCTCTTCTTGCTGGATGAGTTCGCCAACCTGGGCGTCTTGCCCAACTTCCCGACGACGATCAGCGTGGCACGGGGCCGGGGCATTGCGCTGGTGTTGGGCGTGCAGGCCCTCAGCCAACTGGACACCCTCTACGGCCGGCACGGGGCGGAGACGATCCGCATGAACTGCGCGACCAAGATCGTCATGCACGGCTTGGACTACAGCGGCGCGGAGGAGATCAGCCGGGCATTGGGGGAGCAGACGGTGCAACACCAGCAGCGCGGCAGCGAGGACCGCTGGACGGAGCAGCAGGTGCGGCGGCCGCTCTTGACGGCGGACGAGGTGCGGCGCCTCGGCGAGGACGAGCTGCTGGTGCTGATCGGCAACCGCCGGCCGGCCCGGGTGAAGAAGCAGTGGTGGACGGCGGAGCCGGTGACGGCGCTGCAGGGGGGCCTGGGGCCGGCGCAGGGGGTTGCTGCGCCAGCGCCGGCGGCGGCGGGTGAGCCGCTGCGGGCGCCGCAAGCACCGCCGGTGGGCGGGCCGCGCCATCTGGCCGGGCGGGACTAGCCGGCCGGGCTTTGACCGTCCCGCCTGCGGGCGGGAATTTCGACAGCCACCCACGACGAAAGGAAGTGACGAACGATGGCCTGAGGACGACGAAGCGGCCACGACTAGACCTCGTGACCGCTTGCGCTCCCAGGGCACTGGGACCTTGCGCTTGGTCCTCCAGTGTCGCATATCTCGCCGGTCAAGGCAAGCGCGCCACCGCGTTGCCGACGGCTATTTGGTGCGCACGCCCAGCCCTGGGAGCCTCCCCTGACCGCCCTTTGCCGATCTGGAGGTATTCCAATGGACTCGATCACCACCGTTCGCCCGAGCGCGCCGCCGGCAGACCCAGCGCCGACCCTCCTCCGCCCGCTCCCGGACGCCGTGCCGGCGGAACTTCGCGCCATCGCCCGTTGGGTCTGCTGGAAGGCCCGGCCCAAGGCCAACGGCAAGCTGGACAAGCTGCCCTGCAGTCCGCATACCGGCAGTGTCGGCGACGCCCACGACCCGGCTGCCTGGGGCAGCTTCGAGCAGGCGGTGATCGCCATGCGCCGCTACCGGCTGGACGGCATCGGCATCGTGCTCACCGGGGAGGACTCGCTGGTCGGGGTCGATCTGGACGATTGCATCGACGCCGCCGGCGGCATCGCGCCGTGGGCCCGAGACATCATCGCCGAGCTGGACAGCTACACCGAGCGCAGTCCCTCCGGGTGCGGCCTACGGCTCTTCGCCTTCGGTGGCCTGCCGCCGGGCCGGCGCAAGGTGGGCGACCTGGAGATGTACGACGACGCCCGCTTCCTCACTGTCACGGGGCGCCACGTCGAGGGGACGGCGGCGACGGTGGAAGAGCGCGACTTCGAGCTGCGGGACCTGCACGCCCGGCACCTCGGACGTGAAGCCGGGGAGATCGGCTCGGCCATCGTCGCCCCCGCCGACGTTGACGAGGACGAGCCGCCGGTGCGTCTCGACGCTGCGGGCCTTGCTGCGTGGCGGGGGGAGCGGCTGGTCCGCAAGGAGAGCGGCGACGTGGACCGTTCCCGCGCGCTGTACGCGCTGGCCTGCCTCCTCGCCCGCGCCGGCGCCACGACGCGCACGATTACCGCGGCGCTCGCCGAGCGGGACGGTGCCCTCGGCTGGCACAAGTACACCGATCGGCGGGATGGTGGCCAACTGGAGTACCGGCGGATCGCCGGGCGCGCCGTGGCGGCAACCACGACGGCACCGGTTGACCCGCCAGACGCCCAGATGGAACCACCGGCCACGATCGCCCGACTGGAAGCAGAGAATCGCCGGCTGCGGGAGGAACTGGGGGCGCTCTGGGAACGGCACCGGGCGTTCCTGCAGGTGCTCCAGAACCGCAGCCTGACGGCGGGCGAGCGGCAGGTGGCGTTGGCCGTGTTCATCGCCGTGGCGGCGCAGCAGAGCCACGCGGAGGAACCGGACGGCTTCGTGCGGGTGCCGCTGGGGACGGTGGCGGAGCAGGCGGGCTGCTCGGCGCAACGGGCGAGCGTCCACATCGGCGTGCTGGAGAGTGCCGGGGTGGTAGAGAAACGGATTGATCGTCGCTGGGTGGAAGTGGCGAACCGGGAGACGGGAGAGATCACGTCCCGGATGCAGTCGGAGCAATATCTGCGCTTCGTGCGTCCGGCAACAGAGGCGCTGCAGGAGCTGACGACGCTTGCGCCGGAGCGGCCGGTGACCACGGAGGAGCAGCCCAGGCCGAAGACGTGGGGCGGGAGCCGAGGCGGTTGCCCCGAGCATCCGAACGCCGGCACCGTCACACGCTGGACATGCGCATGCCTGGCCTGTGGCAGCGTGCTCGAGCAAGGGGAGCGCCGGGACGGCCAGGATGACGAAGGGCTACCCTTTCAAGATGAAAGATCAGCGATCGTCGACGGCACCGATGCGCGGTCGACCGAGGATGGCAGTGGTCACGTGCTGAACGTGCGTCGTGGAAGAGCAGACGTGCATGAGCCGCTGCACCATGGCGTCCCCCCTGTACACACCATAGGCCATCACGATGCAAGATCAGGCGGTGGAGCTGGCGCCGGCGGCGATGAGCGAACGAGGAGGCGTGATGACGACGGCTGAACTGCGGCAGGCAGCCCGGGCCTTCGCTCAAGCCGTGGATATGGCGGCGCGGGGGACGGGCGATGCCCACGAGCGGCTGGTGCTGGCCTGGAAGCGCTATCTGGTGACGTTGCGACCGGAGACGCTTCCACCGCCGGTCCGCGCCCGTTTCCTGCACCTGCATGATCAGATTTGCGGCAGGCCGCCGGGAGGTGATCCTGACGACTACATCGCCACCTTCAAGGCGCTGGACCCGGAGGACGACGCCGAGTTGCTGGCGCAGCTGGTGCACCTCAAGAACGCGCTCCGCCTGCTGCTGGAGGAGCACGGAGTCTAAAGAAACGATTCGGCAGAACTGCCGCTGCAAGACGCCAGCCATTTGTTCGGCGAGCGGTGACACCTGCCGGGCAGCCGTGCGAGCAGCAGTGTGCCCCGACGCGTCTCAGTGGGTGCATCCGCTAGCAGCAAGGAGCCAAGGTGTGGAAAGACCAGCGCAGCGTCGCCTTCCGTCCACTCGGCGCCGGCAGTTCGGCCCGCTGGTGCTGTACCATTGGCTGGTCGGCGCATCTGGAAGGGGGACCGTGAGCGACCATCCAGAGGACGTCCCCAGCCCCGCCCGGATGTACGACTATTACCTGGGTGGCTTCACCAACTTCGCTGTGGATCGGCAGTTGGCGGAGCGCGTCATCGCGCGCCACCCGAACGCGCCGCTGGCCGCCCGGGCGAATCGCCGGTTCCTGCGCCGGGTGGTGACCGTTCTCATCGAACGCGGCATCGACCAGTTTCTCGATTTGGGTTCCGGTATCCCGAGGGCGGGCAACGTGCACGAAGTGGCGCAGCGGCTCCTTCCCGCTGCTCGGGTGGTCTACGTCGAAAAGGATGTGATCGCCGTGGCGCTGGCCGAAGCGACGCTGCGCGCCAGTCCGCAGGCTGGCGTGATCCAGGACGATCTCCGGCATACGGCGGCCATCCTGGGTCACCCGACGACGCAGCGTTTGCTCGATCTGCAGCGGCCGCTGGCGGTCCTGGCCGTGTCCGTCCTGCACTTCATTCCTGACGCTGGTGAGGTCGTTGCGACACTGGAGGCGCTGCGCGAGGTGGTGTGCCCAGGAAGCTACCTCGCGCTTTCCCACGCGACGGAGGATCCTCCAAGCCCGGCGATGGGCGCTCCGGAAGCGCGTTTGTACACCCGAACAGACCAGCCGTTGACCCCACGGTCGCTTGAGCAGGTGCGGCGGTTTCTGGCTGGCTGGGAGGTCATGGCGCCGGGGGTGGTGTACACGCCGTG
>JBPCLN010000072.1:0-6074 GCA_051003235.1 Chloroflexota bacterium | reverse complement strand
CGCTGGGAAGACTTGCGCCTGGACGGAACCTACGAGCATAATCCCTATGCCCCGGAGGTCACGCCGAGCGGCATTAATATTTCCGCTCTACGCTACAACCTGACGCTTACTCCATACGAGCGCATCCGTCGCGTGTCGGGCTGGGCGCGGCTCGCCACGAAGCTCCGACATGGTCTGGCGCAACAGTCGCAACGATGACTTCCTTCGAACCTGATCGGATGTTGCTGATGCTCGCAGAGCACGGGGTGGACTTCGTAGTAATCGGTGGGATTGCAGCCATCGCTTACGGCAGTCAACAAATGACCTTCGATCTCGACATCCTTTACCAAGAGTCTCGGGAGAACCGAGAACGATTAGCCGGCGCCCTCGGGGCGCTTGACGCCAAGGTTTGGATGTCGATAGACGCAACGCCCATGGAAGCACGACGGTTACGACCCTGGCAGATGGCTGCGCGTGATGCCGCATGTCGCGTGGACGCTGATCTCCTTGGTCGGTGGAGCAATCATCACTTCGTGACACCCATAGGCGTCTTGGATTGCATGGTTACGGTACCAGGGGCTCCGTCGTATGTCGACGCTCTACAGCGTGCCATGGAGACGTCATTAGAGGAGCATGCGCGGATATATATCGTTGATCTCGATGATCTCATTGCCATGAAACGTGCTGTAGGTCGACCAAAGGATCTCCTAGCCGTCGAGGAACTCCTGGAGATACGAAAGCTGCTGGAGAGCCAAGGCGGGCAGAAGCACGAAGGTAGTGACGACACGCAGTGAGGCCCGTGCGTTGGAGCGAGGTCGGTACAGGTGATAAGGCAGGCATCCAATCGGTCCTGATCAGTCCAGAATATCGTCTACCTTGATGACCAGTCCCGGCAACACTGTCGATTCAAGCAGGCCTCCCCGACCAACGCGCACTGAGGTGTTGTAGACGCCATCTCTCGGGTCGGTGTGGCGCTCGATGGCGTGGCCTGGAAGGTCGGCGAGCCAGCATTCGGCAATCCCTACTTTGGCATAGAGCGGGAGTTTCCGGAGACGATCGCGGGCTACGGAGCTATCCGCCACCTCGACCAGCAGGATCACGTCCTTGGCCGTGGGGTGCGATCGCTTGTATTTATCGTCCCGAGGTTTGAGCACCGCGACATCCGGTTCGGGCTCTGTGTACTCCCCGATGTGCAGTGGGTTCTGGGAGTCAACAATTGCATCGTCACCGACATGCACCTCAAATATCTGGACGAATTCCCGAATGCATCCAGCATGAAGACTTCCGGCCGGACTCATCTCCACGATCTCTCCATCAATGAGCTCCACGCGATCGTCTTCGTTGAGAATGCCGACCTCAGCCATATGGTGATAGTCGTCCACAGTGAAGCGTCGATGTATCATGCTTGTTGCGACTTCGGCAGCCATTTGCCCTCCAGTCAATTACTCCGATGTTCCCAGACCTGCATCGCCGCTGCATGTACCGGCATCGCTCTCGCGATGGGCGCGCCACGATCAGGATAGCACGGAGCGCCGGCGCCGATCCTCAGGAAACCCGTTCACAACCATCCCTTCTCCTTGGCGATATGTGCCGCTTCCACTCGATTACGGGCGGCGAGTTTTTGGATTGCTTCGGAGAGGTAGTTACGCACGGTGCCTTCGGAGAGGGATAGGGCATCGGCGATTTCGGCAATGCCGGCGCCGTGGGCGGAGGCGGTGAGCACCTCGCGCTCGCGTTCTGTGAGCGGGTTGTTGCCTTCGCTGAGGGCAGCGGTGGCCAGGACGGGATCAATGATGCGCTCGCCGGCCAGGGCGCGGCGCACCGCCGACGCCAGTTCCGCGGCGGGGGCATCCTTGACGAGAAAGCCCACGACGCCACTTTCCATAGCCCGACGGAGGTAGCCAGGGCGGCCAAAGGTCGTCAAGATCAGCACCTTACAGGCCGGCAGGTGGCGACGCAGCTCGGCGGCGGCGCTGATGCCGTCGCCGCCCGGCATCTCGATGTCCAGCAGGGCAATATCAGGTCGGGCAGCGAGGGCCGCCGGCACCACCTCGTCGGCCCGAGCCACCTGCGCCACAACCTCGATATCGCCGGCTAGGCCGAGCAGGGCGGCCAGCGCGCCGCGCAGCATCGCCTGATCCTCTGCCAGCAGCACCCGAATCATGCACGTTGGCCTTCCGCCACCGGCCGAGCCGGGTTCGGCAGGTGTTCGGCACCGTCGCCACCGACAAGGGGAAGAGAAACGGTCAGACGAAAGCCGCCGCCGGCTTGCCGATCAGCCTGGCAGGAACCGCCGAGCGCGGCAACCCGTTCCGCCAGGCCGGCCAGGCCATGGCCGGACGTGTGTCCGTTGGTGGGCGGCAAGGGGAGCGGGATTGCCTGATCGCCCCGGCCATCGTCGGTGATCGTGAGGCCGGCTTCCGCCGGCCGCAGGGACAGGCGAATGCTGCAATGACGGGCGCGGCTGTGCCGGATGACGTTGGTCACCCCTTCCCGCACTGCCCAGGCCAGCACCGCTTCCATAGCGGGAGGTAGAGACAGTGGCGCATCGTCGTGACTGAAGCCGATGCCGGCCGCGGCCAGGATTTCCCGCGCCGCGCGCAGTTCACCGTCCAGCGTCGGCTGGCGATAGCCGGCAACGGCGTCGCGAACCTCCTGAAGTGCCGTTCGGGCCACCTGTTCCACATCGTGGATCTCCGCAATGGCACGTTCCGGCGCGACCGGCGCCAACTGACCGGCCAGTTCGCTCTTCAAGGCGATCAGGGAGAGGCTGCGACCCAACAGGTCGTGCAGGTCGCGGGCGAAGCGCAGGCGTTCGTCAGCCACGGCCAGACGAGCGATCTCGGCGCGGGCGGCCCGCAGTTCGCGCACCGTCGCCACCGAGTGGACTACCGTCATGACGGCAAAGCCGGGGCTGCCGATCAGCAGACCGAGACGCACAAGGTCGGCCGGCGTGCCAAGTTGGCCGGCGGTGACGGTCGTTGCCAGGGCCAACGCCATGCCGAGGACGACGAGCCCACCCACCGTCCAGGCTGCCTGGAAGGTTGGCAGGCGGAAGCCAGCACTCACGCCGGTGAAGATGAACAGCTCGAGCCAGCTCCCGCCGTAGCCGAGGCTGAAGACAACACTGAGCGCCGCGAGGATGGCGACCGGCTGCCAGAGCGCCGTGGTTCGCTCCCGGCCGTGTGGCGTGGGGGGAGGCAGCGTCCAAGTGACACTCCAGGATACCCAGAGGTACGTCGCGACGAAGATAACCGTGCCGACAATGGTGACGACATACTGGAGAATCGGAATGTGGATCTTGCCCAGGTTCGTGAGCGGCTCGATCAGCGCGCCGAGCCAGGCTACCGACACCAACTGCATGGCGCGGAGGGCCAGACGCCCGGTGCGAGATTGGTCCGGCGGGCGGACGGAAGCTTCCACAGGGACCGATCTCTCCTCCTGACCTCCTCTCCGCGTTGGGGAGGAGGAACGCTGACCGACGTGTGGCTGCGCCGTAGGCGGCGAGCGTATCTGGTTGCCCAAGCGGCAGGAGCCCCGCGTTATGGTACTATCAAGCGACCTTTCCGTTCCGATCCGCTCACTCTTGGCGCTCCCAAATTTGGGGCGAGCCGTCCCACATCCGCCCGGGGGCCTCCTTAACTCCGAGTAGGCGAGGCGAACGGCATCGGGCCTCTCTGCTGTAGGTTGAAGGATCAGGAAGGACATCAGACCGTGAAGCCTCGTGTTTTTTCCCGGCGACAGTTGCTCCTAACGATCGGCCAGGGGAGTGCCGCCACCGCCGCCCTTTCCATTCTGGCCGCCTGCGGCGGCACCGCGGCATTGTCGGCGACAACAACCGCAGCGCAAACCATTTCGGCAGCCACCGCTCCGACCACCAGCGCCCTTACAAGCACACAGGCGGCGGCAGCAAACACCAGTTCGGCCGCAACATCCCCTGCTCAGGCTACGGCGTCGGTCGCAGCGACCGCGGTGCCGGTCGCCAAAGGCACCCCCACGCTGGTCTACCAGACCTGGTGGGCGGAGATGATGACCAATCTAAAGCCCCTCTTCCCCAAATTTGAACAGCAGTACGGCGCGAAGCTGGACGTGCAGGTCTTCGACTACACCGACTGGGTCGCCAAGCTACCGGTGGAGTTCGCCAGCAACACCCCGCCCGACACGATGAACGCGAACAACTTCGGCCATGTCAAGCTGTTCGATCAGGGCGTCTTCCTCGAGCTCGGTAGCCGGCTCAAGGTCGATAAGATCGACCTCGCCCATGACTACGGCCTCATTGGCCTGGAATCCTGGTGCGGCAAGAACTATGCAATGCCGTTTGATAACGACCCCCGCCAGGTCTACTTCAACAAGACCCTCATCCGGGCGGCCGGCGCTAAAGACCCATGGGATGACCTCAAGGGCCAGTGGACGCTGGACGACATGGCGGAGATCGCCGTCAAGACGACGAAGCGTGGCTCCGACAACAAGGCGACGCAATGGGGTCTGCAGATGGGGTACACGGGCATGAGCGAAAGTAACGGCATGTTCGTGTGGACCTTCGGTGGCAAGTGGGCCGATTTCGAGAAGATGCAGTTTACGCTCGACTCGCCCGAATCTATTGCCGCCCATAATTACGTCCTCGACCTGGTTCGGACGAAGCAGTGCGTCCTCACCACCGCCGACAACGCTGCGCTCACCAAGGCCGGGGTGAAGGATCCGTTCCGGGAAGGAAAGACCGCCCTCTATATCCGCGCCTCCGCCAACGTCGCGCAGAACATTAAGCAGATGCAAGGGGAATTTGACTGGGACGTCGCGCCCTTCCCCGGCCGGAAGCCGGGCGAGTTCGGCGTGCCGATCGTGTCCGGTAATCCCAACGAGGCCGCCGCCGCCTCCAAGCAGACGGACCTGGCGTACAACTTTCTCAAATGGCTGGCCGGCACCGACGTGCAGACGTACTTCGCCCAGAATAAAGTGGAGGTACCGAGCCTGAACGCCCTGAAGCCCACCTACGCGTCCAGCCCACCGCCGGCCCACATCAATGTCTTCTCCGACACCTATAAGCATCCCTACGGCATTCACTTCCGGATGTACCGAACGCTGGACGCCTACAATGAGTACGCCAAGGAAATTGCCCCAGTCTTTACCGGCCAGGCGTCCATGGACACGACGCTGAAATCGCTGAATACGCTGCTCAACGATTCGTTCGTGCAGTACGGTTCCTGCAACCCCTACGCCGGAACGCAAGTGCCGATCAAGCCTTAGCTCGCCCGCCCATCTGCTCCTCCCCTGACAGCGCTCGTGAAGCAAGGAGAGAGATAACGAGGCAGACATGGTGTCGGCCGATCACACGAACACCATGGTTGCTACAGAAGTGGTGGCGGTGCTAGATCGAACGCTAGACGGTGAGCGTATCTGGTTGCCCAAGCGGCAAGGGCTGATCGGCACAGGGGCGGGCGAGGCGGCGGCCGGCCAGGACGAACCAGATGGGGAGCAGTGGTCCGGTGGGCAGCAGGAGCAGGTAGGAGGCGTGGGGGATCAACGAATAGCCACCAAGGTTGATAGCCAGGAGCAGGCCGACGATGCGCAGCGCCCCTTTCGCCTGCCACCCGGCCGCAGCGATCCAGAGGGCGGCGGCAACGTGTCCGCCATAGCGTAGCGGCAGGTAGGTGGCATCGGGCACGCTGTTGAGGGCCATGATGTCCGACGCCATGTCGATGACGAGCCAGCCGTAGCCGGCAGCTCGCGCCCACGATGGCGCCGGCAGGGCCGCCACCAACGGGAAGAGCAGCAGGTGGGCCGCAATCGGCAGGAGCCCCGCGTTCAGTTCGGCCAGGAGCACTGACTGAGCGGGCAAGCCGAGGCGGGGGATGAAAAAGAAGCGGGCCAGACTGACGGCGAAGAGGACGGCAGCGCCGTAGGTGGCGTAGGCCGTTCCTGCCGGCTGGGCTGAGCGATGATCCTGGCGATCCATGGTGATCTCTCCTCGTTCCGCTGCCACAGCGGGTATGGCAGCAGCATAGGGTGGCCGGAGCGTCGGCAATAGTGAGGGCGATCAGCAGTTTGGGGTGACAATTGTCAACGGGCGCCCCGTCGACGCTGGCCTGCTACTTCGT
>JBPCLN010000071.1:0-2947 GCA_051003235.1 Chloroflexota bacterium | reverse complement strand
CGCGCCCGCCGGACGGCGTGCAAGGTGGTGCCGGCGAAGGCCATGGAGATGGCCGCCTCCGGGGCGACGCCCGCCGGCACCCGCGTCCAAGCATCTGGAGCGATCGTCTGCACCTCCCGGTACGACGTATAGGACGCGAAGCGGTCGCCCACCTGCACGCCCTGGACGTCCGGCGCTACCTCAACCACTTCGGCAATGACTTCCCCCGCCTGATACTGCGGGTAGCCGCAGTAGAGCGGGTTGCCGGCCTGGCGTAGACGCGGGTCGACGCCGGTGTACAGCCCCACATTCTCCATCACGACCGACGAGGAGCGAACGTGCACTTTCACCTTGCCGGGGCCGAGCGCCGGTTCCTCTTCCTCGGTCAGCCGGCAATCGAGCGGGCCGGTCACGACGATGCTGCGCATGCTTCTTCCTCCGATGGCGGTCCCAGAGCACCCCTTGCTCTTGACAAGACATGTCGTTAGACTCGTTGTACCTCAACCAGCAGGCGGCGACAAGGGCGTAGTGACCGCCCGGTGGCCACGCAAGCGCCGTTTCGGAACGATGGGGTGACAGCAGAGAAGGAGTATTCCGGTATGCGTGACGTTCGTACACGGCGGGGTTTCCTCATCGCGCTCGGCGCCGGCGCAGCCGGCCTGGCGCTCAGCGCCTGTGGCGGCGCCGCGGTCACGGTTTCGACGACCGCGGCCTCCGCCGCATCATCGACAGCAGCCCAGTCTCCGGCCGGCGCCACCACAACGACCCAGGCTGCACCAACGATCGCTTCCACCACAGCGCCGGCCACCTCAGCAGCATCGTCCACCATTGCAACAACCAGTTCGGCGGCCAGTAGTGCCGCCGCCAGTGCCGCGCCGAAGCCGACGGCAACGCCGCAGGTCTTGAGTGCCGGCAAGAAGGCCGCGACAAACATCACCTGGTATATCAACTCTAACGACCAGGACCCGAAAGTGATCGAGCAGAAGTTCCTGCCGGCCTTCCAGCAGTTGCACCCGGATATCTCGGTGGAAGCCACGATCGGACCGGGCGGCATTATTGACGCCATCGAGAAGTACATCACCCTCACGGCCGGCGGCACCTCCCCTGATCTCTTCCTGGTGACCAGGGCGGCGGCCGACCTCGCGCGCCAGGGGATCTTCACCGACATCAGTCCTTTGTTGGCCCAGGACAAATTCGACACCAGCAAGTATCCCCAGGCGCCGTACACCTACGAGTCCACCCTGGGCGGCAAGGTGTACGGCATTCCGCTCTCCATGCAGGCGGAATCAATGGCGCTGGCCTACAACCGCGATCTCTTCCGCAAAGCCGCGGTGCCGGAGCCTCCTACGACGTGGGGCGATCCCAACTGGACCTGGGAAACGTTCGTGGAAGCGGCGCGCAAGCTCACGGTGGTCAGCGGTAACAACACCGCCTTGACCCAGACCGGCGTCGGCAGCATGGCCTATAACGTGCACCTGCCGGTGCTCTGGGCGGGGAACTGGGTCTCCCCACGCCTCGATCAAGCTACCTGTGATAGCGAGGCGATGGTCCAAACCTACACCAGCTTTTTTGACCTCTCCAAGCAATACAAGGTGATGCCCGGCTTCTACGGTCTCACGGGTCCATCTGGGACGAAGGGCTTTCTCGGTGGCACGGTGGGGATGACGACCGTCGGTGGGTGGGAGTTCGCCACCTATCGCGACGCCAAAGTCAATTGGGGCTTCGCGCCCTGGCCCAAGGCGACGCGCTCCACCTATGCCTACAATCCGGAAGAAGGCAACATCGCCAAGACCTCCCGTCACGTTGACGCCACCTGGACCTTCCTGAAGTGGATGGACAACGCCTCCCTCTACGCCAACACCTTCGGCTTCATGCCGGTGGTCGTCGCCGACGCCGTCAAGTGGGCCAAGGACTATTACTCCGGCCAGCCCGATGCGCGGCCGCAGGTCCTCACCGACGCCCTCGCCACCGCGCAACCGACGGACCCCATCTTCCTGCTCCCCGGCGCCGACGCCTTCGTGCGGGCGACCATCGAGCCGGCTCTGTCCAAGCAGATTCCGGGCGGCGCGGACGTTCGCACCACCCTGCAGAGCATCAAGGGACCCCTCCAGCAACTCGTGAACCAGTGCGCCTGCTCCGGCACCGCTCCGGCGTACTGATGGAGGGGCGGGACGCTATGAACGCGCCACCGCCCCCAGGACCTCGGTGCTGGTCACCGTCGGGCACCAAAACTTCTCGATATACTCGACGATCAGACGCACGCCTTCCTCGTGACTCACGTACGGGGGGCGGGCCGGATCGTACATTGCATCGGTGAGGTCGCGGATCAAAGCGACATCGACGCCCCAGCGCACCAGTCGCTTGATGGCGAATGTGCGATTGAGGACACACATATTGGTGTGGACACCCATGATCAGGACCTGCCGGATACCGCGCTGCTGATAGTAGGCGTAGAGGTCGCGCCCGTTATCGGAGACGACGTCGACCGTCTCGTCGATCCGGATGCCCGGATGCTCGCGGGTCCAGGGCCACGGCGGGTGGGGTTCCTCCCGGTCGGCGTCGCAGCCGCCGCCAGTGGAGTCGACGGGGAGGGGCGGGTCCTCGTGGGGAATGTTTGCCGGCGGCTCGATCCTGGGTGCGGCGAGCACCCGCTCGCGCGCTGGGGTGCCGGCATAGAAGGGCATGGTGTCGGAAGGGGCGTGGACAATCTGCACGCCCATCGACCGCAATGCCGTCACGACCTCCGCCATGCGCGGCACCAACTGTTCCAGCCGCGTCTCCGCCGCCGGGCAGGTGTGGCGGTTCCATACGTCGCATAACAGCAGGGCGGTGTTCGAGGTCGCCCAACGCGCCTCCGCCTCCTCCGTTTGCCAGAGGCGATACCCCTCGCCGGTCCGACCGAGCAACTGACGGCGGCAGGGGAGGGGCAGGGTGTGCTCGAGTGACATGGCTATTTCTCCTCTCTCTA